>PHGD01000054.1 GCA_011090425.1 Nitrospira sp. LK70 | reverse complement strand
GATGATCTCAGCGACGTTGTGCGTCGGGATATTGGTTGCGTAGCCGACAGCAATACCGCCGGCACCGTTGATGAGCAGATTTGGCACCCTAGTCGGCAGGACCAGGGGTTCTTGTCTTGATTCGTCGTAGTTCGGCCCGAAATCGACGGTTTCCCTGTCGATGTCGGCCAACATCTCTTCAGCCAGTTTCGTCATGCGCGCTTCGGTATAGCGCTCGGCGGCCGGCGGGTCGCCGTCCATCGACCCATAATTACCTTGGCCGTCGATGAGCGGATAGCGCATGTTGAAATCTTGCGCCATCCGGACGAGCGCGTCGTAGATGGGCATGTTGCCGTGTGGATGATAGTTCCCCATGACTTCGCCGACGATCTTGGCCGATTTCCGGTAGGCACGGTTAGAGGCGAGGCCCATTTCATTCATACCGAACAAGATCCGGCGATGAACGGGTTTGAGTCCGTCGCGGACGTCGGGCAGCGCGCGTCCCACGATCACGCTCATCGCGTAGCTCAAGTACGACGAGCGCATCTCGTCTTCGATGTCGATATGTTCTAGACGTTCATCGGGAGGCATTTTCCCTCGTGAATCGTTAACCGTTAACCGTTAATCGTCATTCGTGAAACCTGAACGTAAGAGTTCATCAAGACTCTCTCCGGCGATTCACAATTAACGAATAGCGTTATACGTCCAAGTTCCGCACTTCGAGCGCATGTTCCTGGATGAAATTTCTTCGCGGCTCGACTTCGTCCCCCATCAAAATGGTGAAGATTTCATCGACGCCGGTCACGTCCTCCAGCTGGACCTTCAAGAGGGTGCGTTTCTCCGGGTCCATCGTCGTTTCCCACAATTGTCCAGGATTCATCTCACCCAGCCCTTTGTACCGTTGAATACCGAGGCCTTGCTTCCCGAGTTCAAGAATCGTCCTCACCGTCTCAGCGGTAGAAACCAGCTGCCGTTCCTGACCCTTTGTTTTCAGCCTATAGGGAGGCCGTCCGAGTCCGACGACGGACGGCGCAAGCTTTTGAAGCTCTCGAAAGTCGGCCGATCCCACCAAGTCGTGGTTGATTTCGATGTTGTGCGTCATGCCGTTGACATGAAGCCGACACGTGACTTTATTCGACTGATGTTCTTCATCTGAAACGATCTCGAACATCGGTTCCAACTTCGGAAACGCCAGGAGGAGCGAGTTCTTTACGCCCACTACGACGTGATTGAGGGCCTCTCGATCTTTGAGAAGCTCTCGATCGAGCCCTGGTTCATCCACAAAACCTCTCAACATCGCGGCTTCATGCGGCTTCTTATTCAACCGACCGAGCAAGGTTTCGAAGGCGATCAGTTTCTTCAAAATCGGCAACAGCCGGCGGCCGGTCACATACCCTTGAGTCCCTTCCGTGTACAGTTCGACGTCTTCGACCGCCAAATCGGCCAAGTACTCGTTCAGCAACCCCTCATCCTTGAGGTACCGTTCGATCTTACCCTTCTTGACTTTGAACAGCGGAGGCTGAGCGATGTAGATATAGCCTCGCTCAATCAACTCGGGCATTTGCCGGAAGAAGAACGTCAAGAGCAAGGTCCGGATGTGGCTCCCGTCGACGTCGGCATCGGTCATGAGAATGATCTTGTGATAGCGCGCCTTCGCAATGTCGAAGGTATCTTTCTCCGACTTGTCGCCCTCTTCCCGCTTGCGGCCGATCCCGGTCCCCAAAGCCATGATGAGCGTCCTGATCTCGTCACTCGAGAGCATTTTGTCGAAACGCGCCTTCTCGACGTTCAAGATCTTTCCTTTCAGCGGCAAAATGGCCTGGAATTTTCGGTCGCGCCCTTGCTTCGCAGACCCGCCGGCTGAATCACCCTCGACGATGTAGAGTTCGCTCAAGGCCGGATCCTTCTCGGAACAATCCGCTAATTTCCCGGGAAGCGAGCCGCCGTCGAGCGCACTCTTGCGTCTGATCAGATCCTTGGCTTTCCGGGCGGCTTCGCGGGCACGGGCCGCGTCGACGGCCTTGCCGATGATCTTTCTCGCGACCGTGGGGTTTTCCTCAAAATAATTGCCCAAGGCCTCGTTGACCGCGGCCTCGACCACACCCTTGACCTCGCTGTTCCCGAGCTTGGCTTTCGTTTGCCCCTCAAACTGGGGATTGCGGACCTTGACGCTGACCACCGCCGTCAACCCTTCCCGCACATCGTCGCCGGTGAGCGATTCGGTCTCTTTTTTAAGCAGATCGTTCGCGTTCGCGTAGTTGTTGATCGTCCTGGTGAGGGCGGCCTTGAACCCCACCAAGTGCGTCCCGCCTTCCTTGGTGTTGATGTTGTTCGCGAACGAAAATAGGTTTTCGGCGTAACCGTCGTTGTACTGGAGCGCTACCTCCAGAATCATTTCAGGCTTCTCTACCTTCACGTAGATCGGCTTGTGCAGCGGCGTTTTGGCTTCGCTGAGATGCTCGACGAAGGACACGATGCCGCCCTTGTAAAGAAACACCTGTTCTTTCGCCGGTTCTTTCCGCTCGTCCCTGAGAGTGATGGCCAGGCCCTTGTTCAAAAAAGCGAGCTCGCGTAGGCGCTGAGCCAATACGTCAAAGCTGAATTCCAGCGTCTCAAAGATTTGGCCGTCCGGCCTGAAGCGAACCTTGGTGCCGCGTCGCTTGGTCTTGCCCGTGGCATTGAGCGGTGCGTTTGGCTTGCCGCGTTCATACCGTTGTTCGAATACCTGGCCGTCCTGCCAGATTTCGAGCTCAAGCCACTCTGATAAGGCATTCACGACGGAGATCCCGACCCCGTGGAGGCCACCGGAAACCGTGTAGGCGCCCTGCTCGAACTTGCCTCCCGCATGAAGCACCGTCAGCGCCACCTCGGCGGCGGATTTCTTTTGCGTGGGGTGCATGCCGGTGGGAATACCTCTTCCGTTATCGATGACCGTCAGACTACCGTCAATGTGGATCGTGACCTCGATCGCCTGGCCGAAGCCCGCCATATGTTCGTCGACACTGTTGTCGACGACCTCATACACGAGGTGGTGAAGTCCGTCGACGCTGGTGCTCCCGATATACATCGCGGGCCGCTTGCGCACCGCATCGAGCCCCTCAAGGACCTTGATCTGATCCGCGCTGTAGCTGTCCGATTTCGGTTGAAGCGAGTCTTCTGTGGTCATTCGTTTCCTGACTCAATCGTCATAGGGTCGCATGATTCGTCGGCTGTGAGGCGAACAGAGAGTTCTCGGTGTCCATGTTGGTCGGGCGGCTATCGGAACCTTTCAGATCTTGATCGGCATCACCACACACTTAAACCCAGGGTTATCCGGTTCCTGGATCAGACAGGGACTCAAAGGGGTTTCCATCTGCATAGAGATGCTCTCCCCGTCCATCACACTGAAGACCTCCAACAGATAGCGGGCGTTAAAACCCGTGCTGAGCGCATCCCCCTCGTATCGAACAGGCAAATCTTCCGAGGCTTCCCCGTAGTCCGGACTGCTGGTAAACAGGGTCATCGTGCCGGGCGCGAACGACACTTTCACCGCGCTGGTTTTATCCTTCGATAAGACCGAGACTCGCCGCAGCGCGCTTTCCAGTTCAGCCCGGTTCACGCTGATCTTCTTGCCGTTCTCTTTCGGGATGACCTGTTGGTAGTTGGGATAGTTGCCTTCCATCAATCGCGATGTGAGCAGGAGGCCGCTTTTTCGAAAAATCATGAGGTTCTTCGTAAAACCGATCAGTGGTTCGCTGTCTCCTCCCTCTTCCAAGAGATGCCGGATTTCGTGTGCGGCCTTCTTCGGAATAATCGCCTTGATTTCCTGCGGGACGCCCTTCGTGTCGGTCTTTCCGACTTCCTGTTCTGACACGGCGAGACGATGCCCGTCCGTGCCCACTAACCGAAGGGACGTTTTTCTATCCGTGGCGAGAAGGGTGACAAGGAGCCCATTCAAGATATACCGCGCATCATTATCTCCTGCGGCAAAGAGTGTCTTTCGGATCAATTCAAGCAGGCCGTCTCCAGAAAGCGGCGTCAATCCCTCACGCTCGATCGCCGGCAACGCCGGGTACTCCGTACTGGGCAACCCCACGACTTTGAATTGGCTCTTCCCGGCTTGAATGGTGGTCCAGTTGTTGTCGGCAGACGTGAGCTCAACTTCGCCGGGTGGCACTTCCTTGATGATTTCGAACAGCTTTCTGGCCGAAATGGTAACCCCTCCCGTCTCGATGACGGTCGCCTTGTACAGGCCTCGCACCCCGATCTCGAGGTCGGTCGCGACGATTTCTATCCCCTCCTGTTTTGCTTCAAAGAGGATGTTCGATAGAATCGGCATCGTGTTCCGCTTCTCAACGACGCCTTGAACCCGTTGAAGCCCGGTCAGCAATTCATCTCGCTCTATCCGTACCTTCATGGAAACATTCTCCCCGATTCTTAGCTCCGAAGAATTTGCTCTTTCAGTGTTTCAATCGTCGCATGCAAGGTCGTGTCGTTCTCCTTAGACTTCGCAACCTGACGGCAGGCATGAATGATCGTTGTATGGTCCTTGCCGCCGAATTGTCGCCCAATTTCAGGATACGATGCGTCGGTCAACTCTCGACAGAGATACATCGCGATTTGCCGAGGATGTACGAGGGTCTTACTCCGCCGGCGCGATTTCAGTTCGGTCAGTTTTACATGGAACTGGGTACACACTGCTTCTTGAATATCGTCCATCGTCACGATCTTCTTCTTGTCTCCGATCAGATCGCGGAGGACGCTCTTGGCCAGATCTAGGGTAATGACTTGGCCCGTCAACGACGCATAGGCGCCCAATCGGACAAGACTCCCTTCCAGCTCACGGATATTGCTCTTCATCGTCGTGGAGAGGAACTGGATCACGTCTTCCGGTAACTTGACTCCCTCATCCTCCGACTTTTTTCTCAGAATCGCGATCCGAGTCTCGACGTCGGGAGGTTGCAAATCGGCGATTAATCCCCACTCGAAACGGGAACGCAGACGTTCTTCGATGTCAGGCATGTCCTTCGGAAACCGGTCGCTCGAGAGCACGATCTGTTTATGGCCTTCGTACAAGGCATTGAAGGTGTGAAAGAACTCTTCCTGTGTCCGTTCTTTTCCGACCAAGAACTGAATGTCGTCGATCATCAGCATATCGATATGTCGATAGCGCTTCCGCAGATCCATCATCTTGTCATAGCGGATGGAGTTGATCACCTCGTTGGTAAATTGTTCCGTGGTCAGGTACACAATGCGCAAATCGCTCTTTTCAGCCACATGATTCCCTATGGCGTTCAAAAGATGCGTCTTTCCAAGTCCCACACCACCGTAAATAAAGAGCGGGTTATAGGTCTGTCCAGGCTGTTCCGCCACTGCCATGCACGCTGCATGAGCAAATTGATTCCCCGCACCAACGACGAAGTTTTTAAATGTATATTTTGGGTTCAGCTGGATTCCCCGTCGAGGCTTGCCCTGCGTTGGGCTCCGAGGCTCGTTCCTGACGCCTTGGGATTCGCTCTCCGACCGAGCTCCGTTCTCACGAACGGCAAATGCAACAGTCATCACCTCTCCCCCACCAACCGTGGTCATGGCTTCTGCCAGCAGGGATCCATAATGAGTATTCAACCATTCTCCAAAGAATTTGTTCGGAACTCCGATATGCGCCGTCGAGTTCTCAATCCGGTCTAGACGAACTGGCAGGAACCATGTGTCATACACCTGCTTTGGAACCTTCTCTTGGATATACTGCAGCGCTTCCTCCCACACGGCATCGATACTCATAACCTGTCACAACCCTTATACACAGGATTATTCACACTTGTGGATAACCATCTTCTCATCCGTTACATACCTACCAAAAACCGACGCTGACTACCATGTCACACAAGGTCATGTCGAGCCTTATGAAGACACCCCTCTCAGCATTCTGCTCCCCTTCCCAAACTCTTCACAGGTTCCACCTCTTCCATAAAGAAATAATCCACAGGGTTATCCTTCCCTAGACGTCTATATTTCGTCAATCACATCAATAACATTCTACTTCTACTCCCTATTCACTTTCCTACTCCTACTCCCACGACTACGAATTTTCTTTACTACAAAACTTCGGAGTCAAAGAGTCACAACCTTGCTCTCAAGGACTATCGCCAACACCTGCTCATAGGACAACCGCTCCCCTTCTGTTAATCGGGTGTCAGGCGCTGCACGCAATACTTTTCCTGGAAGAAGAGGATCTTCAAGCGAGAGCACCACTGTGGAACCGTCCCCCGGGAGGAGTGCATGGTGCAGACTCTGAAGCGGAGAACGAACAACGTAGACGAGCGACGGCATAGAAGAAACTCCCGAATCAAAAAACGAGTGCACAGTCCATGGATCGTACAAAGGAGCTGATCGTTTCGTCATTTTCTCGTCTGGCAGAGAATTCGTCCCGAACTGGTATCTGGTCTGGTCTGTCTTGCAGAACAACGGGGATTTCGAGCTGTTCAATCGAGGGAAGATACTTTTCGAGGATATCGACGTCGATGATGTCGTCAGTCTCTTCCGAGAGAAGACGAGCAGCTTCCCCAAGAAGAACGACCGTTGTCGTATGAGATCCCGCCGCAAGACCGAGTGCAATACGCAAGGCCTCGACGGGCCTATGGGTCTTTCGAGGATCTTCTTGAATAACAACGGCTATATTTTTTGCCATGGTGCAGATAATCAGGTAAACGACAAAAACGGATCACAGGCATCAATAATTCCAGATAGCACGACAAGGCCGCAGAGTGACATCTTCGGATCAATGGTCGCCGTTGGAACCTGGTGTTGTTGACACCCATAGGCACAGGCAAAAACGCGGGCCCCTGCTTGGGCGAGACCTCGGTAGTGCTCGGTGTGGATGTTCTTTACGCCTTCGTCAATCAGATACAGATAGACATCATGGCCGGCATCTAGGGCCGCGCGCGCAAGCCCGCGAACAGTCTCAGCACTACTGTGTGATGGGGGAAGAGCCAGGAGGAAACCTATCTTCTTTGAATTCACAGGAATTTACGATTAATTTTATATAGTTATATATTTATGATGTCGCTGGAGAATAAGTGGTTCTCGGCAGAAAGTCAACCTGAAAAATGGGCGCTTCAGGAGGCGGAAACGAGAGAGCGAATCTGAGGACTTAGGGCGGAGAGGCTCACATCAGACTGTACCTTGGTCTCCATATCGCGAAGAATACCAGACTCTTTTGCGACTTCGTCATCGCCGATGATGAGGGTGAACCGACAGCCTAAACGATCTGCTTGTCGTAAGTGAGCCTTCAAGGTGATGGATCGAAAATCGGAGACGGCTTGGAGCCCGGCAAGACGCAGTTCTTCGAGAGCCGTGAGGCCAGCCACAGCACCGTCACCGCCGAAGCCGGCGACATACACAGTCACAGCATGTGGAATCTTTTTGACCGCGGACTCAGGCAACAACATCGCCACTCTTTCAAGACCGACGGCAAAACCCACAGCCGGGGTAGACGGCCCTCCGAGCGTTTCAACCAATCCATCGTACCGTCCACCGGCCCCTACAGCATTCTGAGCCCCCAAGTTAGTTGCAGTAACCTCAAAGGTGGTGAGGTTGTAGTAATCGAGACCTCGAACGAGTCGATGATTCAACGAGTAGGGAATCTTCACGACATCAAGGCCGGATAAAACTCGTGTGAAGTACGAACGAGCTGCCTCAGAAAGGGAGTCAGTTAACCGCGGAGCGGTCTCTGTAATCGCCCGACACTCAGGGACTTTGCAGTCAAGGACGCGCAGAGGATTCGCTTCGATGCGATGTCGGCAATTCGCACAAAGGCCGGATTCATGCTGCTTGAGGTAGCTCACGAGGTGGGGCCGATAGGTGTCTCGATCAGCGACATAGCCGAGGTTGTTAATCTCCAAAGTGAGATCTGGCAGATCGAGATCAGACAGGATTCGCCAGAGGAGGGCAATGACCTCCACATCAGCCTGAGGGTCAGCCATACCAAGCGATTCGATGCCAAACTGATGAAATTGCCGCAGCCGGCCTGCTTGAGGCCTCTCGTGACGAAACATCGGCCCGAAATAAAAGTACTTCTGAGGAACAGGGAGAGAGGACCGATTGTGTTCAATATAGGCTCGAACTGTCCCGGCGGTCCCTTCAGGTCGAAGGGTCAGCGAGGTACCGTCCCGATCCTGGAACGTGTACATCTCCTTCTCGACAATATCGGTCGATGCGCCGATGCTCCGTGCAAACAAGGCAGTCACTTCAAAGATCGGAATGCGAATTTCACGAAATCCATAGCGGTGGGCCCACCGTCTGGCAGCCTCTTCGATGAGGCGCCAACGGGGCGTCTCGTCCGGCAACAGATCTTTGGCACCTTTGATGCCCTTGATCAGGGACATCTGGTCACCTCCATACAAGGATGTGTGTTACAGAACCCAGTTCGTGCGGACTATAGCGGCGCCTTTCGAGGCAAGTCAACGGACCGGCAACTTGCGCCATGTTGACGTGAGAGGTATAGTGCGCGACCTATGGTTCGATACGATGTGAAAGCCTTTTTATGAGTCAAAACCAATCAGGTCGCCGAGTCGTGGCCATCGCTCCCATGCCCCCGGAGAAATCTGCTTATGCGCTGGCCCGCTACAGCCGGTCGCCCGATTCCATCGAAGAAAGCATCCGGTGGGTTCATGGACATTCCTCGGAAAAGTTCTGGGAGCAGTTTTACTTCGATTACGGTCATGCGTCGATCGCCGATCTCGGCCACGTCATCATCTGTTTTGAAGACATCTCGGAACTCGCCGCCATTCGCTTGGAGGACGAGGCGCTCTGGGACGGCCAGGCGAAATCGAGCCGCTATCAGAATTTTGCCTCGAGCAGGTGGTTTGTGCCGGGCCAGATCCGAGGCAGCGAAACGGAAGCTCTCTATGAAGGCATTCTCCGCAGTCTGTCTGAAATTTATCGATTGCTGCACGATCCCTTGAGCGCATACCTCTCTGAACGGGAGCCACGTCCGGAGTCCATGAAATCTGCCGATTATCAGAGGACAATCGGGGCACGCGCGTTTGATGTCACCCGGTACCTGCTTCCTCTTGCGGCAAAGACCAACGTAGGGCAAGTCGTCAGCATCCGGACCTTGGAAAAACAGATGACGCGCCTGTTGTCGTCGCAATTGCCGGAACTGCGGGCGATCGGTGAGGATTTGAAAGAGGCCTGCCAGCGGCCGCCGGTGAATCTGTGGGGCGAACTCTGTGGTCAGGCCTCAGGATTGAACGATCCTCTGGCTCCGACATTGGCACGGCATGCGAAAGAGAACGCCTATCAAGAAGCGGTCTACTCCGATTTGGCCCGCCATGCCAAAGCAGCATTACGCGGCACAGGGTTGGATCAACCCGGTACGTGGGGTGCCGTGGAGTCGGTCGAGCTGATTGACCCACATCAGCCGCTCGACGAAATTGTCACGACGCTCCTCTATCGCGTGTCGCAGGCCCCGTACCGGAAGATACTCGAGGTCGTGAGAGAGTGGTCTGAGAAGGAGAAACAGTCGACCATCGAAGTCGCCACGAGACAGCGCGGGCCGTACGATGAACTTGTCAAGGAGTTCCGCAGCGGCTATGCATTCAACTTCGATATCCTGATGGACATCGGCGCCTGGCGGGATCTGCACCGCCATCGGCGATGCCAGCAAGTCCAGCAAAACTTCACCACTCTTCACGGCTATGACGTGCCGCCGCTGCTTATTAAGGCGGGGCTGGATCAGGAGTATCGACAGGCGATGGATGCCGTGCGTCAGGATATCGAGTCACTCAAGAATAAGGATCAGGAAGCCTCACTCTACGCCATTCCGTTCGGCTTCAAGGTGCGCTGTTTGTTCAAGATGGACTACGCCGAAGCGGAGTATATCGCCAAACTCCGGTCCGGTGTGAAGGGCCATTGGTCGTACAGAACGGTTGCCTGGCAGATGAAGCAGCAGCTGGCCGAGAAATTTCCGTTCCTCGGCGAAGCTATCCAGGCGACACCACCTGATGTCGAAGACGCACTGACTCGGTAAGATCCGCGCATCGGACATGAGCACCTATCAGCAACAATGTGAAGCCGCCATCGTGGTGGGAGCATGGGACACCTTGTTCGCTGAGTCGTTGGATTGGAGCCGAGATCCGGACGGGGCAAAGGATCCACGTCCTCTCTTCGCACGAAACGTCGTGTATCTCTTGCAGGGTCGGTTTGCGGATGCCTGGAAAGCCCATGCGCTCTGCCTCGACGTGGCGAAAGACATTGCGACCGTGAGAACGTGGGTGGAGAATCTGCTCGATCGGTATCCGGACAATGGCTACTGCTGTTTGGTCATGGGAATATTTCTGGCGCAATCTGGTCACTCGGAGCAATCCATGAGACCCTACTCGGACGCCGCTCGGTTACTCCCCCAATCTGCCTATCCGCATTACTTTCTGGCACAGGTTCACGAACGTGCCGGTCATCTTGAAATGGCGATCAAGGGGTATCGTGAAGCCGTCCGACTCGCCCCGGACTACGCGCCGGCACGGATGAATCTAGGGGTCGCGTATCAAGATCAAGGGCGCCTGGAAATGGCGATCAAAGAATACCGGGAGGTGGTGAAGCTCACGCCCAACGATTCGGCAGCACATTCCAATCTCGCCTGTGCTCTCGCAGAGCAGGGGAAGATGGAGCCGGCCGTGCAATCCTACAAGACCGCCTTGAACCTGAACCCACAGGATGCCGAAGTCCACTTCGCGCTGGGCGGACTCTACGAAGTGCGGGGACGCCTGGACCTCGCGCACAAGAGTTATCAAGACGCACTCAACGCAGATCCCGACTGCGGCCCCGCCCATTCCGCGCTCGGGTGGCTGGCATTAGGCAAGCATAGACTTCAGGAAGCGACGGACATGTTCAACCGGGCGCTTAAATGCAATGAGGAAGATGCGCGGGCCTATCACGGCATCGCTGAAATTTATGCCCTGCGTGGCAAGCACCAGAGCGCGATGGAAAACTACACCAAAGCTCTGAAGTACTATCGCGATCCCGAGAAAAAGAATCAGATCATGAACCAGTTGTTCCAGCAAGGGCAGGTCGGGGATTGAAGGAATAGGGCCGGTGCTCGCCGAGTGCGATTCACGAACGACGAAGCCGTGCCTTACAGCTCGCGGATGGCACCTTGCAAGACGGTGATCTGCGTGGTGGGATCGCCCGTCGCTTTGAGTTCGTTGCGGATCTGATCCTTCAGGTAGGATGAATAGCCGACCCGGTCGATGAGGACATCCAAAAATCGTTCGGTCGAGAGCAGGCTTTGCTCTTTGAGTTCTTCTACCGTCTCGTCACTCACGGGTATGTAGGTGCTGCCGATATGGAAGACCACGTTGTAGTGCCGTCCTTTGGCGATCCGCTCAAACCGTAAGCCCTTCACAGGTTCCTCCACAGAAGGCGCTCATTCTAGACAAGATGTGGTCGTGAAGACAAGGGCAACTTCTCGGTCCCAATGGTGGACAGGTAGCGCGAAGGGCATTTATTATGACCCTTCCTCGCCGTGAAATGCAGCTGAGCTCAGTCCCGATGACTGCAACGGACCTCATCGAATCGTGGATCAGCCGGCTCGAAGCGGAGCAAGTCCGTCTGTCTGAAACAGAGCAGGACGCTCCTGTCGTGGCGTCGCAAGGTCGCCTACTGCAGACAACAGGCGATCTCCATCTGTACGAGTTTATGGTGCCCGCTGAGGTCACGCTATGCGCCGATCTTCCGGTGTCCATCGTCCCCACCAACGAAGCGGACACGACGGAAGGAATTGTGCTCCAGCAGACCGGGAACAGCATACTTGTCCAGCTGGTCGATGCCCTTGGAGCCGAAGTTTCTTCTGTCACTCTCATTCCAGATCAGGTCGGCCTGGTCACTATGTCGACCTTCCGTCTGAAAGAAATGCTGGCGAAGCCGGACCAATATCACCTCGGGTCGGCCGAGCGGTTAGCGTCGCTGTTACAGGTGCAGGAAGATCAGGTCGCAACATTCCCCTCCGCCTCATCAGTCTTCACAGCTGTGTGGTCGGATGACCGGCCGTTCCGCCGTCAAAAGCTCGCTAGTCTGGCGATGGAACTCATTCGCGGCAACAAACGCATACTCCTGATCAGTCCCGATCACCAGGCATGCGATGAGATTGTAGGGATCGTGGGGCGTACCATGAAGGCCGGCGGACTGAACCACAAAACGTGGATCACTCGGTATGAACTCCCGATTGCTTCGCAAGCCGGCGGCGTCGACCTTCAGGAACTGGGGTTCGAGGCGCAAAGGCATCAATTCTATGCCAAGTCACAGGGTGACAAGGCCTCCTTGAAACAGAAGTACGACCGCTTCCGAAAACTCGCACCGTTTTTGTCTCAGAAAGAAGCGAAACAGCAAGACCTGGACGAAGTCCGCCTGTTGGAATGGCGCCTCGTCACACAAGTGCGAGATCTTCAAGTGAGAATGGCCGATGTCCGGAAGACACTCGAGGAGTTCGAAAACCTACCCTTGTTTCAACGTCTGACGATGCAGGCGGTGGGGAAGAATGCGGAGTCCCTCAAACAGTACTGCTCGTTGTATCAGGCTCAGATGGATCAACTGAACAAAGAACTCGATGTCGCCAAAACGAACATTCAGCAGTTGGCTCCGGAGGCGGCCGTTCCCAGAGGGATGCGAGCCGAGTTTGACGGACTCAAGGAGCACATCGCAAAACTCGGTGGTACGAAAAAGGTTCGTGAGCTGATGCTTGCCGAGGAGAATCCGAACCGCCAGGCCTTCCTGCAGAATCGACGAGTTGTTGCCGCCACATCCACGCGAGTCGCGAGCGATCCTTTGTTCGGCCGGGTGCGCTTCGATGTCTTAATGGTCGATGAGGCCCCGTGGATCGCCGTGCCTTCGCTTCTGGCTGCCGCCGGACTTGTACGCGAACGCGTCATCGTCAGCGGCGATCCACGTGACATAGCTGCAGCGAGACAGTGGGCTCCGTCTCAGGCGACCACCCGTATCGCACATTGAGCAGCTGCCCCTGACAGTTGCTTGACGTGGGTAACGAGAATTCAGGATAATCCGACTCCTTTGAGGGCTGACCTCTTGGCACGCTCAACCGGTCTTACACGAGGCCGCAGGGTGACGACGAACGAGGGTCAGGGTATTTTTATCGCTTTCGAGGATGTTCAAAAAGGCTGTTCAGCGAAGCAGCAATAAGCGAAAGGTTGAGGTGTACTCTTCGCCGGTGCGTCGAAACCTTGAGCGAAACGTGAACGAAGCTGACGGGTTCTTTCAACATCGCCTAGGGCCGAAGTGGCGGAACTGGCAGACGCACTAGATTCAGGGTCTAGCGCCCTCACGGGTGTCCGGGTTCAAATCCCGGCTTCGGCACCAACCACGGGGATACATCTTATAGATCCGCTCGTCTGTGTGGTTAAGATCAGACATCACTAACCTCTTATGGTTAACTCCTCCGGCGGATGATGTCCCCGCGTGCTGTGACCCATCCGCCATCTATCAGCGTCTGCGCCAGGCGCCTATAGTACCCTCTGGCGCACCAGACCATGCCGGTCCGTAGTCCATCGGCTAGAGCTTCGAGGATCTCCGCCTCGTCGGCTTGACCTGCCATAAACCGGGCACGGAATGCGTCGTCAAACGCCATAGGGCCTCCTATACGTTTTTCGAAGTTTACTAGTAGTCCTCTGGGAACATCAGCCCCGCGTTCGTTGGGTACAAGCCACGGCGTAGTGGGCCCGCTGCACCCCGGATGCACGCCCAGAATAGCTGTATTATCCTGGTCTAGCGCCGCATACCATGGTATCTCGACTGCTCATTTTGCCCTAGCTATTTCTCGGTCTTGGCACACTAAACCCTTGACCAGAGCGACAGTCCGCCGGGCGTCCGAACTCCGGGGGCTAGAGTGGTCAGACGTGGACTACCAAGCGGGGACATTGGAATTTAGACAGCCGAAGGAGCGGCGAAAGAAAGATTTTGCGAGTAACACCCGTGCTGACCAAAATCCTAGGGTCCGCAAAGCAATGTGCGGGAGAAAGCAAGCATGTCTTCCCTGGACCGGACGGGAAGCAAATGACAATTGTGTCTCTCGCCTAATTCGTTGCTGCCCTCACTGATACACCATCCAATATGAACGCACCCCGTCGCGCTCAGCCAGTATCCGGCAGTGCATCTCCGTATGGCATGGAAGTTCGCGTGAACCATGGGCGGTCACATCGTTCCCACGGGTATAATCCACAACATATTCCTTCCGTGACGAGGAACAACCAATCAGCGACAGAATCAGCCACAGCAATGAGCCGAGCGCGAGAGCACTGTGGTAGCCAGTGCGCAGCTTATGGCCCTCTTGGGGTTGTCTGAATATGAACATCGTGCCTCCTTCCAGTGCGAGTGAATAAGAACAGGGTGCTGACCAATGAGCCGGTGCCTCACACTTGCATCCTGCCCTAACTTCCAAGAGACCCAATTCCACATCTGTAGGGGCTCAGCCCCCCCTCCGGTGAATGATGTGAGTCGTCACCTAACAGCGATCCTTTCCAATGTACGCCCCTTGACGTCTGCTGCAGCGCTTCCAGCGAGCGCCTCGGAAAGCCCTTCCCAGCTGCCGACAAGGCGAGGGGGGCCTTCCACCAGGTGTTATTAGGGTGTTACAGTTAACGCCAAGTCAGGACGGACAAAGAGAGACAAGAAGAAACGAGTCTTGATTGGTGGTCCTGGAGCGACAGGAAGAGGAATCTCCATTACCATCAAGGCGTTTCACGATTCTCCCATATGCTATCCCGGCTACGGCACCATACCAATATTCTGGTGAACCGCATTTCCAGCCGGTGCATGTCTCGCACGAGATCCTGTCTATCCGCTTGTACTGCGAAAGCAGTTTTTAAATGACATCTCGGCAAGACTCGACAAGAATGAGCGTAGACGCAAATTGTGGCTATTGTGGCCCGGCGAAAGTCTGAGAACAGCAGTCCGTCGTCTTGTCACAGAACGCAACGCCCCGTGTCTCAAGACAGTTGGCCATCCTGAAAGGTAGGTAGGCGATGAGGTTAGTCGTGTTCGTAGGTGTGTTGATCTTGACCAGTGCGACCGCCGTGGCTGCAGCAGACTCGGTACAGAATGATTCGAAGAAAACGGTACCAGGGATACCCTTGGCTGGAGAGGAGCCATACGAGGCGCTGAAGCGTGGAGACTACAGGCTCGCGGCGGGACTATTTTACCCTCTGGCGGAGAGAGGAGATGCACGAGCGCAGTACAATCTCGGACTGCTCTATGCGAGCGGTCTGGGTGTGACGCAGGACTACCAGGCAGCCCTGAAATGGCATCGCATGGCTGCGAAGCAGGGCCACGCCGGTGCTCAGAGCGAATTGGCCCAAATGTATGACAAGGGACAAGGCGTTCCACAGGACTCTGTTCGTGCCTATATGTGGTACAGCGTCGCGGGCGAATCGTTAGGCGGCGGGTCGAAACAAGAGCTGGCGAAGGATCGCGATAAGGTGGCATCACGTATGACTCCGGCTCAGATCCAGAAAGCGCAGGAGATGGCTCAGCGATGCTTAGAGTCGAAGTTCCAGAAATGTGACGAGAAGTAGGGCGCTCGCCAGGATCTGACCTCGCACCTACCAACCTACTACATAGCTCCGTCAAGGATGTGGAAGTCTCCTGAATTCGAGAGCCAGATTCCCCCTTTGCCTTCATCGAGAAAATGCGTAGAATCTGGCGCGAAGACATGGAAATCCGTTCGTGGTGAGCCCAGTCGAACCACGAACGGTTGTGTGAGGCTCAGTCCTCCCATTGTGGGACCCATGAGCAAGATTCTGATTTCGTATCGACGTGAAGATAGCGCCGATGTCACCGGTCGTATCGATGACCGGCTGGTCCGGCAGTTTGGACGCCAGGCCGTTTTTGTCGACGTGGATTCCATCCCCTTTGGCGTGGACTTTCGCAAACATCTGGATGAGCAGGTGGCCAAGTGCGATGTGTTCCTCGCCGTGATCGGACCGGATTGGATGGGGGCAAGGGACAGCCAGGGCAAGACCAGACTTGAAGACCCGAGAGATTTTGTGCGGATTGAAATCGAGTCGGCGCTAAAACGTCAGATTCCTGTGATTCCCGTCCTGGTAAGAGGAGCCTCGATCCCACCGGCCAAGCAGCTTCCGAAAAGCATTCAGAAGTTACCGTACCGGCACGGCCTTGCGGTACGATCTGGCCCCGATTTTCACAACGATATGAATCGGTTGATTGCTTACCTGACGCAACAGATTCGTGGCCTCAGCGAGGCTCAGCCGAAACCGGATACCCACGCCAAGCCTGTTCAAAAGAAGACCAAGCCATCCACTCCTGCCACGCCAGTGGACATGGTGAAAGTGCCCAAAGGGCCGTTCCTGTACGGCGATGAAAAAACTCGAGAGACAATCGACCATGACTATTGGATTGACAAGTATCCCATGACCAACGAGAAGTATCGCGCGTTCATCGAAGCAGGAGGCTACGAAAACAAGGCTTACTGGTCATCTGAAGGGTGGAAGTGGAGGACCGCAGAATCTGTCACGTGCCTGAAATATTGGGATGACACACTCTGGAACAAGGCCGATCATCCCGTGGTTGGTGTGAGTTGCTACGAGGCAGAAGCCTACGCCAAGTGGGCCGGCAAGCGCCTCCCCACCGAGCAAGAGTGGGAAAAAGCGGCGCGGGGCGAAGACGGGCGACAGTACCCCTGGGGAGAGAACTTCGACAAGGATAGATGTAACAGTCAGGATTCCGGCATTGATCGTACGACTCCGGTCAAACAGTATCCCAACGGAGTCAGCCCCTACGGCTGCTATGACATGGCTGGTAATGTCTGGGAATGGTGCTCAAGTTGGTATGACAATGACCAAGGCCAGCGCGTGATCCGTGGCGGTTCCTGGAACAACTCTCCGGACTACCTTCGTGTCTCGTACCGGAGCTGGAACGCGACCGGCAACCGGAGCGACGCCCTGGGGTTTCGTCTCATCCAGGACATTCCCTAACCCTTTGCCCTTTGTTCTTTTACCCTTTTCCCTCCGATTCGATTCTTCTGCCCCTTGTCTCTTGGGTTTAAGGTCATTCACACTAGGGGCGATGGGTGTCCCATGAAGGTCCAACCAGGCAAGAAATAGATGAGGCGGCTGATCGTTTTCGGTTTCATCATTGCGTTTCTGTCCAGCCTCCAGCTGAGCCAGGGCTCCCGCGCGGACGATACAGCGCGGGAGCGCCCGGGATTCTCGGTGATTACCCGGGATGGCTCAGGCGACGCCGGTCAGTACACCTCCGTCGCCATTGGGGCCGACGGTCTCGGCCTCATCAGTTACTACGACGCCACGAACCATGATCTGAAGGTCGCCCACTGCTCCAACCAGCTGTGCACCTCGGCGACGATCAGCTCGCTGGACCGTACTGGGGATGTCGGCCAGTACACCTCTATTGCGCTTGGGAGCGACGATCGAGGCCTCATCAGTTACTACGGCGCGACAAACGGCGATCTGAAAGTCGCGCACTGTGTGGATATCGCCTGTACGTCGGCCAGGCTCACAACGCTCGACCATGCTGGGAATGTGGGCCAATACAGTTCCCTCACCATCGGCATCGACAAGCTTCCCCTTATCACCTACTACGATGTCACGAACGGCGATCTGAAGGTTGCGCATTGCGCCGATGTGGCCTGTGAGGCCGCGACGATTACGGTTCTTACGTTTCTGCAGGCAGAGGGGGACGTCGGTCAGTACAGCTCGGTTGCTATCGCTATGGGCCAGGGCGTCATCAGCTATTACGATGCGTCGGACCACTACTTGAAGTCGGCCCTCTGCCCTGATTTGCCCTGTACGGAACCGACTCTCACATCGACTCCTGACAAAACCGGCGATGTAGGTCGATACAGCTCGGTCACGATCGGGACGGACAGTCACCCCCTCATCAGCTATTACGATGCCACGAACGGCGATCTCAAAGTCATCCATTGCGAGGAAGTTCTGTGCATGTCCCCGACGCGCACCGTGCTTGAGAGCGAAGGCGATGTTGGCCGGTATACGTCCATCGTGATCGGAGCCGATGGGCTGGGCCTCATCAGTTACTACGACGTGACGAACGGGGATTTGAAGGTGGCTCATTGCGGCGATGTCGCCTGTGCCTCCGCTACCCTCGCCACGCCGGACAGGACCGGCAACGTCGGCCAGTATACATCCGTTGCTATCGGGGCTGATGGCCTCCCGTTGATCAGCTACTACGATGTCACCAACGGCGATCTTAAGATTTCTCATTGCGGCGATGTGGGTTGCACCGAGGCGACCGTGACCCCGTTGGACGGAGCAGCTATTAACGTCGGCGCATCCTCTTCAATGGTACTGGGAGCCGACGGAAAGGCCTTGATCAGCTACTACGATGCGACAAACGGCGACCTCAGGGTGGTTCACTGCGGTGACCTGACCTGCGCCTCTGCCACGCTGACGACCGTTCAGAGCCAGGACCATGTTGGTCAATACAGTTCCGTGACGATCGGGGCAGATGGGCTTCCCCTCATCAGCTATTACGATGCGACGAACAGGGATCTGCGAGTGGTGCATTGCGAGGATGTGGCCTGCATCTCCTCTACATCCTTTGCGTTAGATCAGGTTGGTCAGGTGGGTCAATTTACGTCGGTGACGATCGGGACTGATGGCCGAGGTCTCATCAGCTACTATGACGCCACGAACGGCGACCTCAAAGTAGCCCATTGTGATGATCTCGTCTGTAGCTCAGCCACGATGACCACCTTGGCCGGCAAGAGCGACGTCGGTCAGTTTACCTCGATCACCATCGGTGCCGATGGCCTGGCGCTCATCAGCTACTATGACGTCACCAACCAGGATCTGAAAATAGCACATTGTGTCGATGTTGCTTGTGGTTCTGCGACAGAAAGCACGGTGGATAGTAGGGGCGATGTCGGCCAGTATGGCTCCGTTGTGATTGGGGCCGACGGGTTCGGTTTAATCAGCTACTACGATGCGACGAACGGCGACTTGAAACTGGCCCACTGCGCAGATCTTGTCTGTCGCTCGTCCAGAGTCGGCACACTTCACAGCCAGGACGACATCGGTCGATTCTCTTCGATCACCATTGGTGCTGATGAACGGGGGTTGATCAGCTATTATGATGCGACGAACGGGGACTTACGAGTCGCTCGCTGCGCCGATGTTGGCTGTGAAACGGTCACCCACACGGCTGTCCAGAGCTGGGACGATGTCGGCCAGTTCACGACGATTGCCATCGGCACGGATGGCCGACCCTTGGTCAGCTACTACGACGCCACGAACGGCGACCTGAAAGTGGCCCACTGTTCCAACCGCTTCTGTGTTCCCTATCATCGGCGTTGAA
Source organism: Nitrospira sp. LK70 (assembly GCA_011090425.1). Classification (GTDB taxonomy): domain Bacteria; phylum Nitrospirota; class Nitrospiria; order Nitrospirales; family Nitrospiraceae; genus Nitrospira_D. The sequence goes on along the minus strand of PHGD01000054.1, from coordinate 13,323 downwards.
AAGAGTCCGTTGCAATATCACTCGCCTTGTGCCTGACGGCTCCTGTTTACGATGAATGAAAATTTCGGATCTCTCTCAAAGTGTTCTCGATTTCCCTCGGTGAGTTCAGGAGACTCGGCGCGAGCCTAGCATACTGCGTCGCGTAGGGTGTCACGCTGCCGACTATCTTACGCTGCCGCAGCTTCTCCACAATCTGACGAGGAGTCATTCCAGCCACCTCGAAGCAGACGATCCCGGCCGAAAGATCCTGCGATACCGGAGTGTGTAGGGTGACATGCGGCATGGCTGCCAAGCCTTGCTTCAGCTGCTGATTCAGTTCATAGATGCGCTGTGTCACTTGAGCTTTCCCGATGGCCTGATGAAGGTTGAAGGCTTCGTCCAGCGCCCAACGATGTTCGAACGAATGAAACCCGCCGGGTGTCATATAAGTGGGTTGTGGGAGACCATGCGTGGAACCGTTCTTCAGCCACTGGTCAAATGCTTGCGTGTTGAACGTCGGAATGATCGGCTGCGCAACGGGCCAGGCCTGCGGATTGCCCCAAACGAGACCGGTTCCGCGCGGGCCGAACATCCATTTATGCGTTCCCGCGACCAGAAAATCGCAACCAAGCTCGCTGAGCCGAAAATCTTCTACACCTAAGGCGTGAACTCCGTCTACGCAGAAAATGATCTGGTTTTGTTCGTCCCTCGATCGATTGATGGATCTGATTGCAAGAGCCATTTCATGAATCGGCAGCTTAAGTCCCGTGCTGGAATGAACCCAGGTGACGGCTACAATGCGTGTCGCGGGGGTGATGCTCTTTTGTAGGGAGTCGACCAGCTCGTCGCGAGAGACAGTCTTGATGGAACGATAGAGAGGGATCTGCCGCAGGCTCACGCCGGTCCGTTCGGCTCGAAGACGCAGAGCAGTCTCTGTCGAATAGTGGTCGTGGGTCGTCGTCAGGATTTCCTGCCCTGTGCGAAGCGCCAAGCCGCCATAGAGCAAACCCAACCCCATCGTCGTACTGTCGGTCAAGGCGATATCGATTGGTTCAACGCCCAGATAGTCGGCTGCCGCCTGGAGCACCTTCGCTTCTTGCTTCTCTTCGTGCTGGTACCAATACCCGATGGGATCGGCATCGAGTCCGGCGCGATGCCGTTCGATCGCTTCTCGTACCGGGGTGGGATGGGATGCGAGAAAAAACCCGGCGAGATGGATGAGCTGAGGAGACAAGGGAAACTGCGCCCGAAAGTGTTCCCAATTTGTGAACCTGTACCGTGAGGGCGGTTGATCGGCAATCGCGCGAGAGTAGGCACCAGCCAGAACCGCTGTGCCCAAGGCCAATCCCGTCCGCACCAGGAAATCTCGGCGTCCAATATCGTTCATACGAACCTCCAGGTCAGAGCTGACAGCCGTACTCTACTGCTTGTCAAGAAAGTCAGGCAAGGAACGATCTTGTCCATTCAAGCGGATCAGCGGACAGTCATACAGGAGGCGACTCTGTTAGGACTGGTAGGTTTCCATGGGGGGACAACTACACACGAGATGCCGATCGCCGTAGGCTTCGTCGACGCGACTCACGCTCGGCCAGAACTTGCTGTTTCTGATCCAAGGAGCGGGAAACGCTGCCTGTTCCCGGCTGTAGGGGCGATTCCAGTCTGTCACCGTCACGATCGCGGCGGTGTGAGGCGCGTTCTTCAGCACATTGTTCGTTCGCGGTTGCCGTCCGTCAACGATCTCCTGGATCTCGGCGCGGATCAGAATGAGTGCTTCGCAGAACCGATCGAGCTCGCTCTTGGCTTCGCTTTCCGTCGGTTCGATCATGAGCGTGCCTGGTACAGGGAACGAAACGGTCGGCGCATGGAAGCCGTAGTCCATCAATCGCTTGGCGACATCCATCGCCTCGATACCGGCGCTTTCTTTGAATTCACGAAGGTCCAGGATGAACTCATGAGCCACCAGCCCGGAGTCCCCCCGGTAGAGGATCGAATAATGCTTCTCCAGCCGTTTGGCCATGTAGTTGGCGTTGAGGATGGCCACCTGTGTGGCTTTGGTCAATCCGTCACGACCCATCAAGGCGATATAGGCCCAGGAGATCGGAAGGATATTTGGACTGCCGAAGGGGGCTGCTGCCACCGGGCCGATGGATTGAGGCCCACCGAGTTTGACCACAGGATGTCCCGGTAGAAACGGCACGAGATGCCGTGCCACCCCAATCGGCCCTACGCCAGGCCCTCCACCTCCATGGGGAATACAAAACGTCTTATGGAGGTTGAGATGACAGACATCGGCCCCGATGTCGCCCAGCCGGCAAAGGCCGACCATGGCATTCATATTGGCTCCGTCGATATAGACCTGACCGCCATGGGTATGGACGATCTGACAAATGCGCCGCACGCTTGCCTCAAACACCCCATGGGTCGACGGATACGTGAGCATCAGGGCCGATAATCGGTCTCGATAGTGAGCGGCCTTGGTCTCCAAGTCGGCGACATCTACATTTCCGTTCCGATCGCATGCGACGACGACAACCTCCATGCCGACCATGGCGGCGCTGGCAGGGTTCGTACCGTGGGCCGAGACGGGGATCAAGCAGACGTCGCGATGTGTTTCTCCCTTCGATCGATGGTAGGCTCGGATCATCATCAGGCCGGAATATTCACCCTGAGATCCGGCGTTCGGTTGAAGTGAGAAGGCCGCAAATCCGGCAATCTCGGCCAACCACGATTCGAGCTGTCCGAACAAGGTCCGATAGCCGAGCGTTTGCTCAGCCGGCGCGAAGGGATGGAGCCGAGCGAACTCCGGCCAGGTCACGGGCAGCATTTCAGCGGTAGCATTCAGTTTCATCGTGCAGGAGCCCAGCGGAATCATCGAGTGGACGAGTGACAGGTCCCTTGCCTGCAGCCGGTACAAATACCTGAGCATCTCGTGCTCGGAATGATAACGATGGAAAACCTCGTGTGTCAGATATTTACTGGTTCTGACCAAGGGAGACGAGTAGCTGAGATCGATGGAGGCAACGAGGTCGGAGAGACGGAACGGCAACTGATCATGACCGACGAAGATCTGTAGGAGACGCTGTACTTCCTCCTCCGAACTGACCTCGTCGAGCGAGATGCCGATTGAGCCGTCCTCATAGCGACGGAAATTGATCCCATGTTCGTTTGCCCTGGTTGCTATGTGATCTGCCTGAGCCTTGGATACCGGTACCCGAACTGTATCGAAGAAGACTTTCGGCAAGACGTCGAACCCAAGCCGGCGCAGTCCTTCGGCGAACAGCAGCGTAAGGCCGTGTATACGTTCTGCGATCCGACGCAGACCGTCCGGCCCGTGGTACACAACATACATGGCGGCCATGACGGCCAACAGGACTTGAGCCGTACAGATGTTACTGGTGGCCTTCTCCCGTCGAATATGTTGCTCCCTCGTCTGAAGCGAAAGCCTGATGGCAGGTTTGCCGGTCACATCTTTTGAGAACCCGACAAGGCGACCAGGCACCTGCCGTTTGTACTCCTCTTTGGTGGAGAGAAATGCGGCATGGGGGCCACCGAAGCCAAGCGGCACGCCGAACCTCTGTGTCGAACCGACGGCGATATCGGCACCGAATTCTCCCGGCGAGCGGAGCAAGGTCAGGGCCAGAAGATCGGTTGCCACCGCTACGAGCACACCGGCCTCATGAGCCTGTGTGACCAATGTGCTGAAATCGCCCACATAGCCGTCCGTAGCCGGGTACTGCAACAGAATGCCGCACAGCTGAGGGCGCGAACAATCAACGGACGAGGCGACGCCGGTCTTGATGACAATACCAAGAGGTTCAGCTCTGGTCTGCAACACCGCCAAGGTCTGTGGGTGGCAATCGCGCGAGACAAAAAACTCCTTTCGCTCCTCACCTGCGTGGCGGGCGATCGTATAACACATGGCCATCGCTTCAGCTGCAGCGGTCGCTTCATCCAACAGCGAGGCATTCGCCAGCGGCAGACCGGTCAAGTCCGCTACCATGGTCTGAAAGTTTACGAGAGCCTCTAGACGGCCTTGGGAGATTTCGGCTTGGTATGGGGTGTATTGCGTATACCATGCAGGATTTTCTAGAATATTTCGCTGGATCACACCCGGGGTGACGCAATCGTAGTACCCCATGCCGATCAGCGATCGGTAGACCTTATTGTGGGACGCAATGGCTTTCAGACGGGCCAGGACGACCTGCTCACCGTCGCCGGTCGGAACGTCCAAGGACCCATGGAACCGAAGGTCTGGAGGAATAGCCGTATCGGCCAACGTGTCGAGCGAGGGTAGGCCCAACCAGGCCAGCATCTCCTGAATGTCGGCCCTCGTGGGACCCAGATGCCGGTGAATAAAGTCATCAGTCGGTCGGAGCCAATTCTGAGATGTCATGAAGTCGGCTACCTTCTGTCTTGTTCGGAAGGGATGTGTCGAGCACTGCCCATGTCAATTGGGCAAGGTACCATGCGATCAGCCCTATTTCCAAGAGCGGACCGGTTTTGCGGGGATGATTTTGTAGTGGTCATGACGATTCGTACGTTGCAAGCAGGCTTTATCCGAAGCAGCCATCGGGTTCGGCATGTATTCCGGATACATCGTCTTGCACGGCCGCGGGCTTTGATTGCTTTTCGGATGATTCACGCTATTGTTAGCTCATACCTTCGATCCGGAGGGCTGGCCTATGGTCGCCATGACGCGGGGTTCCGATGGATGAAAGGATGGAGAAGGGATCGCCGCATCGCTTCTCTATGGTAAAGGCTATCGGCATAGTGATTCTTCTCGGCACTGCCGCGATCATGGGATACGCGGGATATGCGATTATGAAGAACCAGAGTCTGGGGTTCAGCTTTCTGGTTCCCCACTTCCCGACAAGTCAGCCTGGCGTGGTTCTCACAGACTCGCGGTCGAAGCCCTTCCAGCCCGATATCCGTCTGACTCGGGAAGGGATCGACCTTCTTCTCGACGCACTCGACGAGGCTGTTCGGCGAAAGGATGTCGACGGCGTCCTGCGCCACATTACTCACGACGCGACCATCACCATTCATCTGAAACAGGGCCCGCAACAACAGATGGCCCTGCTGACGCGGGCGGACTACCGGAAGACCCTCGCCATGAGTTTCGCCTTTCCCAGCGCCAACGACTTCACTCGTACGCATACGTCCGTCTCGTTGGCCTCGGATGAGCGAAGCGCGAAAGTGTCCTTCAAGTCGACGGAGACACTTCTGCAAGCCAATCGGGCATTCAAGACGGAGGGCGAAGAAACGCTGGTCTTCAATATCCGCGACGGCAAGCCCATGATTACCTCTCTGGAACAGACGTTCCCTGGGGATTCGACGTAGCCCGCATTATTCATGAACGCTTCTGCTGCAATCGTGGATTCGCTGCTGCGACGAGCCTTCGGCGGGCAGGCTCGCCCCTCGCAACCTCGACATACTGTTTCAAGTATGCCTCGGTTCCTCTGGCCTCCACGTGCCCGTCTCGCCACGCGACTGCGCGATTTCGCCACGAATCGTCATGAATAACGCGGGCTAGCCGCGGCATCGGGAACGATCGAGCGCACCTGTACATTGTAAGATTCACATTCATCCGTCTGGTATAATCACGCCGCTGCCCAACATGTGTGGAGTGTGTATGCGGGTGCTGGTCATAGAAGACGAAACCAAAGTCGGATCTTTTATTCAGCGAGCGCTTGAAGAGGAAAGCTATGCCGTCGATCTCTGTGAGGACGGAGCCAAAGGGTTAGAGATGGCCCTGGCGATCAATTACGACCTCCTGGTCGTCGACGTGATGTTGCCGTCGATGTCCGGTCTGGATGTGCTGAAGAATATCCGTCGGGAACGGATCCGCACGCCGGTGCTGATTCTCTCGGCTCAGTCCCAGATCGACCAACGGGTCAAAGGGCTGGATGCCGGGGCCGACGATTATTTGACCAAGCCGTTTGCGATCGATGAACTCTTGGCGCGTGTGCGGGCCCTGTTGCGTCGTGGGGCATCTGAGAGCCCAGGAATCCTCCAGGTGGAGGACTTGGTTCTCAACCCGGCGACCCGTGACGTCACCCGGGGGGGGCAACGCATCGATTTGACGCTGAAAGAGTACGCGTTGCTCGAATATCTGATGCGCCATAGCGGCCGTGTACTCACCAGGCCCATGATCTCCGAACACGTGTGGAATCAAGACTTCGACACCTTCACCAACGTCATCGATGTCTATGTCAACTACCTTCGGAATAAGATCGATCGAGGCCGAACCAAGAAATTGATCCATACCATTCGCGGTAGCGGGTATATGCTGAAGGCCGACTAGCACAGTGCCGAAGCGACCATCGCTCTCGTGCCTCGGTTCCGAGATGGCTAAACCGACAAGCAGGCTCTGCGACGGTATCAGTTCGTCACCAGCGACCAGGAGCTGACCGATGCCGCTACGTGTTCGGCTGACCCTCTGGTATGGGACCGCCCTTGCCATCGTCCTCATGGTTTTCTCCGTGGTGCTGTACGCCATGACCGCGCGAAATTTGCGCGACGCCGTCGATCAATCCCTGGAAGAAACGGCGACGACAGCTGTGCGGTCGCTCGAAGAGCGTGGGTTTCTCCCTCTGATTAATGAAGAGGAATTGCTCTCCCAATTTCCCGAACTGACGCGCATCGATAAGTTCTTCCAGATCTTCAGCCCCTCCGGCACCATCTCGATCCGATCTCCCAACATCAAACAGCATGAAGTTCCACTCAGCCGAACCGCTCTCGATACCGCAATTGCCGGACAGAGCATTTTCGAGTCGGCGAAGTATCCCAATGAGCCTCCGTTGCGGCTGATCTCTATGCCGATCATGTATAGGGGTAATCTCCTGTATATCGTGCAAGTGGGCACGTCGATGGAATCGGTCGGAGAAACCCTCCATCGATTCCTGATTCTGCTTGTGGTGGCAATTCCGATCGCCTTGGCTGTTTCCCTCGCGGGGGGATGGTTCTTGGCAGGGCGAGCGTTACGTCCTGTCGATAAGATTACCCTTGCCGCGCAGCGCATTGCCGCCGGCGATCTCAGCCAGCGCCTCAGCATGCCGGCGGCGCACGACGAAATCGGTCGTCTGGCCGCCACCTTCAACAACATGATCGGGCGACTGGATGCCTCGTTCAGCCAAATCCGTCAATTCACCAGTGATGCGTCACATGAGTTGCGGACTCCCCTCACGGTGATGAAGGGTGAGACGGACCTGGTTCTACGGCGACCTCGTGCGCTCGAAGATTACAAGTCGGTGCTTGAGAGCAATTTGGAAGAGATTGATCGAATGAGCAGGATCGTCGACGAGCTGTTGTTCCTCTCCCGTGCCGACATGGGAGAAGTCAAACTGGAGTCGTTACCCGTTGGAATGGAGTCTCTCGTCGAAGATATTCATCGTCAGGCCACACAACTCGGGCAGGACCGAAAGATCGAGGTTGTACTGGGAACAGTGATGTCGGTGGTCGTGCAAGGCGACGACTTGCGGCTCCGCGAGTTGCTGCTCAATCTCGTTGAGAATGCGATGAAGTATTCGTACCAGGGAGGAAAGGTCGAGATCTCGCTGTTGAATGATGGTCGAGAGGCCAGACTGTCGGTCACGGACCATGGCATCGGCATTGCCCGAGCAGATCACAAGCGGATTTTTCAACGCTTCTTCCGCACAGACGTCGCTCGTGCCCACACAAAGAAGGGAACAGGTCTCGGCCTCGCCATTTGTGCTTGGATTGTCGATTTGCACAAGGGGCGGATAGAAGTCAAAAGCGAACTCGGCCAGGGATCAACCTTCACTGTAGTGCTACCGCTCGTCCATTCCACTGCTTAGCGAAGTTTAATTCCCGATTAATCCCTCTCTCATTACCGGTTGTTACTTTGTGTAATCGAAACCGGGAACATCCTTGCAGTCCTGACCTCGTTCTTTGTCGAGTATTTGATCCACAGCTTCACAGGGAGGGAGTCATGCCATATCGTACCATCGGTTCCGTGATTGGAATCGGGCTTGTGAGCGGCGCTTTAGTTTGGGGAACCCACTCACTCACCGCGTCCCATGCATCGGATGCGCCGTCCACGGCCTTCATGCCAGTCGCTGTAGACACGCCGGCGAATGGCTTCACGGAAGTCGCCAAACAAGTGACTCCGGCAGTCGTCAACATCACGACCGTCATGACGGAGCAGACTTCAGAGGGATTTTCTGTCCCTGACGAGCTACGAGACCGAATGGAGGAATTTTTTGGGAAGCCGTTCGGACCTCGTGGTCGGGGGCCATCCGACCCGTTTGAACATCGAGGGCCTCGGAGAGGACAAGGGTCGGGCGTCCTCATCTCTCCGGATGGATATATCTTGACGAACAATCATGTGATCGACAAGGCCCGCGAAGTGAATGTCACGCTCCCCGACAAACGTGAGTTCAAGGGTAGGATCATCGGCACCGACCCCAAGACGGACCTTGCAGTGGTCAAGATCAACGCGACCGACCTTCCCGCAGTGTCCTGGGGCGATGCGTCACGCCTGCAAGTCGGTGAGTATGTGTTGGCCGTCGGCAATCCATTTGGATTGAATTCCACCGTGACGCTCGGAATTGTGAGCGCAGTCGGCCGAGGCCACATGGGCATCACTCAGTATGAGGATTTCATTCAAACAGATGCCGCCATCAATCCGGGTAACTCGGGCGGTGCTTTGGTCAATACCAGAGGTGAGCTTGTCGGCATTAACACGGCAATTTTCTCCCAGACCGGCGGCTATCAAGGCGTTGGTTTTGCCGTCTCAACAACCATGGCCAAGCCGATCTATGAGAGTTTGCTCAAGACAGGCAGGGTTGTCCGAGGGTATCTCGGTGTCGGCATTCAGGATTTGAACCAGGACCTGGCGAAGTCATTCAAGATCAAGAATTCCAAAGGCGCCTTGGTCAGCGACGTCCGGGAAGACAGCCCGGCCGAACAGGCCGGATTGAAGCAGGGAGACGTCATTGTCGAGTATCAGGGCACCCCTGTGGAGGATGGGGTCACGTTGCAGCGACTGGTAACCAGGACTTCGGCCGGTACCACCGTGCCGGTGAAAGTGATTCGCGACGGTCAAGAACGTGAGATGACAGTCAGAATTGTCGAGCAGCCTGATGAAACGAAAGTCGCCAAGGTGGAAAGAGGCGAACCAGACTATGCCTTGTCTGGTCTCGCGGTCGAAGACTTGGATCAGGCTACCTCCAAAGAACTCGGCCTCCATGGAAAGCGAGGCGTGGTGGTGACAAGGGTTGCTCCGGACAGCGGAGCTGAGAAGGCCGGACTCATGCCGGGCGACGTGATTCGGGAGATCAACCGGCAGCCGATCAAGTCGGTGAAGGACTTTGAGAAGGTGTCTTTCGATGTCAAAAAGGGAGACAGCGTGCTGATCCTGGTCAATCGGCGCGGGAGTCAGCTGTTCCTATCGGTGAAAGTGTAATTCTGCGAAGGAGCAAAAGGGAGCAGGTCGAATGACCTGCTCCCTTTATCAAGAGCGGCTAGTCGAACACCACCGTCTTTCTTCCGTACACCAATACCCGCCGTTCGATATGCCGCCGGACCGCGCGGGCAAGCACAATTTCCTCCAGGTCCCGCCCTTTGCGCACGAGATCTTCTACGGTATCCCGGTGTCCCACGCGAATCACGTCTTGCTCAATGATCGGCCCCTCGTCCAAATCCTGGGTCGCGTAGTGGGCCGTTGCCCCGATGATCTTGACGCCGCGGTCGTAGGCCTGCCGATAGGGATTGGCTCCGATAAAGGCCGGAAGGAAAGAATGATGGATGTTGATAACTGGGCAGCCGACCAGAGCAAGAAAGTCCGCGCTGAGGATCTGCATGTAACGAGCCATAACGACAAGCTCCACCCGGTGCTCTCTCAGGAGCGCCAAGACTTCCTGTTCTTGCTGAGGCTTGCTCTCCTTCGTCACGGGATAGACGGCAAAGGGAATTTTGAAGAGATCGGCCCAGCTTGCACAGGTGTCGTGATTTGAAATAATGACAGGAATATCGATATGCAGTTCGTCTCGCCGGTGTCGCTGGAGCAGGTCGGCCAGACAGTGGTCTTGCTTCGACACCAACATGCCGACTCGCGTTCGTCGACTGGACGGATACACTTCGTAGTGCATCTCGTATACTTTGGCGATCGGAGCAAAGGCGGCAGGGATGTCGTCAGCAGGAATCTGGAATCCCTCCGTGGCGAATTCCATGCGCATGAGAAAGTCGTTCGTGTCCTCGTCCGTATGATGGTCGGAATCGAGGATATTGCCGCCGAAGTCGTGAATGAATCCTGACACTCGCGCGACGATGCCTTTACGATCTTTGCAATGGATCAGCAGGATGATTGAATCCTTTCTCTGGGCCGTCATCTGTCCTCACTCCGCAAATGGTCGGTATGGGTGCAACAACGCGGCGAGAAGCTACATTGCAGGTCGAAGGCCGCCGCATCGGTGATCTCGACCTTGCAGAACTCGCCGGGGGCTGGGTAGTCGATCTCGTGGCTAGCCGGGCGTTGCCTGCCGCGATGGGCCGAACCTTCGTCGATGTAGACGACACCGTCGATTTCCGGCCCAAGTCCTTCGTGGCGGCCTTCAAGCACCTGCTCCGTTTCTTCGGAGCGCCCATCGATCAGCACCTCGAGGATAGTGCCGACTTTGGCCCGACTCTTGGCTGCTGAAATGGACTCCTGAAGGGAGAGGATGGCGTTGCGACGTTCATCCATGACCTCCCGCTCGACTTTGTCGTTCAGGTCGGCCGCCCCTGTACCTTCCTCGTCAGAGTAATGAAACACCGCGACCCGGTCGAACTCAGCCTGTTCCACATAGTCGTGCAGTTCGGTATAGGCGGCATCGGTTTCTCCCGGGAAGCCGACAATGAAGGCCGTCCGGAAGGTCACCGCGGGAATACGGGTACGGATGCGATCGACCAGAGCGTCGATAGCGGCACGGTCTCCCATCCGATGCATACGCTTGAGCATGCGGTCATTGATATGCTGGAGCGGCATGTCGATATACTTGGTGATCTTTTCTTCACCCGCGTAGAGATCCAGCAGGTCATCCGTGACTTGCTGTGGGTAGAGGTAAAACGGTCGGATCCATCGGAGTTTCTCAACCTTCACTAATTCGCGAAGCAGTTGAACCAGACCTTGACGAAGACCAAGATCGACTCCGTAGTTGATCGTGTCTTGCGAGATCAGGTTGATCTCCTTCACCCCCTCCTCGGCCAGTTGTCGTGCTTCTGCGACAATGGAGTCCACCGGTCGGCTGCGCTGCTTGCCGCGCATCAGTGGAATCGCACAAAAGGTACAGTTCCGGTTGCAGCCTTCGGCGATTTTCACATAGGCGCTATGCTGGTTGCCGAGTCTCAGGCGAGGTGCGAGTTCATCGTAGAGATAAGGAGGTTGACTGATCCAGAGGCGGCGATGCCGTTTCTTGGGGGCCAACAAGTCTTGGCAGATCTCTGCAATCCTGCCGAATTCACCGGTGCCGACGACCCCATCCAATTCCGGTAATTCCTTGAGCAAGTCCCCTTGATATCGTTGGGCTAGACAACCGGCTGCAATCAAGACACGGCAGGTTCCTGTTTTCTTCAGATGCCCATGTTCGAGAATAGTGTTGATCGATTCTTCTTTGGCCTCTTCGATGAAGCCGCAGGTATTGACGATGACCACGTCGGCTTGTTTCGGGTCACTGGTGAGCTGAAATCCCTCGGTCACAAGAGTCCCGAGCATGATTTCCGAGTCGACTTGATTCTTGGAACAGCCAAGATTTACAAACCCGATCGTAGTTTTCTGGGGACTGGCTCCGATCAGGGATCGGTGCCTGTCTCTCTGGGCTCCCGGTTTCGCGCGCCGTGGAATGATCAATGGCTCAGACATGGGAGCAGTCTACGGGAGGGTCAAAAAGACTGTCAATCAGACCCTTGCGGGAGATCAACCAATTCCCCTAGAGTGCCCCTCATGATACGGACGTTTCAAGGCGTCAGACCCACAATCCCCAAATCATGTTTTATCGAAGAGACCGCTGTCGTGATCGGCGATGTTGTCATGGGCGAGGACTGCAGTGTCTGGTTCAACAGCGTGATCCGGGGCGATGTGAACTACATCCGGATCGGAGATCGGACCAACGTTCAGGATCTCTGCATGCTGCACGTGACTCACGACACACACCCGCTGATCATCGGCAATGAGGTCACGATCGGACATCACGTGCTGTTGCACGGCTGTACGATCCACGATCGTGTATTGGTGGGCATGGGTGCCATCATCATGGACGGTGCGGTGATTGGAGAAGATTCAGTGGTAGGGGCTGGTGCCTTGATTGTCGAAGGGACGGTCGTGCAGCCGAAGAGTGTAATCCTCGGATCACCGGCCAAGGTCAAGCGACCGGTGACGGAGAAGGAACTGGCTTGGCTTAAGGAATCGGCAGATAACTATGTGAAGTATGCGAGGCAGTACATGGACGATATAGTTAAGAAGACCGGGTTTGAATTTTGACAAATATCAGGCAGGCGCCTCTCACGCGTTACCTACTTTGATGAAACAGATCGGATCGCCCACGAGCGCCGTGGTATATTGCCTCGGCTCCACACGATAGGGAACTTGGTGTCGATGGCACCAGTCTGCGATCCACAGGACTTCCTCAGTTGACGTCGTCACAAGGCCAGGCAGATGCAATTTGGGCATGCAGCGATTCACGATCGCTTGGACGATCCGCCGCTCCTTCTGGAAGAGAAGGGGATTGAACGTTACTGGATCAGCTCGACCGTATGAGAGTGTGGAGAGGTGCGGAAACCGCTCCGGATCATTGAGCACGCTGACGATCCAGATGTGATCGAACCGACCTTGTGCCGATGAGGCGTTGAGGGCGCGGAAACGAATGGGAAGGCCGCGACAAGCACGATTGAGCACCGCCACCTCCGACCGGCGGAGATTGTGGGGCTCAACCTGGCGCTGAAGCTCGAGCGCTTCCGCTAGTAAGGCCGGCAGCTCCGTCACACCGGCGCCCACATATAGACTCCGCCCATCTCGCGGGAGCCTCCGTACGAGGGCTTCGGCCACCTCCGTTCCCAGTCGGCGGCATGGCGTTCGCTTGGTGCGCCAAAACTCATCGCCCCCTTCGTAGCAATAGACAGACCCCAGCTGCTCGTAATCGAGTTTCCCAAAGACCTCGGCGATTGTACGGAGGGTCGGACCAGAGAGACGCGTTCGCATGACCGCTCATTTATCTCATAAAAAGTGTCGGATCACACCCACCCTTTGAATGAATAGCCGGGCTCCGAGACACTTCTTGACCACCATGCAAGGAATAGGAGTATATGTAGCTCTACGTTACTACCAGGGATGCGACCTTGGCCGGTATG
>PHGD01000053.1 GCA_011090425.1 Nitrospira sp. LK70 | reverse complement strand
GCCAGCAGTTGCTGCTTCCATTCGGTGATCTGGGTGGGATGGACGTGAAATTGCTCGGCCAATTCCACCACCGTCTTATCACCTTTGACCGCGGCCAACGCCACCTGGGCCTTGAAGGTTGCTCCGTGATTTCGTCTCGTGCGTTTCATCGTCTCGCTCCTTTGGTTCGCCACCATTCAGTGGCCTTGGTGAAGCCAGGCTACCACTTAGCACACTGTCTGAAATTCCGGAGCCCCCTCTCGATGAAGTGCGATGGGGTCCAACGGGCATCGCTGACGTTTCAGCCACAATGGTCTCAAAAATCAGGTGAAAGACCGGCATGCACGGAACAGGATGTGACCCTCAGCTTTCTGTCCTTGGTAGGCCCCAGCTGTCATGAGAGTCAACCGGTAGGACGACACCAACCAGTCCCGCGCACGTACATGAAATGGTTTTCGCATACGCCGGCACTACCGGAGTTGCAAGGTGGCACTACGTCAGGAGAAATCGCCTTAGCTATTTCCCATCCTTTTTCCCCTCCCTCACACGAAAAACCCACCATCCTGTCGTTTTCCTCTGGAACCTGAGTAGAGAAATAATATGTCAGTCCCGTTATGAACAATCCAAGTGAAAGCGTGAGCACCCATCTCCGGTAGTGATGGAATTTCATATTATGTTCATCTCCCACGTTAGTCCAACGCTGCGGGTGAGAGGCGCGGCGTGCTGCGTCCTTCTCAACCCGATGGCTAGGCCTGGCGTGAATCAATGATCCGCTGGATGCTACGTTTCAGCTCTGGAAGTTTCTCGGACACCACGTCCCATACGAGCAGATAATCCACCCAAAGTACCCGTGGATCAGGCGGTCGCGCATCTGGGCTATCGGACGCCACTCAACCTCGGGATGCGATGCCCGGAACTCCTCGGGCAGGTTCTTCACCGCTTCGCCGATAATTTCCAAGCTGCGCACGAACGCACGCCGCAACGTCTGATCCGCTGCAAAACGCTCATAGGTCAGAGTCTGACTCTGATCGAGGAGGTACTCGACTTCCACGAGAATATGCCGCAGATAGTCACGCGGCTCGAAGGACACCCGTTGCCTCGGCCAAGATGTGCGGCCCAATAAACGGTGAGAGTGATTCAGTGGTGACCACTTCAACCCGGTGCTCCAACGTGTCTTCGAGCAGATCCGCCAGCGCCATAAAGTGATCGAACGTTTTCTCTGTCGGAGCGAACTCGACAAGCCCATCAACATCGCTGTCCTGACGAGACTCGTTGCGAAGCACGGATCCGAAGAGCGCCAGCCTACGAACACCGAGGCGCCGAATCTCGGACTCAACTGTTTGTAGCCGCCGGATCGCCTCGTCGCGGGTGAGGGCCATGTTACTCATGTGGAGAACATACACGAAACATCCAACTGATGCGAGGCGGAGGGCCTAACGCCTCGGATCAGGCGCGGCGGGCTCGGTCTCACGTTTGGTCAGGATCGAGCGTAGCCCGCCCGCCGTCGTCTGGATCCGGAAGTTAGGCCGAGGGCCGCAAACCCTTGGGAACATCTCCTCGATGAACGTACTCTACCGGCTTGAACGGAGGGTAGTCCTTGTGCTCGTTGTTGTACTGCGGCTGTAGATCGTAGATGAGTGTGGCCTCAAGGGATCGTCGTTCAATCTCGCCTTGTGGGGCCGTGGCGGCAAAAAACAGATTGCCCGATCCGTGCAATGCCGCATCAAGCGCGTAGGCAGTCCCCCCTTTATACCGCGTCCAGGGGTCGCCGGTCTCACCCACGCGCAGTATCTTCTCCTGCGGAATTGTCCGCAGATAGATACACGACTGCCCCCGGAACTCCTCCCGGAGCAGAAGGAAGCCCGTGAAGCGCCGCCAGTTCAGGTCAACAACTGCCATTTGTTGTTCCTTCGGTATAACTAATAAGTCTGTTGCGGCCTTTCCGTGCCGCATATCACTGTGGATTCGTTGCACCAGAGGAGAGAAAGTCTACTGACAAATCAAACGTTTGGTCAAGGAGTCGTCCTGTTATACCGACTGGGATAGACTGAGAATCCCGCAGTCTATCCAGCGATCAGCCCGCAGCATCTCCCGGTCACTCGCCCAAGGTCAGAGACGGCCTGCCGGACTGTCTACTCCATGTCCGCCTCGATTAAGGCCTTGCGCATAAAGTGGTTAAGGGCCGGATACCTTTGTAGCCCATCGTGGGCTCACGACGGTTCGCTCACACTCCTGTTTCAACGATGTGGGATCAGAGCCTCTATGACCGAGGCTTTTTGTACCCCTCCTGGATCAACACCTCCGCCACATTTTGTTCGTTCACGAATACATCGGCCAGGAGACGATTGTAGACATCGCGGCCATGCGACACGATGCGAATCGGGCCGTTACGTAATAATTCTTCCAGCCGCCGCTTGGCGGCCAGACCGTCGAATTCACTCAGTTCTGGCGTATCAATCCCACGCAGTCTAATGCGCTCGCCTCCCACACGAATGGTATCTCCATCGATGGCACGGACTTGCAGATTGCTGAGCACTTTCAGCTCGTGCCTCGACCGGGATCGAAGAGTGGAAAGTCGAGACTGTTTGTGCGCAGGCCCTAGTTTGTACCGGCCTTTGGGATAGCGCTGCGGGCGGCTGTCCGGTGGACGCTTATGGCGTGGCTGTTTGTACGTGGGAAGGCGATCCGAGTCTTGTTCATTCGGCGATGAATACCAGCAGAGATCACATTGCTGGTTGAGGGTGGACCCGAGGCTGGATTTCTGCAGAGCCTCTGCCGAAGCATCGGGAGATAACTGTGCAAACCATGCCAGCCAAACCAGCAACCAAGCTAAAATCGTTATTGGATGCGGCTTCATGGCCTGTCTGTGTAGGCAGGTGTCGTGCCAGATTCCGATCGATTGACAACGATCAAAATGGCATGCTGCAATGCGACGGTGCACCTCATTGGACTTGTGACTTGTATTGATTCACGGAGGGTTATGCCATGGATATGATGGGAAAGGTGGGGCTGGTCGAAATTCCTGTGTTGATTGCCCCGGATCAGAAAGCTTGGATGGATCGCATGATTAAGGAAGGGAAAATCGCCATTCCGCCCGGCGGAACCTTGGAAAAAGGGTCGCTTTATTCCATGTTTATCCGTATGTTGCTGCACAATGCGATGGAAGAGCAGAAGCGGCAGGAGGCTCTAGAGGCGGAAGACGAGGACGATGAATAGCAGGAGTCAATCGTGAAACAGACGGAGATCTCAGGGTAGGGGGTCTGTATCCAAACAGATTCTATCTGTATCGTTTCAGATACTGGCGATCTGGCTCGACTGCGTTTTATGGAAGACGTTATGAGCGATCTTGCTCGTATCGCGGCCTAGGAGTCCGTTCGTGGTGAGCCCGTCGAACCATGAACGGAACAATAGAAATCTCATGCCCTTCGATCAGCTCAGGGTGAACGGGTGATAATCGAAACTTAGAGACACCACGCTAGAGTTTCTTCAAGGCGGTATGCGCGGCGCGGATAGTCTTCTCGATGTCCTGTATGCTGTGGGCAGTCGAGAGGAAGGCAGCCTCGAACTGAGAAGGCGCCAGATAGACGCCCTGCTCCAACATCTGGTGAAAAAATTGGCCGTACCGCTTCGTGTCGGACTGTTTCGCCGTATTCCAATCCACAACAGGACCTGGGGTAAAGAAGGTCGTGAGCATCGACCCGACTCTGGTTTGTGTCGCGGGAATCCCAGTCTTTTTTGCAGCCTCGCCAATACCCTTGGCTAGAGCTGCCGATCGTTCTTCGAGTTTCTTATAAACCCCCTTCACCCGCAACTGCTTGAGGGTTGCTAATCCGGCTGTGACTGCGAGCGGATTCCCGGACAGAGTACCGGCCTGATAGACCGGGCCAACCGGTGCGATGAGATCCATGATCTCTTTCCGTCCGCCGTAGGCACCGACCGGTAACCCTCCACCGATGATCTTCCCGAGAACCGTGAGATCCGGGGCGACGCCATAGAGGGCCTGCGCCCCTCCATAACCGACACGAAACCCGGAGATGACCTCGTCGAAAATCAAGAGGATGTTGTGATCGCTGGTCAGCTGCCGCAGGGCCGCGAGGAAGTCTGGAGCAGGAGGGACGACTCCCATATTCCCTGCGATCGGCTCGACGATGATACAGGCAAGTTGATTCCGATTGGTCTTGATCAGTTGCTGAACCGTACGAATATCGTTATAGGGAGCGGTGAGGGTATGTTTGGCAAAGTCTTCCGGTACGCCCGGTGAATCCGGAATTCCCAATGTCGCCAGACCTGATCCGGCTCTTGCCAATAGATAGTCGCCGTGGCCATGGTAGCAGCCTTCGAACTTCATGACGCCGGTCCGCTTAGTGAATCCGCGTGCCACGCGGATGGCGCTCATGACGGCTTCGGTGCCGGAGCTGACAAGCCGGATCTTTTCCATGGAAGGGAAGGCGTGGCGTATTTCTCGGGCTAGTGATACTTCCGATTCAGTCGGCGCTCCGTAACTCGTGCCTCGCCCGGCCGCGCTCTTGATCGCGGTGATCACTGCGGAAGGGGCGTGGCCTAAAATCATCGGCCCCCACGACAGCACATAGTCGATATAGACGTTGCGGTCCACATCATAGAGCCGCGATCCTTTCGCCCGTGCGATAAAGCGCGGTTGTCCTCCGACCGAGCGGAAGGCTCGGACAGGGCTGTTGACGCCGCCAGGAATAAGTTGCTGAGCCTCAGTGAAAAGCTTGGCAGAGCGGGATGTTCTCATAACGGGGGCGCACCCTATCACGTGGGCGAGAATCGGTCAAGAAAGTGATTGCTGTGCGATCTGTTTGGAGGGTGTCGTGGGAGGTCAAAAAATGTCGCAACAGATACAGTTCTATCGATTCAGAGACGGTGACAGAGCTTGTGCATCGACTGGAAGTTGGAAATTCTTTTTCGTTTTCGTCTTGGACGTCGTTTTGGCCTGACGGTTCGATCTTATTCCAGCTTGTGGTTGAAGCCCTTATTCTCTGGACCGCTTGGCTGAACGTCTCGGGCTGGGTTTCGTCTTCGTAGTCTTCGAATCGGTGGAGGAGAACTCCTCCAGCTCCCAGTGCTTTCTCTTCGATTTGTCCTGCTCGGCAATCATGAACACGACGTGGAATGGGGCGCTCCGGCCGTCGGCGGTCTGTCCCTTGCTCCAAGCCTCGCCGGCGTCGTCGAGGATTTCCAGCAATGTGTCGTACTCGTCTTCGTCCTCTGGAAGCACGGCCTGTGTGTCGGTAATGAGTAAGATATACCCATTGGCTGGAAGCCACTCCAAATCAGCCAGACATTCTTCGAGTGCGTCCCAGTTGTGTCCGAAGTAATCCGGGAAGTCGAGCGCTCGTGCGAACTCACCGAAGAGACCCGATGGAGTTCCACATTTCTTTCCTTGGATGGTACGCATGACATATCCCGACGGCGTTTTCACCAACCCTGAGGGTGAGGTCCCACGAGGAACGACAAGGAGAGCCGACCAGGGGGGGGTCGCATTGCTAAGATGAATCTGTAAGGTAGAGTTTCCCGCCATAGAGCTGTTCTCGGTTCGAACGTTTGTCAGTTCAGAGGGGCAAACGTTCGGTAATGGTCTCCGGTATAGTAAGCTTTTCCGGTTCGCTGCTCGATGACGAGTCGTTCGGCATCGCGCCTACGACCTTGTCTCTTGGGGTTAACATCATACTCTCGATAGTAGCCTCGTGGAAGACGCCGTTCCCGGTTTTGGAATTCACGCCCTCCGACATAGCCCGGTAGCGGTATCCAGCTTCGCTCTTCGAGCTGTTTGAGCAGGCTGTAGGCTTTCCGAGGAGGTGTTGCGAGAGCGGGCGGTGGCTCGATTTGACTTGGCGGGCTGACAATGTTGTTGATATTCAGAGGCCCGTTACCAAGATCGGCAGTGGCAATGAAGCCGGGGGATGCCAAGCTGAACGTGCACAGTAGGATGAGAAGACCGATGAGCCGAATCCATCTCCATCGAAGGGTGAACACAGGTTCTTTTTCCTTGGCAAGACGTTGACCTGAAGGGCGACCGTAGCATTCGTTTTTCAAAAAGGTCAAACGACGTAGGAGTGATCATCTCGTTACCTGGATGTCTCTCGGTCGGTTTGCTAGAATGAGGCGGCCTAAGTGTATATCTGAAGAAAACAGGTGTCGGCTGTACGTCTGACGTGTTTCTATGAGGTATTATGCGAGATCTATGTGTGTGATTCATCCGGTTAGACGCGTGAATCCTTTACCCAGACACCTCGTCCATTGCCTTGTCGCTCTCGCTGTCCTCGCCTTGGCTGTCCCGTCGAACGCACAACTGAGTCCGAGCGGTTCGATGAGGCGATCTCCAGCAGAGGTTGTCAAGCGGTATGTTCTGTTGGACCGGAAGGGTGCTCGCTTAGACGCTCTGTCATTTGAAACCTTGACCCCCTATATTGATTGGAGAGAAGAACCTGTATGGGGCCGTGTCGTTGTCGTTGAGAAAACAACCGTCCCGGACGATTATAGAAAGTGGGAGATCCTCAACAATCTGGAAGTGATCATCCCGGTCACCTATCATGTGCGGGGGGCGGTCTATCTGGAAACCGCCACCTTCGTGCCTGAGGAAACGACGGAAGAGGTTCGTTTTCACGTGAAGGTCGTGGAGAACTTCTGGCGCATCCTCGATCCGATGATCCCTCCGCACGTCGGACTGAAGCGGATGGTGAGCTTTGCGCGCGAAGCCGAAACCAATGAACAAGATGAGGCTCATCGTAGAGTCCTTGCGGAACTCGTTGAATCTTTGCGAAAGGCAAAGTAATGGCCCAGACCCCCGTAGACCTGCTGATTTTTGACCTCGACGGTACGCTGATCGAATCGAAGTGGGACATCGCGCGATCCGTCAACTTCACCCTTGCCGAGCTGGGCTTACCAGAACGTCCCATTGAAGAGATCTTCGGGTTTGTCGGCGACGGCGTCAAGCGGTTGCTGCGCCTTGCAGTAGGAGAGGGCAATCAGGCCAAATTCGAAGAAGCGCTGAAAGTCTTTCGAGCGTATTACCTGGAACATTGCTTGGACAGGACCAGCTTTTATCCCGGTATCGAGCCGATGCTGCAGTATTTCACCCACAAAGACAAGGCGATTGCGACCAACAAGTCCATCGAATACACCCGCGTGATTCTGAACGGGTTGGGGGCGCAACATTTTCGGTACATGGTCGGTGGAGACAATGGGTTTGGGCTGAAACCGGAACCGGGAATGTTATTGCACATCATGGAGCAAGCAGGTGCGCCGAAAGAGCGGACGGTCCTGGTGGGGGATAGCACGAATGATATCAACGGAGGACATAACGCGGGCATTCGTGTCTGTGCCGTGGGCTATGGCATGGGAAATCGAACGAAAATGGAAGCTTGTCAACCAGATTGGTTCATTGAAAGGCCGGAACAACTGATGGAGATATTCGAATGAAATCCAGATTGAGGCTGAGATTTATGTTGAGCGAAGATTGTGTCCGCAGGCGGGATAAATTTCTGATTGTTTGTTCGTGTGTCATCCTGAGTCTTATCCTCAACCTGGCCCCACTTTTTGCGGGGTCGCCGAATCTTGCCGAACGTGTAATCGAGCATCGGTTGGCCAATGGGTTGACCGTTCTCATGGTCAAACGACATCAGACGCCTGTGGTCTCCATCAACATCACATTCGCCGTGGGCGGCGTCAATGAGCAGGTCGGCCAAACCGGTCTGGCGCATCTTTATGAGCATATGGCCTTCAAAGGTACCAGGTTGGTCGGCACGACCAACTATGAGAAAGAAAAACCGATTTTGGATGAAGTCGCACTGGTCGGGACCGAGCTGGACCAACGTCAGCGTGATTTGGTTAACAAAGGGGATGGTGCGACGGCTGAAGAGCGAGCCTTGATCGAATCACTTCAAAAGCGCCTTATAGAGCTACAGGCTCAGGCCGCTCAGTACGTGGTCGGGAATGAAATGGCTCTGTTGTACCAGCGGCATGGCGGAGTGGGACTCAATGCCTCGACGGGCAAGGACGTAACGCGGTACATGATCAGTTTGCCGTCCAATCGGTTGCCCTTGTGGGCGGCGATCGAGTCGGATCGAATGGCCAACCCTGTGTTGCGCGAGTTCTATAAGGAACGTGGGGTTGTGATGGAAGAACGGCGTCTGCGCAACGACGACAGCCCGAACGGGCTGTTGTTCGAAACCTTCACGTCGGCGGCATTCCGGGCCCATAGTTATGGTGTCCCGACCATCGGATGGGGGTCCGATATCCTGTCACTGACACCTGCTGCTACGGAGGTCTTCTTTAAAGCCCACTACGGTCCGGATCAAGCCACGATTGCTCTGGTCGGTGATATCAACCCAAAAGAAACGATTACCTTGATCGAGCAGACGTTCGGAAAGATTCCTGCCGCACCCCCGCCACCGCCCTTGGTCACGGTCGAGCCGGAACAACGGGGTGAGCGACGAGTCGAGGTGGAATTTGATGCGGAACCGGCAATTGTCATCGGGTACCATAAACCGGCCTTGGGGCATCCGGACGACGATGTATTTGACGTGATTGATGCGGTGCTGAGCGATGGACTCACATCTCGCTTGCATCAGACGTTGGTGCGGGAGAAACGTCTGGCTGCCTCAGCCGGGTCGGATGCGAATCATCCTGGTGTGCGTGCGCCGAACCTATTTATTTTTACGGCTACGCCGTTGGCCCCTCATACGACAGCGGAGGTAGAAGCCGCCATCTATGAGGAGATCGAGCGACTGAAGCGTGAACCGGTTTCTTCCCAGGAGCTGGAGAAGGTGCTGAACAATTTGGATGCGGATTTGGTGCGGGGTCTGCGATCGAACAGCGGTCTGGCTTCTCAGCTCGCGTTATATCAGGCGGTGGCCGGTGACTGGCACTACATCCTGACATCTCGCGACAAGGTTGCTGCGGTCACGGCTGCCGATGTACAGAGGGTGGCGAAGCAGTACTTTACCAGATCGAATCGGACCGTCGCGGTCTTGGTGAAGAAAGGTACCGGCAACACCGTTGCGGCCATGCAGGTCGGCGAGGTGAGGCCATGACGCAGGCGAGGGGGCAGAGGTTGAGTCGGAGGAGCTTTCGCCGGGTGGGGGCGGTGCTCGGCATGCTGGCGATACTGCTAGCGTCAGCTGGGGTCGCCTATTCAGCCGATCCGACAGTCAGCGATCCCAGAACCATGACGTTCAAGCCGGTGGAATTTTCACCACCGGAGCCGGAACGGGTCGTTCTGGACAACGGCATGGTCCTCTATCTGCTCGAAGACCATGAACTACCCTTGGTGACGATCACGGCTACGATGCGGACCGGTAGTTGGCTTGATCCGACCGATAAGATCGGACTGGCGGGCATGACCGGAGCGGTGATGCGCACCGGTGGTGGGGGCGGTCTTTCGGCAGAGCAGGTTGATGCGGAGTTGGAGCAATTTGCAGGAGATGTGAGTATTGGAATCGGCAGACAAGCCGGATCGGCATCCCTGGATGTGTTGAGTAAGGATGTGAATCGGGGATTGGAGATCTTTGCCGGGCTCCTGCGAGCGCCGGCGTTCGAGCCCGCTCGTGTCGAGCTGGCCAGGTTGCAGGCTATCGAGGGGATCCGCCGACGTCAGGATAATCCCGGCTCCGTCGTCAGCCGGGAATTTGCCAAGATGCTCTATGGGCCTGATCATCCGAGCGCGCGAGAAAGCTCGGCGGACTCGATCAAACGCATCACGAGGGACGATCTCGTCGCATTCCATCGCAACACGATTCACCCGAACGGTCTGATCCTCGGGGTGACGGGTGATTTCAAGAGAAACGAGATGATCGCCTCTCTCAGCAAGGTCTTCGGAGATTGGAAAAGAGGGATGGTGCCGGAGCTGAAAATTTCCGATGTGCCGGAGGCGGAGTTGGCCCGACCTGTTGTCAGATTCGTCGGAAAAGATACGTCGCAGACCCATCTCAGAGTGGGACATCTCTCGATCAAGGAGAATGATCCCGACTACGTTGCACTGGCCATCGCGAACGATATTTTGGGCGGAAGCTCATTCCGCAGCCGCCTGTTCAATGATGTACGATCGAAACGGGGCTTGGCCTATTCCGTCGGCAGCCGCCTCAATACAGGCATGCATGACCAAGGGATCTGGTTGATGCGGGCGGAAACCAAGTTGATTTCCACCCAGGAGGTGATCGAGCGGTTTGTGGCGAATATCGAACGGATGCGCGCCGAGTCGGTGACCGATGCAGAGCTTGCGGAAGCCAAAGAAGCGTACGTCAATTCGTTCGTGTTTTCCTTTTCCAGTCCTTCGGCGATCGTCAGCCGGTTGGTCGAGCTGGAGTACGATGGATTGCCGAAGGACTTTCTTCAGCAGCTGCGCGCCAAGGTGGTCAAGCTGACCAAGGAAGACGTCCTAGCGGCTGCCAAGAAACATTTGCACCAGGATCGCTTGAAGATCGTCGCCGTCGGATCAGGAGCAGCGCTGCCAAAAGCCCTTGCAACGTTTGGAGACGTGAAGGAGATTAAGCTGCAGCCGGAAGGATGATGGAGCGCGCGATGATGAAGCGAGCTCACCTCAACGACAACATTGTCATATTTGTAACCTCTGCATTCTCTTTTCGCCCTAAGCTGCCATGCCATTAGAAGACGACTTTTCTGACATCA
Source organism: Nitrospira sp. LK70 (assembly GCA_011090425.1). Lineage (GTDB taxonomy): Bacteria > Nitrospirota > Nitrospiria > Nitrospirales > Nitrospiraceae > Nitrospira_D. The sequence goes on along the minus strand of PHGD01000053.1, from coordinate 20,091 downwards.
TAAAGAAAGCGCGCACCGGACAGGGCCTTTCGGTCGGCGATGTTGCGCGAATGACGGGGTTGCCCGGCGGCGACATTACCGCGCTGGAACGTGGCGATCAACCGCGAGATCGTGCGGAGGTGCGCGCACTGGCAAAGGCCTTGGGTTTGCGTGCTGCCCCCCTCGAACAGATCGCCATCGATAAATGGGAGCCGGTGGCGCAACAGATGCCGTCATGGGTGGAGTTGGTTCGTGGGTCCATTAACGGCTATGGGGTACAAGGGTACCTGGTACATGATGAAGGTGAGGCGCTCTTGGTCGATACCGCCTACAACGCGCCAGCGATGCTTGATCTGCTTCGTCGGCGAGGGATGCGCCTTGTCGGCATTGCGTTGACGCATGGACATGCAGACCATGCAGATGGCATCGAGCAGATTCTGGGCCAACATGAAGTCCCGGTGTATCTTGGACCGGAGGATGTGGGCCTATTGAGTTGGCGGCCACGGGCCGAGTTGCTGGTCGTGCCGGGCGATGGTTTGCCCATCCGGGTCGGGCGACGCACGGTTCATTGTATGGTAGCCTCGGGCCATACGCCTGGCGGCATCTGTTATCGGCTGGATGATGCACGACACGCAGTCTGCTTCGTCGGTGATACGCTCTTTGCCGGATCAATCGGCCGGTCCAATCCCAGGGAACTGTATTCGACGCATCTCAATTCGGTTCGCTCCCGAGTGCTTACCCTCTCACCTGACTACCGTCTCTTGCCCGGACACGGACCCGCCACGACTGTTGAGGAAGAACTCGACCATAATCCGTTTGGGGCGATTCAATAAGCAGGAATTGTATGGATGGATTCGGACGACATGAACATCGCGAGCTCGATGGAGGTCGCGTCATGGAAGCCTATGAAGAGCGGGTTCCACAATCGGCGGACCAGATAGAGGATGATACTGAGGAAGAGCCGTCATTTTTTTCCCAGTGGACATTGCCGATCGTCCTCTTTCTCATGACGGTCTTTACCACGTTGTGGGCAGGGGCCTACCAAGTCTATAACGGTCCGGTGCGCGGACCTCTGAATTTTCTCCTGACCTCTCCTGAGAGCCTCTGGCGGGGAATCCCGTTTGCCGGCGCGCTGCTCTTTATCCTCACGACGCATGAGTTGGGGCATTATCTCTTGTCGAAGATCCATCGAGTGCCGGCTTCCTTGCCGTTGTTTATTCCCGGGCCTCCTCATTTCATCGGGACGTTCGGCGCCATCATCCGCGTGCGAGGTCCCATTTTGAGTCGGCGCGCCCTGTTCGACATCGGGGTCGCCGGTCCCTTGGCGGGCTTTGTGGTCGCCGTTATCGTCCTGATCGTCGGACTCAGTCTGTCCACGGTTGTGGATCGAACGGCCACCTTTGGCTTACACCTGGGCGAGCCCTTGCTGCTACAGCTCATGTCGTGGGTAGTGATCGGGCCGTTACCGCCCGAGGCTGATGTCGTGCTCCATCCGATCGGGTTCGCCGCCTGGTTTGGGCTCTTCGTGACCTCCCTCAATCTGCTTCCGATCGGCCAGCTCGACGGCGGCCATGTCGCCTATGCCCTGTGGGGTCGGCGCCAACGGACGATGGCGCTCGCCTTTCTCCCAATTTTGGTGATCTTAGGATTCTATGGCTGGTCAGGCTGGTTCTTGTGGGCGTTCATGGCTGGACTGTGGGGGATCGGGCACCCTCCTGTCATGGATCCTCAAGTTCCATTGGGTCGTAACCGGACGGTTGTCGGATGGATTGCCTTTGCCGTGTTTGTCGTCACCTTTGCTCCGGTGCCGTTTTCCTTCCATTAACTGCTTCGTGACTTCTACCTTTCACTCATCCCGCTCTCCTGATTTTCTTGTCCGATTTCAGGCGTGACTCTACAGCCTCTTCCCGAACCCCCAATTTTTGATCCAGAACATTGGGGAGACTGGCTGGAGCACCATATTCGCAGATGAATTTCCAACCGACGAAGAAATCGCTGGAACAGTGGAAGCAGATCGCGTCTTAATCCAGCAGTGGATCAAAATCCATGGCAGAAAAGCTTGTCAATGAGCATGACCCTAGTTACAACTCTTCTCTTGCCGACAACGCGACGAATGTTGATCGGGACACTCTGCCTTACGATGCCCCCCTTCTCAACAATCATGCTCCAACCCCAGGTGCCTGATCTTGGCGTGCCGGGTCTTCCACCCGACACCCTGTAGATAGCCCCTCATCTGCCCGGTTTTGTCGCACATGAAGTGTCCGGTTGAGGGTGACCCCTCAGGGTGAGGCACCTGTGACACAGGCGAGCGTGCGGTAGAAGGTGAGGCAGATGCGATTTGAGGAGCGCGGTAGGGGCGACAACAACGATGGGAACTCACGAGGGTCGCAGCGGCCGAGAGGCTGGGAATCAGCGAGCGGACGTTTCGCCGGTGGCGGGCATGATGCTCCATCAAGACGCTCGCCTCATGAATGGGGATCCGGCGGTCAGTGGGATATCATTGGGCCCCTGGATGATGCGCCGCGCGCTCATTCCGTTTGAGCCAGTTGAGCTGCCTCTCGCTCGGCCGCCGCACGTTTCGGCACCTCCACCCCCATTTCGGTAAAGGCCGGCATCGCGGCAATTACTGCTAACAGGACCAGTGTCAGGATTCGTCTCATCATTCTTCCTGCACTCTCAAAAATGAATTCGACTGGCAAGAGCCTTTTCCAGGGCGTGCTGTATTTCTCGAACATCTTCTTCCGCCCCTTTATCGCGTTCTGCTTGGCCGCTTCCGCGTACGTGCTGCTGGTCTCGGCCCCTTTTTGGCGTTTCGGATGAGTGTAGTTATACAATCAGGCGGGCCAGATAGAGTCTACTCTCATCCCTCAAGAGGCGGTGATTCAGATGGGAGGAATGTTTCGTTTTAGAGTGCTGATCGTGGCCATGGCCCTCGGCGTTCTCAGCGCGGCTGCCTCTGGACCGATGGTACAGGCTGCCACGCTCTCTGAAGGCGCGACAGTTTCCGGTGGGGTGGGTTCTCCACCGGCAGACTGCACGGCTGCGCGGCAGGGGGACAGCCATTGCGTGCCACGAGGTCTAAGACGTTCTTCAAGGCCGGTCGAACCAGCCCAACCGCTGGTCACTCCGCCAACTACACCTCCGGTCATACCCCCCGGCACTCTACCGCCAGGAATACCATCGGCCACACGACCGGAGGATCCGGAGTTACCCCTATATATCTATGGCGCAGCCAGCGCTACGTTACACATCCATGACGACGATCATGACATCGTCCATACCTCGGACGAGGTGCTGCTGACATTCACTCGGCGCGTTGATCGGAATATGCCCGGGAACCCCCAATATATCTTGACTCCGAATCGATTCAATATCCCACCAGGTCATCAGGAAGAGCTTTTGGGGAAAACGCAGGTGATCTGGATGGCTGAGGGGGGAGAGTTCGAATGCACGGTCAAAGGGAAAGTCGTCGTCAATATGCCAGCTATGCCCGGAGGGACAATGTATCTGGATCCAACTGATACTCGCCAGCCCTTTCGCCATAACATTACTCAGCCGGCCTATGGCTACCTAAACGTGGTTGGGCCAGATAGAGGCGACTTTCATAGCGTGATAATCAAGGCCTTTGATCCCGACGCGAGACTTATCAAGACCTGCCCGGGGAATCCCCTGGCCATGGAGACAAATTCCCAGGCCGGTTTTCTCTTACACATTCTGATGGAGCCGAACACACGCGAAGATGGCCGTGTCATCTTCCAGGGGCACCAGGAAGTCGACTTTGGCGATCCGTTAGGCTTTCTCAACCTGCTCCCGCCCGGCGCGGCCATTCCGGACGACGCGCGCCGAGCACTCCAGTCCTCCGGCACTGGCACCAGTCTGCGTTATACCTGGACGCGGAAGTTGATTCCTGCACTCCCGTCAGCACCGTGAGGCTCACAGATATTCCCCGGTGAGTGCGTCAGGCCAGCCCATAGAGCATCGCTGCGGCCGTCGATCGCGCAGCGGCGGTTACCAGGTGAATGTGCCTGTGATGGGAGACAGAGTCGGGGACACTTGCAAGGAGGCAGTTTTCGGTTTCCCGCCTAAGGGCTGCCAGCCGCCGTCCTGGGGATCCGAACTCAACGCGCTCAGAGCGCATTGATAGTTGAGCACTTGCCCCGGTTTATACGACGGAGTGGCGGGAATCGCGATCACGCCTCGTGCCTACTTCACGATCGTCGGCGTCACCGTATAGGTCCAGCCCTTGTCTTCCGTGCTGGTCCCCTTGATGATGAATGCCTTGCCGTTGTGCTGGTATCCAGCTTGCCCGCTCGGCATGGCCAGCATCATGCCGTTCGGCGCCGGCACCGCGATCCTGTGTCTCACCGATCGACCGGCTGCTTGAAGCACCTTCGCGCAGGGGCCTACCTCGCTGTTAGTGGCGATCGTGCCGGCCGGCAGATCCCGCTGCGTCTCGGCATGGACCGCGTTTGCCATTCCGAGCGCGGGGTCATTCCTGAGTTCGACAATGGTCGCGTGTTCGAACGCACCGCTCACCGTAGCTGTGCAGGTGCCGTTCTTCAGCACCGAAACAAGTTTGGACGGAAAGTTCTTGATGATGGGCTTCCCAATCATGACGAACTCCGACTGATTCCAGTCGAACTCGACTTCGAAACGATCGGTCACCATTCCGCGGCCTTGGAGCCCGCCGGTGGAGAAAAGCACGGCCTCTCCTGAGAATTCGGCAACGACCTTGTAGTTGACGACGGTGGCTGCAGTCCATTTGGCCATCAGATCCATGTTCTGCGCCGTCGACTCCCGCGCGAATACGAGCGCCCCGAGCATGAGGACCATTCCAACAATCACACGATGTCTCTTCATGGTTGTTTCCCCTTTACTGGCGCTTCAGCCTCCGGTTCACGACCCATCCATCGTCCAGGCGCTGCAGCTGGCGATTGTGCGGGCTCGATTACCAGATGAATGTGTTTTTGATGGGTAATGGTGTCGGGGACACCTGCAAGGAGGCGGCGGCAGCTTTCTGGTCCAGGGGCTGCCACCCACTCCCGGCCTTGGGATCCGAGCTCAATGCGGTCAGCGCGCATTCATAGTTGAGTACTTGCCCTGGTTTATACGGAGGAGTCGCGGGAACCGCGATCACGACTCGTGCCGTCGTGACGATCTGGCCGGCCGAAACCGGAAGCTCTACCCGATTGGATAGCACGTCCTTGCCGGAGCTGGTCATGCCCATGTTTGGATCAATCGTTGGTCCAACCATGCAGGTCACGGCCACCTTCGACAGATACGGCGACAGGCGTGTCAGGTTGAGGGGCACTTCGAAGGTCACGTCACCGGGGATCGTCTGTGCGCTGACCTCACCCAGGAGCATTGAGACACACAAGAAAAGTCCCCCAACGATCGCCTTGATCTGCATTGGATTATCTCCTCATATTCTGTTTCGCAATACCGGCGCCTGTCCATCCGTTGAGATGGATCGTTCGCGGGACGATAAGCGGGGCGGTGCCGGTTGCTTCGAACCCTTTGAGTGGAATGGTTCGCGGCACGATGATCGGCGCTGAGCCGGCAGCCGTGAATCCGGTCAACCTGATTATCCGCTCGTTCGATCCGGCCAGGCTATTCACGACCTTGTAGGGTTGTCCATAGGACAGGAAGTCCCAATTTGTCCATTTCTGGGACGAGATCTTATTGCGGTCGCTCCCGATGAAGGTCTCCTGCTTCGGTTGGAAAGTGACCGTAACCCTTCCGCCGGCTTCCATCGTGATCGCTCCGGCGTGAACCGCCGCCACGCAGATTCCGGAGGAACTGGTGTACACATCAGTGCCCCAAATGTACGTGTCCGCATGGCCTTTCGGTGGACAGACTAGAGTAAGAGGGGAGTTGAAATCGTCCGGGACTCGCTCCAGCGCCGTGATCCAGTCGAGTTGCCCCGGTTCGCCGCTCTTGAAGGAATAAGAGGAATCGCTGGGACCATAGCTGGAACTTTTCACGCCGTTTCGTCCGATGCCTTCGAACGACTGTGCACCGGGACCCATCACGATCGTGACCTGACCGGAGACGCCCGGTGTGAAGACGCCGGCGTGAGCCGCGGCGGTGCAGATGGGCGATTCATCCAGGTAGACATCTTTCCCCCAGATTTCTCGGTTCGTGATGGTTTTCGCGGGACAGATGAACGTGACGACCCTGCCGACCTGAGACCGGTAGGCCACCGCGCTGGTGCTTTCCTCTGCCACGAGCAAAAGCTGTTGCGCGAGGGCAGGGCTAGAAACGAGAAGCAGACACGTCGATGCGCACATGCGGATCACGTGTCGCATCGAGAGCATCGGCTTCCATCCTGTCGTCGGCGAGATCATCGATTGTCGCAATCCATCTCCCTGCTCAGCTCGCCAGGCTTCTCCAACTCGGACTTATGAGCGCGATAGAAATTGACGTTCGTCGGTTTCGTGCCTGGGGGCAATGAACCACCGGGCTGATCAAGTGCCCATGCAGCCATGCCGTTCTGAAACACCGACTAGGAGAACAGGAGATACTCGCGTGCCGTCATACCGGCTGCCTTGGGCGCCGCCTTCGCTCCTGGATGTTTGTCCATGCGCGCCGCCGCGTCGTTGAGCGATTGCTGGCCCTCATCGTGCTCGCAATCTTGCTGTAATTCTTCCTTCAGCGGGTGCAGCTTGTGCACGGCCTGTCCGTACTTTGCCAAAGCCGCGTCGGTCAGCACATAGTCGACGATCTCTTTGGCATCGCGGTCGGCCTAATTCCGGCCCGCTGCCGCCATCGGCCCTGAAAAGGCGAGGGCGACTGTGACTGCGATCACGGTATGACACCTGTTGAACATGACGACCATCCTCGGTCCGAGGCAGCTCAAAATCCAAGCTCTTTTTCAAGATCCTCCTGGCCCTTCTTAAACTGTTTTTTTTGAACCGCATCCTTTTTCTTGGTCAGCGCGTCTAACTCTGCTTGCTTCTTCTTTACGGTCTCGCGCTCAGCCTGGTTGGCCATTTCTTCCTTCTCCTGCTCCAGCGACGCAGCTTGGGCGGTCTTGATGGCGTTATCCGACACCGTCATCCAGGCAAGCCGATAACCGGGCCGCTTAAGCGCCAGTTCCTGATAGACGACGGCGTAGCGCGTGGGATAGCTGCGCTTGCCGATCTGCCGTTCTTCCAGAACATAGACGGTTGGGGCGCCGAACAGTTTCGGCTCGTATGAGTCCAGATACATCCTGCCGCCTTGCTTGGCTCCGACTGAGGCGATTTTCTGCATGAACTCCGTATAGGCCTGAAGATTCGAAGGATCCGGCGGCGGGGTATTTTCTATCTCCTTCCCTTCCATTTCACGCGCAAGCTGCATGGCCTCATCCTCGTCCTGGAACTGATAGCGGTACTTATCTTTGAACTCTTGCAACGGAAATGGTCCCTTCTTGGCTTTTGCCTTGTAGAATTGACCGGGGTCGCTCTTGCCTCTGGCCACGTAGGACAGTCGCCCACCCGTCGCATCGCTGGAGTCGAAGAGATATACACTGTCAGGCGCCACCGGCATCGAGTATTTTCCAGGGTCAGCCGGCATTTCCGATATGCGCCCCGTTCGCATCGGCAGCATGCGCTGTTTCAATAAGCTGATGGCGGGACTCTTCCCTTGAGAGAGCATGCTTGAGACAGCATGCCTGACATCTGGCACCGGATCGTTGGTCAGCGGGATGATCGCGTCGACGTCCTGATCCTGTGGTCCGATCATGCCGATCGCGTGAGCTGCCGCGAGTCGCAATTCGATCTCACCGCTTCTGAATGTCTCTACGATCAATGGCAGATGGGCACGATCCGCTGTGGAACCCAGTGTCAGCAGGTCCTCCTTCAGGATCTCGACGGCCTCTTTTCTCAATTTGTCACAATTCCCGTCCTTTGCGGATTTGCCGAGGCATCCTTTGAAGTAGCTGCCCAATGTTTCGTCCTTCGGAGCCGCCGTGGTCGACAAGGGAATCGCAATAAGCAAAAGCGCAAGTAAGCCCGCGGTGGTAACCGAAGTCTGTGAAAGCCATCGTGTCATGAATCGTCCTCCTGAGCTACATGACTCCGCGATCAGGGGCAATTTATCGCAAGTCCCGGCATATCGCTCGGAAGATGACCGGTTATGCCGGCCGCCCTCATTGCTGCGCAGTGGTCCTGAAGGTGCTGCCTGGCATCCTGAACTTTCTGCTTCCCGGCCTTGATGTCGTTCTCAATTCTGCTCATGCTTCCGCTCAATTGAGGGCAATCCTGCTTGACCTTTACCACTCTGTCGATCGTCGCATCGGTCCTTGGCAGGGTCCCCGCTGACCATTCTGCCCAGATGCCATTCCCGAGTCCTTGGCAAAGGACGCTGCTTAAGACGGCTTCGCTGCTGGATGGAAACCAGAGCCAAAACAGCGACAGATACATACAGGATAAGATCAGGCGCAACGTTGCCATAGTCTCCCCCCTATATCCTTCTTGCGTGATGCAGTATAACCACGTCCGTGAATCCAAGAACCAGTCCATTCATTCCGTTCATCCTGCTATGCGCGCTCACAGCGGCTGCCTTTGCCGGAACATTCAGCGGCGGCTTTCATTACGACGATGCGTTGACCATTCTTGAGAATCCGCATCTGGACCGATGGCAAATCTTCGTCGGCCATCTGGATCACATGGTCCGTCCGGTGTTGTACGGAACCTTTCTGATCGATCGATCCCTGTACGGAATACACCCCGCCGGCTACCATCTGCTCAATCTTCTGCTGCACCTTGGCTCAGGGCTACTGATCTACCGCATTGTCACCAGCGCAGTGAGGGACGAACGCTCTTTGGTCCCGTTCTGGACCGCACTGGTGTTCTTGATCCATCCCATCGCGACTGAAACCGTCACCTACATCTCCGGGCGTGCGTCAGGCTTGATGGCTTTCTTTTATCTCTTGGCGTTCTTCCTTTACCTCAAGGCCTCGGAGCAGCCCGAAAGCAGGACGCTCTCCCGATTCTGCCTGGCGGGCGCCGTCGCATCCTTTCTATTGTCGATCGGCTCCAAGGAAACAGCGGTCACGCTTCCGATCATTCTGCTCCTATGGGACGCTGTCATATGCCGGTTGAAAGGTCCGGTACTCCGCGCTGCGATACTCTTACGCCATTCGCCATTTTGGGGCGCCCTGCTACTCGCGGTTGCCTGGGCCTGGAGCCATCCGCGCTATACGGCGCTCGCGGAATTCAGTTTCACAATCCGACCGTTCTGGGACCACCTGCTGAGCGAATTACACGCTGCAACCTACGCGCTGATGCTCTTGTTTTCTCCATGGAACCAGAACTTCGATCACGATCTTCCGGTAGTCCACTCACTGACTCAATGGCCGCTGATACGCGATCTGTTGCTGCTCTTGGCCATAACGGTCGGCATCATTTTCTCCGCTAGGCGGCTTCCACTGGTCGCATTCGGCTTGAGCTGGTTCTTCTTGCAGTTGCTCCCCACCAGTCTAATCCCGCGCAACGATCTGTTGAGCGAACGCAATCTGTATCTGCCCTCCATCGGACTGCTGCTCGCGATTGTTGCGCTTGGTTCGCATCTCATGCAATGGCTTCTGATAATCATCCGGCAACCTGCCTTTGTGCGCTTCGGCGCGTCCGTACTTGCGATAGGGGTGATCGCTGCCCTGTGTTTCTTCACCTACCAGCGGAACCTGCTCTATCAAGACCGTCTCCTGCTTTGGTCCGACGCGGTCGCGAAATCTCCCAACAAGGCGAGGCCGCACAATAATCTGGGCTACGCCTATGCGCTTCGGGATGACTGGGACCACGCGATCGAAGAGTTTCGCACGGCAGCCCGACTCGATCCCGATTTCATCATCGCCCAGCAGAATCTCCGCGATGCCTATCTTCACCACGTCGGGCGGCAATAACGAGGCTCACTCTCTCAACTTGCCGCGCCTTGCATGACCGTTTGCCCATAGCGCAACAGGCGAGCAGCCTGCTCCCACTGATCCTTGAGATTCAGTCCAACCAGCAGGAAGCGGTGTCCGTCCTTGAACATGCTGGCGATGAGGCAGCGCCCAGCCTTGCTCGTGTATCCTGTTTTCACACCGTTTATTTCAGGGTCAACCAACAGCTCGTTGGTGTTGTGGAGGGACATCTTCCTGGTGCCGTCCACCGTCGAGATATCCCGAACCAGCGTTCGGACCATCATCGAAAAAAAAGGCTGTTGCAGTGCCTGCGCAGTGAGCTTGGCGAGATCCGCTGCTGTGGAATAGTGCCCTGGCGCGTCGAAACCGCAGGGGTTCGCGAAATGGGTGTTCTTCAAGCCCAGCTTTCCCACCCGCTCATTCATCAATGCGACGAACCGCTTGTCGCCTCCTCCGATGTGCCAGGCGACTGCCTCGCAGGCATCGTTCGCGCTGGCCACCAGCACGGCCGTGAGCAGATCCCGCAGGAGAAATTCTTCTCCGGCCCGGAAGCCATAGGATGAATGGTGCACGACGGCGCGTCCATCGATCTTCACTACCTCTTGGAGGGGCGCAGATTCCAGGGCGAGCAGCGCCGTCATGATTTTCGTGAGGCTGGCGGGAGGGAGCCGGCGTGTCGCGTTCTTCTCCAGGAGGACGCGCCCTGAATTCAACTCGATCATATATAAGGCGGAAGCCTTGACGATGGGGCGATCTGCCGGCCTAGCCGATTCCGATTCTTGCGTAAGAGCGACGTATGGCAACACCAGGGGCACAGTCATCACCGTCATTGCCAGGAGAAATCGGCCTTGCCACAGCCTATTCATGCTGTCGCAGAGCTATTGACCGAACAGGCCCTTCATGAAGTTGCCGGCCTTTTCCATCTCCGATGGTTCCTCCGGCGCCGGCGAAGATTCCGGAGCTGGCTGCGCCTCTTGCGGCGGCATCGGCTGGGGCCGCCCTTGGCCTCGCCCCCTGTTGGGCGGAGGTTCGCCCATCGGCTGCCCCATGCCCTGCCGGCCCATCATGCCGCCCATGTCGAGTTTCGTGAATCCTTCGGGAATCTCGAAGAGCTGTGGGTCTTGCCTGCCGATCTTGAGATTGCGCAATTCGGTCAACATCCGTTTCTTTTCATTGCCTTCCTTGTAGAGAAGATCCTGCTTGAGATTGATGCCCTCTCTCGTCCGCCACGAAAAGCCACCGTATTTCTTCCCATCCGTGCTGGTGGCTATGGTCTTGTACTTCGTGACCTTGACGCCATTGAGTGTTTCATCGCCCATGGCGGTGTCTTCATACGTCCATTGCGAGGGGTCATCACGCTGTCCCTGACGCGCTGACATCGACTGTTCCATGTACATTTTCTCCGATGGCATCAGGATCCACAGCGTCTTTGTGTCGAAGCGGAAGATCATGATTCCCCCGTCCCCACCGCCGGTCAACATTTCCTTCCGCTCCTTGGTCGGCGTCACATAAACATGCTGCTGGATCGTCCGGTCCTCGTTTTGGATCGTTTCATCTGCGGAGTACTCCACTTGCGGTCGGCTCTGTTGAGCTGACCACGAGTCGGTGGACACGAAGATACCCGCAAATGCGATCACCGTGCACAATCGTCGCAACATGACAGACTCCTTCGCAAAAGGTGGTTGCACCGCCTGATTCACAGTGTATCGATCATTCGCACCAGTAAATTGATTCGCTGAGATAGTTAGGTGAAGGAAGGCACTTCCTATGCAAATGGAAGTAAAACAGAAAATTCAGGCTTGTCAACCCAATTTAGAAATGTTCTCCTCCCCCACAGCATAAATGGCCGGTTTATGAAAGATCATCTGCATGTGGAAATCATGATGACGAGAATCTGTCGTGCTGATCGTATGCTCAGGACAGCTGGAGCCCGATTGCAAAAGTCGCGGCGTAGCCATCTGACGTCGGCATAGGCGCCAGCGTCAATCTGCCGCCGCCGTCACAGAAAATGAAATCGTGCCGATTCCGCACCCGACGTCGTCCCTTCGACGGGTAGAGGGAAGAGAAGGGAACAGGCAGGTTTTGCACGTGACAAAGTCCCACGCGGCGTCCGGGTTGTAGCGGTATGGAGACGCACGGGTTGTTCAGCTCGCTCTACGTCGACCGCGGCTCGCACGATCGGCACACCGAGGCAGCCGGAGGCACGGTCGATCAGACGCGGCTCTCCCTCGGTGCACCGCGCCTTGCCGCAACTGGGGATCACGTTGATCCTCGCCTATTCGCCGGAAGCCCGTGGTCGGTCGGAGCGAGCCTTGTGCACGTGACAGGATCAGTTTCCCAAAGAGCTCGCGCTTGCCGGCATGATCGAGAGGGCCGCAGCCAATCAGTTTCTCCGTGACCGGTTCATCCCCGCATTCCATCGGCACTTTGCGGTCCCGACGGCGGAAGTGGAGAGGTCCTGTATGTCCTGAATCGGCTCGCATCTCGCCGATATCCTCTGTGGGCAGGACAAGCGCATCGTCGTGAATGACAATATGGTGCGCTCACAGAGCCGGAGTCTCCAGATCTCTTCCGATCGCTATCGGTTTCAATCAGTAAAGGCCAGGGTACGAGTCCACGAGTATCCTGATGGCTCTCTGGCGGTGTGTCATGGACCTCGGGGTTTGGCCCGCTCCCAAGCGGATGGGCAGCTCTTGGAGCCAGACCCGGCGGTCTCCCGGAGAGGCCGACCCACGGATCGCACCAGCGTCCGATCGTTGGTCCTGAAGCAAATGTGACCGATTCGTTTCGAGGGAGTGAAGAGAAGGTTCGAAGGTCGACAGAACCGGACCGATGACGGGCTACACAAATCGGACAAGTTAACTTGCCATCTACAGTCCCTCTTTCCGACGGTAGGGATTCTACCTGGCGTGAACGCCTATTGTGTAAGATACGGGCGAAATACATAGCTGGTCCGGAATCATCTTCTGAACGGCATGAAGGTCGATGATGATCATCCTGCCGCGATTGATCAATCGTTGTCAGAACACAGGCTTGTCCGGTAGGCTGTCGAGATGGAGCCGAAACGCTCCGTTCTTCGCGTCGGCCACGTAGCGCCGCAGGGCTTCGCTGACCACGGGGAAGGCCATCGTCTCCCAGGGAATGTCGGAGAGAGGAAACATTCGGACATCCAAGCTTTCCGGTCCCGCCTGAAACGCCGGTGTCTGCATTCTGCCACGAAACACCAGATAGACCTGTCCGATATTGGGTAGACTCAGCACGGCGTAGAGTCCGGTAATGGTGACGTCTGCATGGGCCTCTTCAACTGTTTCGCGCACCGCCGCTTCTTCAATGCTTTCGCCGAGCTCCATAAATCCAGCCGGAAACGTCCACAACCCTAGACGAGGTTCAATGGCCCGTCGGCACAAGAGGATTTTATCCTCCCATTCCGGAATACAACCTGCGACGATTTTTGGATTGTGATAATGAATGCGTTCGCACTGGTCGCACACGTGCCTGGGCAAGGTGTCCCCGAGAGGAATTTTATGCGTCACCGTTGCGCCACAGTGGCTGCAATAGTTCATGAGAACTTGCTTCGGGTGGTTCTCGTTAGGAATACAATACGGATAGCACAAATACGCTGCGCTTTGCACACCGGCGTCAAGCCTTGGCCCCGAGCGATGCCTGCGAAAACGAGCGGCCTGCCGGAAAACAGGTGATGACCGCGAGTGGAAAGAAACCTTTCAAGATCACCGGGATACAGCGATACGAGCTTCCGGGAGTTATTGCTTGTCCTAAATTCTTTCCCTTGACTTCCACGCAAGGAAACCTATCAGGTTGTTATAATGTCTTGAACGTCGAGCAAGGATGGACTCCTATGGAAAATAATAATCTGTTGTCGACATTGCCGATACTCCCCGTCAAACGGACGGTGTTGTTCCCAGGAGTGATGATGCCGTTGACGATTGGGCGAGAGCGGTCCGTCGCTGCGGTCAATGCCGCAATGAAGACCGAGGAGAAGCTCATCGTCGTTGTCGCGCAGCGAGATCCTCAAACTGAAGAACCAGGCTTGGCCGATTTGTATTCCATCGGCACGAAGGCGACCGTCAAACAAATCGGTCAGTCGTCAGAGGGAACAATCCATGCGCTGGTTCAGGGGCTGGATCGCGTCGTGCTTCTGAAAGAAGAACAGGCCACTCCTTACTCCATCGTGCGTGTCCGTCCTTTGGGACGTCCTACGGACGGTGGCCCCGAAGTCCAAGCGCTTCACCGAGCCATTCAAGAACTTGTGTCGGACCTGCCGAGACTGATCCAAGCTCCCGGCATCCAAGAGGTCGGCACGGTGTTGAGCAACGAGGATGACTCCGTGGCGCTGGCCTATCGTATCGCTTCGCTCGTCAATCTTGATGTGGTGGAAGAACAGCGCTTGCTCGAAAGCTCTTCGACGTTGGACCTGCTTCGCAGCCTCTACGCAGCGCTGTCCAAGGAGATCCAGATTCTACAATTACGTGAAAAGATCGCCAAGGATGCGCAGACCAAAATCGGCAAGAATCAAAGAGAGTATATCCTGCGCGAACAACTGAAAGCCATTCAGGACGAGCTTGGCGAAGGCGAGGGTGAGGAGAACGAGGCCGCTCGGTTGAAAAAGCAGATTGCTGAGGCAGACTTGCCTGAGCCTATTCGCAAGGAAGTCGAACGCGAAGCCGCTCGGTTGAGCAAGGTCCCGCCGACATCACCCGACCATCAAGTCTTGAGGACCTACCTTGAGCTGGTTCTCGAACTCCCCTGGAAGAAGGCATCCGAAGAACACCTCCATCTTTCAACGGTCCGACAGGTGTTGGAAGAAGACCACTACGGGATCAAGGAAGTAAAAGAACGCATCGTTGAACACCTGGCGGTCTTGAAGCTCAACCCGACGGCGAAAGCCCCCATTCTCTGCCTCGTCGGCCCTCCCGGCGTCGGTAAAACAAGCTTGGGGCAATCGATTGCGAGGGCCATGGGCCGGAAGTTCGAACGATTCAGCCTCGGCGGCGTCCATGATGAAGCAGAACTGCGCGGCCATCGCCGCACATACGTCGGTTCTCTGCCGGGTCGCATCATCCAGGCCATCCGCCGGGCAGGAGTCAACAATCCGGTCTTGATGCTTGACGAAGTCGATAAGATGGGACGCGACTTCCGCGGCGATCCGGCCTCGGCTCTGTTGGAAGTCCTGGATCCGGCACAGAATCACACATTCCGTGACCATTACTTGGATCTTCCGTTCGATCTGTCGAAGGTCTTCTTTATCACCACGGCCAACACTCTCGATACCATCAGCCAACCCTTGTTAGATCGGATGGAGGTGATTCGCCTTCAGGGCTACAGCGAGCGCGAAAAGGTCGAAATCGCCAGACGCTATCTGTGGCCGAGGCGGCTCAAGGAAGCGGGCATCGAGGGGAGCCAAGCTGTGCTGACGGACGAGGTATTGAATCTCGTCATTTCGCGTTACACTCGTGAGGCCGGTGTGCGCCAGCTCGAGCAAATGCTGGGGCGATTGACCAGAAAGGTAGCCTTGACATTTGCCGACCTTCGGGAAGGTCAGGAGCGACAGCCCGTCGCCATTCGGACAGACCTTCTCGGCGAGTGGTTAGGCTCCGAACGGTTTATGCCGGAAGAAGCTCGGAAGAATCTGCCTCCCGGTGTGGCAACCGGCCTGGCCTGGACTCCGACCGGAGGCGACGTGCTCTATATCGAAACCACCTTGCTCCCCGGCAGTCACGAGTTGACTCTGACGGGCCAGTTGGGCGACGTCATGCAGGAGTCCGCGCGCGCGGCCAGGAGTTATCTCTGGTCGCATGCTGAGAGCATGGGTTTGGACATCTCTCGGTTTAAGCGGAACGGAATCCATATTCACGTGCCTTCCGGAGCCATTCCGAAAGATGGCCCATCTGCCGGCATTACGATGGCAACTGCCCTGGCTTCCGCTTACGAGTGCAAGGCCGTACGTAGCGACACGGCGATGACGGGTGAAATCAGCCTGAGCGGACTCGTCTTGCCGGTGGGCGGCATCAAAGAAAAGGTGCTGGCGGCCCATCGGGCCGGCATCAAACGGATCATTCTGCCGAAGGCCAATGAGAAAGATCTCAAGGATGTCCCGCAAGAAGTGCGTGATGAACTCACTTTCATCCTGACCGAACGGATTGAAGAGGTGCTGCCCGCGGCCTTTAATTCAGACTCGGAGTACGGGTCGGCCGGAAGCGGGAGCGAGCCTGTAGAGGCAGCAGACGCGACGAAGGATGTTTAGAGTTCGTAGAAGGTGCGGACAATCTGCGACATATTGAACAGCTGTGCATGCCGCCGCGTGTACACTGCGTGGCCGTAGTAATGGTCGCGGGGGTTCGTCGAGCCGGTGCTGTCCTTGTAATCGACGAGGAGACAGCGTCCTTCGCTAGGAAAACGCACGGCTCGCCTGGCACATTCCAGCCACCGTTCGAACCCATCGTAGGGCTCGACCATCTCCCACACCCTCTTATTCGCCGCCTTGGCCGATTCAATCGGAGAGACCGCATCGCTGCCCGCGACCGCCAGTTCTTGAACATAATCTCCACCCCAGGCGATCGGCATCTCCATGGTAATTTGAGGCAGTTCCAGCTTCGCCAACCAACCCTTTCCATCCGTCCGCAGGTTTCGATGGTTTACGATATGCAGCAGTTTTCCGATACCGGACGGATCCCACCCATAGCGAACCGGCGTGCCGAAGGTCACCAGGTCGAGCGCGACTCCGTTAAGTGGTGACGCCGTTGCGAGCAAGGACTCAACGAGTTTGAGGGTGCCGGTGAGCTTAGTCTGATTTGTCTGGTTTGCATAGTCGGTAAGAATTCCGAGCAACTTGGGCCGACCGGTGATGGGGCTTGGACAGAGTAGATTCGACAGCAGCGCCAGAATCAATCCTGCTTGTCCGTGAGCCTGTATCAGAATTCGATGTTCTTTCCCCAAGTTCTGCTGTTGACAGAGTTTGTGGAGTTCGGCCAGTAGGGACAGGGCGACGACGGCCCGCCCTAGATGATGGTGTTCCGAGGACCAGAGCAGCCTGATGCAGGAGATCGGTTGAGCCAGATTCTGATTGATGCCCCTCTTGAATGATTGAACGTAGGCACCGGTGAAGTTGCCCGCGTCTCCGATCTGTTCATCCAAAAGGGCTTTCGTCGCATCATCGTCTTGGAGCGGAGGCTTTAACCCACCAGGCAGCAGCGGAATGCCGTTGTCGCCTTCGCGCATGGCCGCGAGCAGTGCATCGACACCGGACACGCCCCTCGAATAGCCCCGCTTGAGTCCACCTGCTTCATCCAACCGCTGCATGCCGAACACATCGGTGCCATGGAGCGAGCCATGGAGGAAGACCACGCTCGCGACACCAGCCTGAGATAGTTTTACCCCACACTCAGACATGGCCTCGGCCCAAGCCGGCGAATCCGGAGGTGCGACATCAGCCAGATCTGCGACGCTCAGTCGCTCACCAGGGTTCTTCCGCGACAGCTCATCGTGCTGAAAGTTATTTTCGATCGGCATTTGAAGACGTTCTTACCTGAAAAATGGGTAGGAGCGCAATGCGCTGGATGCAGAGAAACGCTCGATACAGTCAGCGATCGCGCATTTGAAAATTGCAAGGAGATAGCGATCATGGGCTAGGCTTGATTGCCGAGTATGGTTGGGCGATGGCATTGAGCCTGGCCAAAACCTTCTGGGAGCTGTGGCCCATCGCCTGAAGCAGGTCAGCATAGTTGTTGATGCCCACCTGAAGATGTGGATGGGGATGGCCGGTGGCTTGGCCGAACTTCAGAAATGTTGTCACAACCCGGCGCATCAAGGACTCCGCTTCCGCCAGCCGGAGACTCACGCCCAGGCCCCGCTACGAACAGCTGCCCACGAACGTAGTACTGCTGGTTAGCGGGTGATGGTTGGGGTAGGTTCAGAAATATCAGGTACCAGCTTCGGTGCGATCCGGATCTTAGCCATCACGGCGGTAGCTGTACAACTCTTATTCTCTTCATCGATCCGGCGGTCGATGATCTTCACATCTTGCAAGTATTCTTGCACGATTTCTTCGCGAATCAGCTCGATATCCTGTTCGCTCTCACGCCCCGATCGTTCGCGGACACGATCGATCATGTGTTCCTTAACCAATACGCGGATCTGCTTGGCCAAATCCGTTCGAGCCGAGAGCTCCGACACGCGCTGACAAACGACCTTGCCTTTGGTTAAATCCCCCTGGCCCTTGCCGACCCAATATCGGTCTGAAGAATACGAGTCGTGACCGACTTCAGCTGAATACCTGGGCGAAGAAGAGTCTGCTGTTTTCCCCTCCTGGTAGTTCTTGAGCTGATCGAACGATCGTTCAGCCCTTGTCCTGACACCCTCCGTGTCAGTCGCCTGCAGGCTGGTGACCACCAGCCCCTCGATCAGGCACAGACCCACCACGATGGCGATCTTGAGCGATCCCTTCATGGCCTCCCTCCACGATAGTACTGGCCTGACTGCTGCTGAACCAGACCCTGTCCTGGTTGGATCATGGGCTGATGATCGCTCCGAACCTGTCCCGAAGGTGCCCTATGAATGATCTCGTTCGACGTCCGTGGACCCCCCGACAGTCCGGGAGGAGGAACCAGCTCATGGCTCGGCATGCGGGGCTTCGTGCTCCCTGGCGCAGGAGGCTGTCGAGGAGTCGATGGCTGCCTGTACGTGATAGTCTGCTGCGCAATTGCGATGTGTGGGTTGGTCGGAGAAAGACCACTGGCGCTATTCAGCAGACCTTGGGGAATGCCGACCGGCGACACGAGTACCCAATTCGTCCAGGCTTGCGACACCATTGCATTCGACTGCACACGATTGAGAATTTCCTTCCGCTTTTGGGCTGCCTGCTGCACTTGCTCCGGCGTTGCCGCATTCCCCAGAGTCTGATTGACGGCATTGAGTTCCTCTTGCAGCTGTTCGTTCTCTTGTTTCAGCGCGGTGAGCTGCACACGGGCGTCTTCGTTTTCGCGAAGCGCTGCGATCGCCCTCGCCACCTCGTCCGTGTCCATCTGCGCGAGAAGATTCACTTTCACGACCACGACATCGCCATCCAACGTGGTGGCGATCTGTTGGTTGAGCACGACCACCAATCCGGCCGTATAGGACCGGATTTCGTCTTTGGTCACATCCATATCATGAACGACCGTGACACTCTCCAGGTAAGTCGCAACCTGTTCGAGCGCATTCCGTTTGCCCACTTCGGTGGCGAGTCTGATCGCATCTTCTCTGGTGTCGCGGTTCCCCATGCGATGCTCACCCTGGGCATTGACGACCCTGATGTCAGCAAGCGCAGGTGCAGCGGTGAGGAACGCCGCCAGCGCGAGGAACAGGGCCCTGGGTCGATACGCAATGGGTCGATACGATGTATAAGCTGGCAGGAACAGGGGAGGAGGCAGTCGATGGAATAACCGACCGGACATCGCCTACCTCTTCTTCTCCCGGAGCGTGGAGGGAAGCAATCAGTGGCTTCAGCATAGCACCCGGAACGCGGTTCCGCCAGCGATCGCCGGATGCTTCTCCACCTTGCCTTCTGGAAAATTTGCATGTTAGGGTACCATGCTTACGTTTAGCGTACCTGCGGGTGATATTTCGCTATGACACATCCTTCACGGCTTCTCCACTCGATCCTTGTCGGCCTCCTGACTGTTTTGCTTGAAACCGGGCTCCAGGCCTCTGTTGATACCTCCACGATCCTTGGAAGGGAAGCCATTCCTACCGGCTCTCCTACGGAACATGTCATCCTTTTCGTCTTGGAGGGGTTGAGCCAAGAGTCGCTTCAAGGCGGTACCATGCCAAGCCTGAGCAAGCTCATCAAGGAAGGGTCGGTGACCTGGTCCGCGAGCGGGGTCAAACCGGCCCTACGCTTGCCCACAATGGCCTCGCTGGTGACCGGGATGCCGGTCGAAAAGCACGGGATTACCTGGAATTTCTTCGAATTCAGTCGAGGCTACCCCCGCTCGCCTAGCCTATTCGATTATCTGGATTTGAGTGGAGGCCGAGACAGTGCCATCTTTTATATGGATGAGTCCCTGTATCAACTCGCCAAACCGGAACCCTACACCGACTATCAACTCTGCGGGGCATTGCGGCCCGAGTGCGGCTCTCAGAAACTTGTCGCCTACATCCAGCAGTATCTCCAAAAGGCGACCAGCGGACATGGGTATGGGCATGCGATTCTTTCATTGCCTCATTTGCTG
>PHGD01000052.1 GCA_011090425.1 Nitrospira sp. LK70 | reverse complement strand
CACCTCATAGTCACGCGGCACAAAGGGTTGGCGCTTCATCGGAAGTCCTCCTTCGCACAATGGCGATTCCATGCACCATCATACTCACGAAAGAGGACTTGTACTGACACCAGACATCCATCATACAGGTCTCAGGGCGAACGGTCAATGTCAACGTATCAATAAGACACTACGCTAGATGACATTCTGCGTAGGCCGGTGAAAACAAAACGGGCGGCGTCCCTTTCGGGAGGCCGCCCGGTTGCATCTGGGAGAGGCGTCAGTGCGGTCGGTTATACTGCGCGGTCCATGGAACGAGGCCGCCGAGGGTTTTGCCTCCCGGAAGCATCACATCGTATTGCATCCCGACGTTGCTCCCATCGGGAGACACCGGCGAAGTGTTGAGATCCTGCTTGGCTGCTGCGCAAGGCTTGTCGTACTCACTCTTCCCGACACAATCCTTGAGCCGAAGCGCGGACATGCTCACCGGCTTGCCCATTGAGCCGGACACCTCCGGAATCTTCTTCACCGATGAAATCACTCGATGATTCTGTTCAGTCTCTGTCACAACGAATTCGATCAAGTCCGTCGTGCTGCCTGGGGGAACTTCCTTTGCTGCTGCCGGCCCGGCATGAGACCGGCCCATCTTCTTCAATTCTTGCCAGGCGGACTTATCAGCATAGAACTTCACATTTTTACCCGGATGAACTTTTTGCCAGAACAAGCCGCTCTCGGCATTCCCACCGAATACGGCGATGTTGATCCATACCGCTTCATCGTAGGGATCAAGGATGATCACCCGACCTTGAAGCGTGGTCGGTTTGCTCATATCGCCCCACTCGAATCGCTCTTGAAATGATTCAATGGCCGAGGCAGTCGAACCCATACCGACGACCAGCGCAACGGCTGCCAGAACGGCTGCACCTCGCTTCTGCAACATCATGATCACGTCCTCCTTCAACAACATCTTCGACATTGAGAGTGGCTATTCCTTGATCACCTTGAAGCCGGTGATGGTTCTGCCGTCCAGCGTGACCTCCATGGCGACCAATTCTTGAGAGGCCTTGATGATTTGGTCCATCAGTGCCTTATCCTTGACCGCCAGACGGACCGTCGAGGCTGCATGGTACCAGCCTGAATAGGTTGAGTTTTTCTCACTGCCACCGGTAAAACCCCAGGCACAACAGGTGAACAATGGATCAGGTGGCTTCACGTCGAACGTCGTTGATGAACGGCCAGCAGGCGTGCCGGATCCCGGCTCTCCGGTATTCCAATATTGAATCCCGAACAGGAGTTCTCCATCCGGGTTATCCGCCCACTGCGACCAGACACGACCTTGCAGCGTCTTGGCCGCGGCTTCCGCCTTCAGCGGTTTTCCTCCAACCACTGCATCAGCGAGGCCTAAATGCTCTATGTCGGCAGCTAGGGAGATCCCGGCCGCTAGCAAGCCGAATCCCGAAAACACCGTCACGGCAGCTAGAATGACAGCCCTTTTCATACGTTATCCCTCCTTGCATCAAATTTGAGCCCGATAGCCTGAGACGTTATCTGTCCTCAATTCTGAAGTCGATCAATCAAAGTTTTTGCAAAGCTTTTGAGGAATTCGCGTTCTTCACTGGCCTCCACACCAACAGGAACGGGAAGCTGTCCAGCCGGTACCGGAACGGTACTGAAACGGCGATGTCCTGTCAAGGACATGTTCGCTGAGTTCTAATGTAAAGAAATTCGCGTCACGATGTCAATGAATATGAATCCGTCGTGAAATACCCATGAAACGGAGCCTATGGGCATCAAAGACGGTTACGAAAAGCTTGCGCTCAACTCCCGCACTTGCCGTGACGAAAGAGGGCCCAATCCGGTCAACGCGATCCGGTCATTGACGAACAAGCGCTGGGCGGTGTGAAATACTTGTTGCTCTGTCACGCCGTCGATCTCCATCATCAGATCCTCCAGCGTCGTATGGGTTCCGGCGATCAGCTCATCCTTGGCAAGCTTGTTCATCCGACTATGTGAGCTTTCCAGACTCAGCATCAGGCTGCCTTTCATCTGATCCTTCGTGCGTTTGAGTTCGTGACCATCGAGACCATGTCTGGTCAGTTTTCGAATTTCACGGTGGACCAAATCCAGGACCCGTTCAACCTCCCGTGCTCGAATTCCAACGTAGACCGTAATGGTGCCGCCGTCGGAATAGCCGGACAGAAAGGAGTAAATCGAATAGGACAGGCCGCGTTTCTCTCGGACCTCTTGAAAAAGCCGAGAACTGACGCTGCCGCCGAGCACCGCGTTCAGCGCATAGACCGCATAGCGGTCCTTATGACCCGCTTCAACGCCCTCGAATCCCACACAGATGTGAACCTGTTCCAACTGCTTCTGTTTCATCATCACGCCACCCTGGAGTTCAGGAGGCCACCGTTTGCGATGCATGTTGCTTGAGGACTTGCGATACCGACCAAAGGTGCGAGCCATTGTTTTTTCAAGCTGATATGGATCGAAATTCCCCGCAACCGCCACCACGATTTCTTCCGGACGGTAATGGGCGTCGAGATAGTCGAGGAGATTCGACCGGCTCATCCGAACGATGGTGGATTCGTACCCCAAGATAGGCCGACTCAAAGGATGTCGCCCCATCACCAACTTGGTATGAAGTTCCTGGACCAGATCCTCCGGGTCATCTTGAACCATGCGGATTTCTTCAAGCACCACCTGCTTCTCTTTTTCCATTTCGTTCCGGCCTAGACGAGATCGCAGAAACAGATCCGACAGCAGATCCAAGGCCTTGGGCAAGTGCTGATCCAAGACCTTGACGTAGAACGTCGTCGTTTCACGTGTCGTGAAGGCGTTCATCTCGCCTCCCAACGAATCGATTTCTCTCGAGATATCCGTCGCCGAACGGGTAGCCGTTCCCTTGAAGAACATGTGTTCGATGAAGTGCGAATACCCGGCCTCTGCGGGACTTTCATCGCGAGAGCCCGTATTGACCCAGATACCAACGGTCACGGATTTAAGGGTCGGAATGCGCTCAGTGACCAAGCGAATTCCGTTATCGAGGATGAGCTTGCGGTACAAGTCTTATCCGCTCGCTGAATCTTTTGCGCCGCTTCCCGTCGGCGCAGGGATGGTTTCCTTCCGGCTGAGCCGGATCTTGCCTTGCCTGTCGATCTCCAGCACTTTCACGAGAATCTGATCGCCCTCGGCCACCTCGTCGCCTACGGCCTTCACACGGTGATGCGCCAATTGCGAGATGTGAACTAATCCATCCGTACCAGGCAACACTTCCACGAATGCGCCAAAGTCCATAATCTTTCTCACCGTACCCATATAGACCTTCCCGACTTCAACTTCCTCGGTCAAGCGGTTGATGATCTCCTTGGCTTTTTGTAACGACTCACCATCCGCAGAGGCGATGGTCACAACACCGGTATCCTCAACGTTGATTTTGACGCCACAGTCGGCCTGAATCCCTCGAATGGTTTTTCCGCCCTGACCGATAATGTCCCGAATCTTATCCTGCTTGACCTTCATCGTGTAGATGCGAGGCGCGAACGCCGACAGGTCGGTGCGGGGCCCCGCAAGCCCTTTGGACATGCGGTCGAGAATGTGGAGGCGACCCGTACGGGCCTGCTCCAAGGCCTGTCGCATCAACGCCGTGGTAATGCCGCCGATCTTGATGTCCATTTGAAGCGCCGTCACGCCGTTCTTGGTCCCGCATACCTTGAAGTCCATATCGCCAAGATGATCTTCAAGGCCGAGGATGTCCGACAAGATGATGACGTCGTCCCCTTCTTTGATCAACCCCATGGCGATGCCGGCGACCGGTTCCTTGATAGGCACGCCGGCGTCCATCATGGCCAGCGTTCCCCCACACACGGTTGCCATCGATGAAGACCCATTTGATTCCAGAATTTCAGAAACAATCCGTAAGGTGTAGGGAAACACATCCTTGTTCGGAATCACGGGCTTCAACGCCCGTTCCGCCAAGGCTCCGTGCCCGACCTCACGCCTTCCTGGGGAGCGGAGCGGCCGCGCCTCACCAACGCTGAAGGGCGGGAAATTGTAGTGCAGCATAAAGGTCCTGGTGTACTCGCCTTCCAAGGCGTCGATGCGCTGCTCATCATCGGTCGTTCCGAGCGTCACCACTGCCAAGCTCTGTGTTTCGCCCCTGGTAAAGATCGCGGAACCATGCGCGCGCGGCAGGGCCCCAACCTCGCAGGTGATCGGCCTGATGTCGGCTGGGCCGCGCCCGTCGGCGCGCGATCGGTTTTCTAAAATCATCTTTCGGACTTCCGTATATTCCAATTGATGGAACACAATCTTGATATGCCGCTCTCTCGAGGTATCATCCGGCTTCTTCAGCCTTTCAATTGCGTCGGCCAGAATGTGGTCCAACCGCTCCTGTCGGGCGGTCTTATTGGCAATCATGATGGCGTCCCGAATCGGTTGTGCAACCAACGTCTTGATCTCGGCTTGCAACGCGGAGTCGATCGACTCCGCAATAACCTCCCGTTTCGCTCTCCCGACCTTCTTGGCCAATTCGTCGATCTTTTGGACGATTTTCTTAATCTCAGCGTGGGCCAATTCCAGGGCCTCGATCATCGTCTGCTCGGATAATTCGTCGGCTCCTGCCTCCACCATCATCACCGCGTCCGCCGTCCCTGCCACGACCAGATGCAGCTCGCTCTGCTCCATGGTTTCGAGGTCTGGATTGACGACAAGCCGGCCGTTGACCCGACCGATCCTCACCCCGGCGACGGGACCGTTGAAAGGAATGTTCGACACAGCGAGGGCGGCTGATGCCGCCGTGATGCCGATGATATCGGAAGAACCGGTCTTATCCGCCGAAAGCACCGAGGCAATGACCTGTGTTTCGAAGTAATAGCCTTCCGGAAAGAGCGGACGAAGCGGACGATCAATCAAGCGGCTCGTCAGCACTTCTTTCTCAGCCGGTCGACCTTCGCGTTTGAAGTACCCCCCAGGGATTTTCCCGGCAGCATAGGCCTTTTCCTGGTAGTCGACGGTCAACGGAAGAAAATCTGTGCCAGGCTTGGCCGTTTGCGCGGCCACGGCCGTCGCCAGGACGACTGTGTCGCCGTACGAGGCCCAAATTGATCCATCAGCTTGTTTTGCGACACGACCCGTTTCGAGACGGAGTGTCCGACCTGCAATATCGATTTCTACGACGTGTATCATCTATGGTCTCCTCTGGTTAGATCCACAGATGCCCACTGAGATACGCTCAACCGTACGCGACAAGTTAAAAAGTTGAAGGTCTGAGGCTCCTGGGGAACTTCATTACTTTTCACTTTCACACTGCGCGCTGCGCGTGAGCGCATGTCGGTGTTCATCTGTGGCACATTCGAATGATGCTGTGTCGGCGGAAAATGCCGCTGTTGGTACGACCGGTTATTTGCGAATGCCGAGTCGATCGATCACCGTTCGGTAACGCGAGTCATCCACATCGCGGAGATAGTCCAGCAACCGTCGTCTGCGTCCGACCAGTTGCAACAACCCACGTCGCGAGTGGTGATCCTTTTTATGGGTCTTGAAATGCTCGGTGAGATACGTAATCCGGGTGGTCAACACGGCAATCTGCACTTCCGGCGATCCGGAATCCTTGTCATGCTGCCGATATTGCTTGATGAGTTCACCCTTTGCTTCTTTCAGTAATGCCATACCTGCTCCTTCACATTAATGATTCAAGAGACTCAGGACCTTACGAATTCTAATCGAGCCCACGCGGCCGACATCGTGAGTTCCGATGGCCAACAACTGACCTGCTTCATTCTTCAGACGCACGGAAACAGCGGAGGGCGAAGAGGGGAGTTGCCCGGCTCCCGCCGGAAAGATAGGCGAGCCATGCAGGACATGCTGCGCTTGCTCATCGTTCACCACCAGCGCCGGGAGTTGGTACAGGAGTTGGTCCAACGAAATGAACTGTTTTCGGAGCGTTCCCGCCGCCAGATGGCCGCCAACTTGGTCGATCGTCATTGCCTGTTCGATCGACAGTGGTCCTACACGCCGACGTTCGAGGGTAAGGAGATGCCCACCTACGCCTAAAGCCTGTCCGATGTCAGCGCACAGCGTGCGTACATACGTGCCTTTTGAGCAGACAATGCGCAGGACCACGTCGCGACCGTGAAACCCTACGATCTCCAGCTGATGAATCGCGATCGACCGCTCCGCCCGGGGGATCGTTTTTCCTGCTCTCGCCGCTTTGTAAAGCGGCTGTCCTCCGACCTTCACCGCCGAATACATCGGCGGAAGCTGCTGTTGTACTCCTCGGAATCGAGCGATCACCGCCTGGAGGGCTGCCTCAGGCACCTCACATGGATCGACTCTGGTCAAGACCTGTCCGGTCGCGTCCTGGGTGTCGGTCGTTTCGCCTAACCGCAAGACGGCACGATACTCCTTATCCCAATTGATCAGGTATTCAGCGATTCTCGTGGCCCGCCCGACCAGGATGGGCAAGACACCTGTGGCCTGAGGGTCCAGCGTACCGGCATGACCGACTTTGCTGCAGCCTAATAGGCTCCGGATTTTGGCCACAACGTCGTGTGAAGTCCAGCCGGTTTCCTTGTGGACAATGAGAACTCCCTCCGGCGCGCCCTCCTGGTCGGTTGTGATGCCTGCTCGGTCCATATCCTTAAGAATCAGCGGTCCCCTGCCCGCTGCTTGGAGAGTCTTGGGACCCATGATGTTCAGACTCCCCGTGCAGTTCATCCAAGAGCTTCACGATGCGGTCACCACGAGCTCCACTGACATCCTTCTTGAAGATCACATCCGGAAGGTAACGGAGCGAGAGCCGCCGACCTAATTCCGACCGCACAAACCCACTGGCTTTTGTGAGGCCGGCAAAGATATCCCGCTCAGCCTCGCCCGTTTCCATGGTCGTGACAAACACATGAGCAATGCGTAGATCCCCTGTGAGTTCGACATCGGTCACCGTCACATCATGAACCCTGGGATCCTTGATTTTTCGCATGAGAATATCCGCCACTTCCATCCTGATCTGGTCGGCCACCCGGTCTGCTCTTTTATAGGTCGTCTTCGACATGCTGTTATTCCGAGGTTGTCTATTGCACGCATTGCAGGAAGGCTAGAGCAATTCCAATTGGGTTCGGATCACTTCGACTGCAGGCATGCTCTTGATCACATTCAACGCCTGTTCAAGCACCTGGTTCGCATGACTACCCTCATTCGAGACACAAGCCATTCCAAGGACGGCCTTCTGCCAGAGGTCCTGAGCGTCCACTTCGGCGACGGAAAGGTTGAACTTGCCTCGAAGCCTGTCCTTGAGCCCATGAATGACCTGCCGCTTGTCTTTAAGCGACTGACTCCCCGAGATGAATAATTCTACCGTGCATACACCCACGACCATGGCCAAGGTTCAGCTAAAGCAAGCTCTTGATAGAATCTCTATGATTTCGCTCAATACGCGTGCCCGGCCTTTGGGCAAGGGGTCGCACTCAAAATTCCGAGAATGCTAGAGTTTCGCCGCAATCTTATCGATGGCATAGGCCTCGATGATATCCCCGGCTTTGACATCGTTGAAATTCTCGATGCTCAAGCCACATTCGTATCCTTGCTGCACTTCACGGACATCGTCCTTGAAGCGACGCAACGAAGCGAGTTTACCCTGATAGACCACCACATTGTCGCGAATCACGCGCACCCCGGCACTTGACCGAGCGATCGTCCCGTCAATGATGTAAGACCCTGCCACGGCTCCGACCTTCGGAATCGTAAATACCTGCCGGACTTCTGCTCGTCCCAACACACGTTCTTTCAGGGTGGGCTCCAGCAATCCCTCCATCGCTGCCTTGATGTCGGCAATGGCGTCATAAATGATCGTGTAGAGCCTGATATCGACGCCTTGCTGTTCGGCTAAAGCGGTGGCCTTCGGCTCGGGCCTGATATTGAAGCCGATAATGATGGCTCGTGATGCGGCGGCGAGCAGCACATCGGATTCCATGACTCCACCGACTCCGTTATGAATCACACGAAGCTTGACGGCATCCGTCGACAACTTTTCGACCGCGCCTGCCAATGCTTCGGACGATCCTTGGACGTCTGCCTTGATGACAATGGCCAATTCCTTCACGGATCCTTCTTGGATCTTCGCGAACAGATCATCCAACGACACTTTCGAGGGACCGGTCAGCTCCGCCGCCCGTCGCTTTTGAGCTCGTTCTTCCGCTATCTCCCGGGCGACTCTTTCATTGGAGACGACATGGAAGACATCTCCCGCCGAGGGAACGCCCGGCAATCCGATCACTTCCACCGGAATGGACGGCCCTGCCTGCTGCGCTTTTTCGCCACGATCATTAATGAGGGCTCGAACACGCCCGCTGAATGTTCCCACGACATAGGCGTCTCCCACCCGTAGCGTTCCGCTCTGAACCAGCACCGTCGCAACAGGGCCCCTCCCGCGCTCAATCTTGGCTTCGATGACGGTGCCCTTGGCCTGTCGGTGTGGATCAGCCTTGAGTTCAAGCACCTCCGCCTGAAGCAAAATCATCTCAAGGAGCGTATCGAGCCCCGTTTTCTGTTTGGCGGATACCTCGACCATAATGGTATCCCCGCCCCATGCCTCGGAGATCAGGCCATGTTCAGAGAGGGCGTTTTTTACCCGATCAGGATTGGCGGTCGGCTTATCGATCTTGTTCATCGCCACGATCAGCGGCACTCCGGCTGCCTTGGCATGGCGGATCGCTTCGATGGTTTGCGGCATCACTCCGTCGTCTGCTGCGACAACCAAAATGACGATGTCCGTGACCTTGGCACCACGAGCTCGCATGGCCGTAAAGGCTTCGTGGCCGGGAGTATCCAGAAACGTCACTTGCTTACCACGCACCGAAACGGTATAGGCGC
Source organism: Nitrospira sp. LK70 (assembly GCA_011090425.1). Taxonomy (GTDB): domain Bacteria; phylum Nitrospirota; class Nitrospiria; order Nitrospirales; family Nitrospiraceae; genus Nitrospira_D. Next base: position 22,012 of record PHGD01000052.1, on the reverse strand, counting down.
CGATATGTTGGGTAATGCCGCCTGCTTCCCCTTCCGCCACGTTGGTTTGGCGAATCGCATCGAGAAGGGACGTTTTCCCGTGATCGACGTGCCCCATGATGGTCACGACCGGCGGTCGAGGTTCCGGCCGTTCATCACCGCCCGTTTCAACGACATCTTGCAGCAACTCGTCCCCCACTTTTTCGACCGATATGTCCACTTTAACTCCGCTTTCCTCTGCGAAAATCGATGCGGCATCCAGGTTCATAGGTTGGTGAAGGGTCAACATTTGCCCCATGTCCATCAGCTTGCGAACGATGTCCGCCGGCCGTTGACCGATCAACTCGGCGAATTCTTTGACCGTCGTCCGCGGAGTGACTTTCACGCTCTTTCGACGCGGTTTGGTAATTTCTGCTAGGGTGCTATGGTGCACATGCTTGGATCGGTCATCTCGGCGTTGTAGCGGAATCGCACGAAGATCTTGCCAGCGGGCGGCATCCTCACGGAATTTCACATCTTGTTGCTGACCATCTCTGGGGCGCCCTGGTTTTCGTGCTCTCTTAAGCTTGTCTTTTTGTGCTTCGGCCTCGATGGTCTCAAATGCCATACTCTTCTTCTTGCCCGTCACCGGTTCCGGAGTCGGCGCCCCGATCGTTGAGGGCGCGACAGTCGGCTTTGCCGGCATCTCCTCCTGTTTCACAACAAGGGGCGCAGGCGCGGGGGGAGAAACCTCGTCCGGAACTTCTTCCGTTGGAAGGCCACCATCGACTAGTCCACCATTGCTGGGGTGCTCGGCGACCGGAAGCGACGTCGGCACGGTGATTGAGGGCATCGGCTGCGGCTGACGCTCAGCCTCAACAATCGGAGCTGATGGAGTGACCTCGAGCGGTTCATCCTCTTTCTTTCGTTTGATCAGGATACGGCGCTTGTCCGGCTTAGGCGGTTCCTCGACGACGTGACTCCTTGCCGCCGCGGCTTTACCGTGACTCGCATGCTCCGCCGGCCTTGCACCGGGCTCTCCTTCGATTCCTGTCACGTGGCCTTTCGATCGTGAGGCCAGTTTATCCATCGCCCTCTGAACGATCTCATCGTCGAGCGTACTGCTGTGAGAAGAAACCGATGCTCCCATCTTCTTGAGCTCCGGGATCAGCACTCGATTCTCCATTCCTAACTGCTTTGCGAGTTCGTATACACGCATAGACATGAGACGATTCCGTGTTCTATCCGCTCGTTGCTTCCTCGGCTCTGGCGGCCTGCCGAGCTTCTTCCTGTAATCGCTGGACCTCGGCTTCCTCTGCGAGCGCAGCTTTAATTTCTTTATCGCGTTCTACTTTTTCTTTTTCGTATTCCGTTGCGCTGATGATATCGATCTTCCATCCCGTCAAACGCGCCGCAAGCCGGACATTCTGACCGTTCTTGCCGATCGCCAACGACAATTGCGAGTCGGCGGCGACCACGAGCGCCGACTTCTTCTCTTCGTCGATCCCTACCTTTTCGATCGTCGCAGGGTTCAAGGCTTCGGCAATAAAAACTCTCGGGTCCTGAGTCCAGGTAATGATGTCGATCTTCTCGCCTCGTAACTCCCGAACGACCGCTTGCACGCGTGAACCTTTAATACCCACACAGGCCCCCACCGGATCCACGGCCTTTTCACGTGACGTGACGGCGATCTTCGTCCGATCTCCAGGCTCTCGGACGACCGATCTGATTTCGATGATCTTTTCCATGACTTCCGGCACTTCGAGTTCAAAGAGCTTCGCCACGAATTGCGGATGGCTACGAGACAGAATGACTTGTACATCCTTCGGCGTACGACGCACCTCCAGCAACATCGCCTTCACGCGATCGCCGCGCCGGTACGTTTCACGCGGAATCTGTTCTTGGATCGGCAGGATGGCTTCCGTCTTTCCGAGATCCACAAGGTAATTCCGACGTTCCATTCCGAGAATGATCCCCGTCACGAGATCCCCCTGCCGCGTCGAATATTCTTTTTGAACCGCTTCCCATTCCGCCTCACGTACCTTCTGGAAGATGACTTGTTTGGCTGTTTGTGCGGCAATTCTCCCCAATTCGTTCATTTCAATCAGCGATCCGATTTCGTCGCCGACCTCCGCTTCACTATCGTATTGGCGAGCTTCTTGAAGAGAGATCTCCGCTTTGGGATTGCTGACCGTTTCAACGATGATCTTCTTGGAAACGACGGAAATTTCCCCGGTCTTCGGGTCGATTTCCACTTGGATGTTTTCAGCCTGGCCGAAGCGTTTCTTTGCGGCTGTCTGCAGGGCGGATTCAACGGCCCCGATGACTCGGGCCTTGTCGATTCCTTTCTGACGCCCGATTTCGTCAATCACTGAGATCAGTTCTCGGTTCATACGCCTCGCTCCTGCATCGGGTTACCGCTTACAATCACCGACTCTCCCATCCTTAAATTTTCACGACCAGTTTTGCCTCAGCAATCAAGTCTCGATTCAATCTCACCGTCCGTGATGTCGGCCTCGCGGCCACCGCCATGACGACGACCTGCTCGTCCGCTTGCACCAGCTCGCCGGTGATCCTCCACTGGCCTTCGAGGGGTTGTCGAAGTTTGAGGCTCACCTCTTTTCCAATTGCCCGTTGATAATCTTGAGATCCCTTGAAGGGCCGATCAAGACCCGGGGAAGAGACTTCAAGCGTATAGGCATGGGGGAACGGATCGGCCACGTCGAGGGCCGGTCCGAGGAACTTATGTGCCTGCTCACAGTCTGCGATGCTGACACCACCTGATTTATCGATCAAAACTCGAACGATCGAGCGAGGACCTTGCCCTACGCACAGGACATCAACCAACTCAAGCCCGAGCGTCCATAGGATCGGCGAAATGACTTCGCGCAACCGGTCGGCAACCGGCTGCGGACCATTGCCCGGTATGCTCAACCCATTTCCCTTTGCCATGTATCCAAACAAAAAAGTGGGCGTGAGCCCACTTACAGAGGGAGCACCATACCATGCACCTCCGTTCAAAGCAAGAGTACTAGCCGGTCAACAACGCCCAACGAGCAGCCAACGTTCTAGTGATAGGACCCGGTTGACCGGGGCCGATGATTTTCCCATCGATCTGGATAACCCCAAGTACTTCGAGCGTAGTGCCGGTCAGAAATACCTCATCGGCGCGGTACAGGAGGTCGACCGGTATGAATCGTTCTTGGACCTCGATGTCGTTCTTTTTCGCCAACTCTAACACGACGGTTCGCGTGACGCCGGATAGAATTCGCGGACCCTCCGGGGCCGTCATGACAACGCCACTTTGAACAGCCATGACATTGCTCACGGCGCCTTCCATGACGAAGCCATCCCTCACCAAGATTGCTTCGAAGACGCCGGCCTTCTTCGCTTCTTCGCGGGCTAGGACGTTGGCCAGGAGATTGACACTCTTGATATCACAACGCCCCCATCGAAGATCCTCCCTGGTGCATGCGCTTACGCCGGTCCGGCGGAGTTCCGGTCCCAGGGGATGAAACTCCCTGACGGTCATCACGATCGTTGGGTGACTCTCGGGTGGGAAACCGTGCTCACGAGGAGCCGCCCCCCTGGTAAGCTGAATATAGATCTTGGCATCGCGATATCCGGCCAGGCTGAGTCCTTGTTGAATCCACCCTGTCCATTGGTCGCTGGTGTACGGTTGGCGGAGCGACAGTTCTCTTGCACTCCGGTCCAATCGAGCAAGGTGCGCCGCGAGTTCGAACGGGCTTCCACGATAGGTCCGAATGACTTCGTAGACGGCATCTCCGAATTGGAACCCCCGATCATCGATGGAAATGGTCGCTTCTTCCCAAGGAAGAAAGCGGCCGTTGATGAACGCGATATCGGGCATCGGCTCAATTCCTGGGTGACGGCGCTGCCTCTATGCTGAACAAGCGCCGATCTTCGGCAGTAAATTTCCACCCCATGCGTTTTTCAAAAATCAGCTGATACACCCCTGACTGCATGGCTTTAAACTCGAAGATGCGCTGCCCGTTTTCCACGGCGTTATTGCTCGCGATGCGGAGGAACTCATCACTGAGAAGCGCGAGCCCTTTGGTGTCGTAAGACGGCACCCACTGCTCACCTCTGGTGCGATCTTCCCAGAGATGGATAAAGAAAGACTGGTCGACCGTGACCTGGCGGCGGTCGCTGCCGTCCAAAGCAGGATTGTGATCGGTACTGGACATGCTCACGTCGATATCCTGATGCGAGTCGCAAAGACAAACGGTTCAGTCGGATGTCCGTTCTTATATTTTCCGCCGAGGGCCGATCAAAATATCGTTCCCATCCACCCGGACTTCGTAACTTCCTACACAGTACCCGCCGCCGTCGATCCCTTGCCCATTTCTGATATCGAACGCCAGATCATGCCACGGACAGGCAATGACATATCCTTTGAGTCTTCCCTCAATAAGCGGACCCCCCTCATGGGGACAGCTATTATGGATGGCGTACAACTTTCCCTCGACATTGAACAACGCGATCGGGCGGTCATTGATCTTGACGATCTTTGAGTTTCCTGGAGGCAACTCATCGATCTGTGCAACCTTTTGAAACTCATTCATCGTGCATATGTCCTTTTGCGATCTCCCAGCCTCTACATCCGAAGGGCAAACGTGAGCTCGTCGCTTTTTGCAACTCCGGCCTTTTGAATGAACCCCGATACTGCCTGTATCACATAGCGAACAGCCTCGGACGGTGGCCCGAAAAGAGGGCAGGGATCTTTGGTACATGGCTCTGCATGTTCCAGCATATACACCACATGATGACTCTCGTCCACCCACAGAATGTCGATCGGGAATCGATATTCCTTGGTGGTCACGCGATGCATTCCGTTTTGCTCAAAGATATAGAGCATGCCGCCGTTGGGAGGCAATGCATCGCGAAAGGCAAGCCCGAAGAGCAACTTCTCCGGCGTGTCCGCCACTTCGGCTTCCAACTCGACACCGCTCGGGAACCTGACGACGATGACGCTCGATTCCTTGCGTTCGACGAGGAAAACCGATGCGCTCATCAGGAGAAGAGCGAGCAGCGCCATCATGATGATCCGCTTCTTCCGCTGTTCTCGATTGCTCGTCTGAGTGTGACCAGATTCCATTGATGATGACCAGCGTTTTCCTTCTCTGTTGGGCCCAATGGCTCAGGCACAATGAAGGCCTAGGTCTTCTGAACGGACCTCGTTCAGTTGACTTAGAAAAGAATCAGGGAATAGAATGCCTCGGCGTGCCTACTCGCCATGGGCCGACGAAGCACTATGGTGTGAGCCGCGTGAACTTGTCAATATTCTATAGTCTTACGTGGTGAGAAGGAGGCTTAGGTCATGGCTTTATTGATCACGGATGAATGTATCTCTTGTGGAGCATGCCTGCCGGAATGTCCGAATGAAGCGATCTTCGAGACAAGGAGCGACGCAGAAGCCAAGGGCAATCACGTCGGCGATGGGCAAGGCGTCGGTGATAGTATTTATGTCATCGCCCATGACCGCTGCACTGAGTGTGTCGGACACTTTGACGAGCCCCAGTGTGCGGCGGTATGCCCCGTCGATAATTGTTGTATTTCTGACCCTCTCTATCCGGAAACGACTGCCGTACTTCTGGAAAGGGCGAAGACGTTGAATCCGGATAAAGCAATCGATGCCGCCAAGGTATGGAGCGGGGTTAGAAACTGATCTCGTCCATTGACTTTATGATGTGAGGGCCCTGGGTTCATCGAGGACCAAGCCCTTTGTTTTGGGTAGTTGTGATAGAATATAAAAAAGGCCTCGGTGGCTTTCACCGAGGCCTTTTTTGTCATCCAAATCGAAATCAGTTACTTGAGCATAACCAACTTGCCGCCGACATGGGCCGGATGCAGGTGGCAGCGATATTCGAGGACGCTTCCCACGACATAAAACAAATCGCTGGTTGGAACACCGATGTAACGCGTTTCCCCTGGCTTGAGCACTAACTTGGCATCCAAGACAAACGGTCCCGATTGATTGGCAGCAGCACTCAGCTGAAAGCCATGTTCAGTAGTAGAATTATTCGTCACTTTTATCAGAACCGGTGCCCCAGGACGCGTCTTAAAATCAATGACCGTCGTGGGAGGATACCATGTCTTCATGGTGCCGATGTCGATCGAGTAGAACGAAGCATCCACGTTCAGTTCCTTAAACGGCTGTCCGACGACAGAGCCGGTTTCTAAATCACCGGTCTCAACACCACCTGCCTGAAGCGCATACGAACCAGAAACCCCGGCCAATAGCATTCCAAGGCCGAGAAAGACCGCCCACAATGTCTTGCTCATGACTACCCCCCTTAAGATAAAAGAAGAGATACATAGAGTCTTGTGAATTATATGTACGATGTCAAACTTGGAGGACGTGCGAGATTTGATTAATGTGTGCCTTTCGTCTATTGACTATGCACCGGTTCTCAATCACCAGCTATCAACATTCACCACGTTACACGACTAACCTTCTTGCCTTATAGCATATGGGTTAAAACGGAAGCAACCGATTTGGAACGCCGAGGTTGCGAGAACCAACATGTTGCCCTGTTGCACTCGAAAATCCGGCTTTCTACAGTGCTGCCGAGAGGCGTCTCGCAAGAAGGATGTCGCTTGAGCGATCTTGCAACATCCTCAGCTTAAGTATTTTCCGAAGATTCCGATATGGCAGGTGAGGAACTACAGCATGCCCATCATTCTGTCGGTCAATGGAATCGTGGAGACGTATCCGATCAAGCCGGTTGGCCTACGGAATGGACGTGCAGAATCCCCTGGAGAGCGGGAGCATCATGGACAACGTTCTTCTTCATTGGATCACGCGGCCTTAGCAGCGCAAACGGCTTATCAACAGCAGGGTACCGAACAGGCCCGCCTGAAACCTGCGATCCTGGCGCGAGACTTGATGAGCACTCCGGTTCTCTCTCTTCCATCCGACAGCACCTTGCTGGATGCCTGGACGAGCATGTCGCACAACGGATTCCACCATATCCCCGTCACGTCGATGCACGACACCCTCGTCGGAATGGTGTCGTATCAGGACCTACTCCACCATGTTCCGGAACTTATCACCGCCGCCGATAAGCGACAGGCCTCCGGGCGACGATTGGCCGAAATCATGACCTCCCGCGTTATCTCGTCCACGCCCGTGACAGAGATCCGTGCCATTGCTCGCGTCATGCTGGATGAACGGATTCATGCCGTTCCGATCCTGGATCACAATCGCCGTGTCGTAGGCATCCTTGCCATCCGCGATCTGTTGCAGGGTCTCGCGAACCACGGCCCCCTCGAACTCTGGACCTGACTCCTCCGCTTTCGACGAATCTTCATCACCCCAATCGAGGTCGAAAGTTACGCTCCAACCCTCTTTGTCACATGCTTCCTTGATCACGACAGACTCGACCATCGTGAGAATGTCGCTGCCTGACCGATAGGACTCCCGGCGTGATCGATCACATTCCAGATCAAGGCTCGCTCGACAAGGAAGCGTTGACCCGTCGAAGAAATTCTGATTCCCCGATATCCCTCGAAGTAACCGTAGAACTTGGCCCGTTCCAACATCTTGGCCCGCTCGGTACGATCATCCGGCCCGGCCGTGAGTCGCGACGGCGTCTTGATGAAGTGCTCCCAGGACATCTCCCAGAGACCCAACGCCGTTTGATTGCCATAATTCAAGATCGGATCCGGTTCCGCACCATGCGACACCACGACAAAGGAGACTTCGAACAATGTTCGGGCTTGCTGGTTCCTGTCACTGGCCCGCTCGATCAGCTCTTTTCCGGTCCAATGACGATAGCTGTCCAGCAACAGCTGACTCCACTCTACAATACGTGGTTCGTTCCAGGGCGCAGTCTTCACAGACGTGAGTGGTACCAGGTCTCGCGAGAAGGAGCAAGTTGCACAGGCACCTTGTCAAAGCCCTAGGACTTCTCTGTATAATGGCGTACTTGGCGCTGGATGAGTAGGAGTTGGAATGGCAGGCAAGACCCTATTCGATAAGATTTGGGATGCGCATGTGGTGCGTGCAGAACCGGACGGAACCACACTCCTCTACATCGACCGGCAATTGGTTCATGAAGTGACATCTCCTCAGGCCTTCGAAGGGTTGAAGCTCGCAGGGCGCCGGCCTCGTCGGCCCGCTGCGACATTGGCTGTGCCTGATCATAACGTCCCGACCACAGACCGGCGGCTTGGGATCGCCGATCAAGTGAGTGCCCTTCAGATTCAAACCCTCGAGGACAACTGCAAGGATTTCGGCATCACCCTTTTCAACATGAGCGACATGCGCCAGGGTATCGTCCATGTCATCGGCCCGGAACAGGGCTTCACACTTCCTGGTACAACGATCGTCTGTGGCGACTCCCACACCTCCACCCATGGGGCATTCGGCGCCCTGGCGTTCGGTATCGGGACGAGTGAAGTGGAGCACGTATTGGCCACTCAATGTCTGGTGCAGAAGCGCCCCAGGACGATGGAAATACGCGTCGATGGAACGCTGTCCGACCGTTGCTCGGCCAAGGATATTATTCTCGCGATTATCGGGAAGATCGGGACTGCCGGGGGAACCGGCTATGTGATCGAATATACCGGTTCGGCAATCGAAGTCCTCAGCATGGAGGGTCGTATGACCCTCTGTAACATGTCGATCGAGGGTGGCGCTCGTGCAGGCATGGTCGCCCCTGACGACAAGACCATTGCCTACATCAGAGGCCGACCGTTGGCGCCAAAGGGAGAACTGTTCGAGCAGGCGACTCAGGCATGGCGGCAGCTCAAGACTGATTCTGACGCCAAGTATGATGCAACCGTAACATTGCAGGCAGAACAGATCGCGCCGCAGGTCAGCTGGGGCACCAGCCCCGGTATGGTACTTGGTGTGGACCAGAATATTCCGGATCCCCGAACGATGCCGGATGAGAAAACGAAGAGTGCCACCGAACGGGCATTGGCTTACATGGGACTCTCACCCAATATGCCGATTACCGACATCAGAATCGACAAGGCTTTCATCGGCTCCTGTACGAACTCCAGGATCGAAGATCTTCGACTCGCTGCGAGCTTCGCGAAGGGCAAGAAGGTCGCAAAGTCCGTGCATGCCATGGTGGTGCCAGGATCGGGGCTTGTCAAGCAGCAGGCGGAGGCGGAAGGACTCGACCGAGTGTTCCGCGAGGCAGGGTTCGAGTGGCGGGAGGCCGGGTGCAGCATGTGCTTGGCAATGAATGCCGATGTGCTGAAGCCTGGTGAGCGCTGTGCCTCGACGAGTAATCGGAATTTCGAGGGTCGCCAGGGAGCTGGAGGTCGCACTCACCTGGTATCGCCCGCCATGGCAGTCGCCGCGGCCATTGAAGGCCACTTTGTAGATATCCGACATTGGAGCTGAGGACGCAGTGGAACCTTTCACGACACTAACCGGGCTCGTCGCTCCCCTAGATCGCGTGAACGTCGATACTGATCAGGTGATTCCGAAGCAATTTCTGAAGACGATCAAGCGCACCGGCTTGCGCGAAGGCCTGTTCTTTGACTGGCGGAAACTCAAAGACGGCTCACCTGACCCATCCTTCTTCTTGAACCAACCACGGTATCAGAGCGCGACGATCCTCCTAACCCGAGACAATTTCGGCTGCGGCTCCTCGCGTGAGCATGCGCCTTGGGCTCTCCTGGATCAAGGGTTCCGGTGCCTCATTGCTCCCAGCTTTGCCGACATCTTCTACAACAATTGTTTTCAGAACGGCATCCTCCCTGTGGCGTTGAGAACTGAAGAGGTGGGGCAGCTCATGAAGGACGTGAATGACACCGAGGGTTATCGTCTCACTGTGGACCTGTACCAGCAAACAGTGACCACGCCGAAGGGAACCACCTATCGGTTCGAGATCGACCCCTTCCGCAAAGACTGTCTCTATAGAGGGCTTGATGCCATCGGTCTCACCCTCCAACATGAAGGCGCAATCAAAGCCTATGAAATTCAACGAAAGGCTGAAGCGCCGTGGCTCTTCAGTGACGTCCATTCGTAGATGAGGAGATATTAGTGAAGCTGTTTTTGGTGCTTCTCTTCTTTGTAGGTTCCGCCTACCTCATTGTCGTGTTCAACTGGACCTATTCGGATGGAGACCGGGCTGGGTACATCCAACAATTTTCTACGAGGGGCTGGTTGTGTAAGACGCATGAAGGGGAGTTGGCCATGACGACCGTGCCGGGAACGGCTCCCGTTCTCTGGCATTTTACGATCTGGAACGATAAAGTCGCTGCGGAATTATCGGAGGTGATGGGGAAACGGGTGATCTTGCATTACAAAGAGTATCGCCATATTCCAACCGACTGCTTCGGTGAGACCACCTATTTCGTGGATAAGGTGGCAATTCAAGAAGAGTAGCCTGCCTCGCCGTCTACAGCCATTTCTTTCGGCGGAACCCGATCAACATAGCAGTCGCCACGACTCCCATTAAGCCCAACGCCATCGCGTAGCCCCAGGGCCATTTCAACTCCGGCATATACTCAAAATTCATGCCGTAGATGCCCGCAATAAAGGTGAGCGGCATGAAAATTGTGGTGATCACCGTCAGGACCCGCATGACGGCGTTCAGCCGATAGCTGACGCTTGAGAGGTAAATGTCGAGACTCGCGGAGACCATTTCTCGCAACGTCTCGATGGTGTCGACGATCTGCACCACATGGTCGTAGACGTCTCGAAAAAATACCTTGGTGGGTTCATGCAAAAATGGACAGTCCGATCGAGACAGGTTGTTGATCGCTTCCCGCAGGGGCCAAACGGCGCGCCGCACGAACAGGAGCTGCTGTTTGAGCGCGTGAATGTCTTTGAGTGTATCCGGCTTCGGATCGGTTATCACACGCTCTTGCAGCAATTCAATCCGCTCCCCGAGCATTTCGAGAACAGCGAAATATCGGTCGACCACGGCATCAATGAGTGCATGGAGCAGATAGTCCGATCCGCTTTGACGAAGCCGCCCCTTGCCACTTCGGAGGCGATCCCTCACCGGTTGAAACACATCGGTTCCATTCTCTTGGAACGAGAGGACGTAGTTACGCCCAAGGACGAAACTGACTTGTTCGACCAGTATGTCTCCGCGGTCAGAGGTCGTGAGCATCTTCATGACCAGAAAGAAATATGTCTCATAGTCATCGAGCTTGGGGCGCTGATCGGTATTCGCGATGTCTTCCAGCAGAAGCGGGTGGAGATTAAACTGTTTCCCGAAGGCCTCCAAGATGTCGATCTTGTGCACGCCACCGACATCGACCCAGGTGACTGTTTCGTCGGCGGGCAGTCGAAGCTCCTTCGCGTCTTTGACGACATGTTCTTCGCATCGGTCACCGGCATAATTGAACAGGGTCATCGTCACGACCTCGGTTCGCGTCTCGCCGATGTGGACGAGCGTTCCGGGCGACAGCCCCGACTTCCTTGACCGTTTCTGGATCAATTTCATGATATCGTGCTTGTACGATGATTCTATGACCAGGTCAAGCCGGCACAGGGTCGTTGCTTTTCATCTGCCACCGGGACTGCTACTCTTCCGTCATGGCATGGGACTACGAACGTGATGTTCTCATCGATGTGATCCGGAAGGCCGGAGAGGAAGCCTTACGGTTGATGGTCGAGGGATTTGAGACGATTCAGAAGCCGGACCACTCGCCGGTGACCTCGGCGGACCTGGCCGTGAATCAGATTCTCCAATCTCACTTGGCATCGGTGTTTCCTCAGGATGGCTGGCTCTCGGAGGAATCGCCTGATGACCTGGATCGCCTTCAGAAAAGACGAGTCTGGGTGGTGGACCCGATAGATGGGACGAAGGCCTTCATCAGTGGGGAACCGGAGTTCTGCATCTCCGTCGCGCTCATTGAACGGGGCCAACCTGTCGTGGCAGCCATCTTCAACCCCTCGACAGATGAGTTATTCACGGCCAGCCGAGGTGGAGGTGTTGATCTCAATGACAAGCAGGTTACCCCACCAGGACTGTGGGAAGACCAGCTCCCTGTCGTGGCACTCAGCCCGTGGGAACTCCAAATCGGTCGCTTCGCGTCGCTTGAGCCGTATGCCAACAGCCGTGCCATACGTTCAATCGCCTGGGCTCTCGCGCTCACTGCGAGCGGGCGCATTCATGCCGCCGCGACGTTCGAACCGGAAAATGAGTGGGATGTTGCGGCGGGAACTCTTCTCATCGCGGAAGCGGATGGAACCATCTCCGATGGCCGCGGACGTGGCCTGACCTTTAACCGGCCCAAGCCTCGGTATCGCGGAATCATCGCCACCAGCCCACACTGTCCCGATGCACTCGCACGACAGGTTAAGCTCCTCGCTCGGCCGGTCTCTGGAGAGAAGGAGTAGCCCTTCTAGAAATCGACTTGAGTCAAACGGCGACAAGCCTCGTCGAGATCTGGATCCGTCTTCGCGAAGCTGAAGCGAATATAATTGGCCCCGGCCTGTCCCGTGAAGAAGGCTTCTCCCGACACCCCGGCGACACCGGTTTTTTCCAGGAGATACATGGCCCGCGCTTTTCCAGTGCCGCCTGGAAGCCGCGAGACATCGGCCAACACGTAATAGGCTCCTTCTGGAACCGACGTCGTGAGTCCCGCCTTATTCAGAGCGCTGCAAAATTTGTCGCGCTTCTGCTGATAGTCTCGAGCCAGGATTCCATAGAAATCGTCGGACAATTCTCTGATACCACGAGCCACGCCCATTTGGAGCGGCGCTGGAGCACAGACGTAGAGGAGATCGTTCATCGCGCCGATCGCCTTTGTCCATCGCTGCGCAGCCACACTGTACCCGATGCGCCACCCTGTGACGCTGAACGTCTTCGAGTACCCACCGATCGTCACCGTCCGTTCGGCCATATTGGGCAAGGAGGCCATGCCCACGTGGCTCCGCCCATCATAGAGAAAGTACTCATAGATTTCGTCGGTAAAGACGAACAGATCGTGTCGGCACGCAAAATACGCCAGCGCCTCAAGTTCCGTTCGGCTGAGCACCTTGCCCGATGGATTGCCGGGCGAATTGACGATGATGGCCTTGGTATTTGGAGTCAGGACCTGCTCGAGCTCGGTTAGTGAATAGGTCCATGCCGGGGGCTGCATTTTGACGACGACAGGAACGGCTTCGACGGCCACGAGTGCGCTGACATGGTATTGATAGTACGGCTCGAATAGGACGACTTCGTCGCCGGGGTTGAGGAGTGCCGCGCAGGCACAGTGAAAGGCCCCGGTAGCCCCGGCGCTGACGGTCACTTCCGTCTCGGGATCAGCTCGAATCCCATTATAGTGCGCCAACTTGTCGGCTATGGCCTGCCTGAGTTCCGCTAACCCATCGAAGCGAGTGTAGACATTGTACCCGTCCCTAATGGCCTTCTCTGCCCCTTCAAGAACAATCAGAGGCACCGGCGTGTCACAGACACCTTGGGCCATATTGAGACCCTTTGCACTCGCGCAAGCCTGTGTCATCGCTCGGATTTCAGATTGGGCGAGATCCACCATCCGTCGACTGACCGTTCGCATCACCAGACTCCTTCTTGAACCTGCCTGGATCGGTGTCCTTTGTGGCAGAGGATTATGACGACGTCAAGATGGGTCACAATTCTGAGCGCGATTGGAGCGGCTGTAGACATCACCTCACGGAAAACATAGATTATACTTGCTCAGGCTGTCTCTTAGGGTAGCCTAAAAATACTCGCACATTGTGGAGGTTATCCGCCTACGGTAGGTACGGTGAAAACATCGATTCTATTGACTCTCATGTTGTTTGAACTTCAATAGGGCCATCGCAGGCGTCTTTCGTTCCATCTGTTGTGAAGTGTCGTGCGTGACCTGAGCAAGAGAAGGGGAGGGAGTGGGCCCGCAATCAAGGCTATACGCAGTTGCCATCGGGTTGGGAGGCGGAGTATGGGTGCTCATCTCCGCCCTCAATGTCGGCGCGTTCCTCCGGCGATAACATGACGAACAAACCACGGCGTTCTCCGGACATTCCTAGGGCGGCGGTTGAGGCACTACGGAGTGGCAATTTGATCGAGGCGATCAAGGTTGTTCGTCAAGAACGGAATATCGGTCTGAAGGAGGCGAAAAAAGAGGTGGAAGCCTACCTCGTCTCACAGCCCGCCCTTCAGAAAAAGATGAACAAGGTGCTCGCTACGGCCCAACAACGATTTATCCGTTGGTTGGTGGGATTTCTCGTGCTCGCCGTCGGAGGTGCGTACCTCGTGATGCGGGGCCTTGGGTGATAGAGAAAAGGAATAGGCAGCAGAGAGTTGAGGTCAGTCTAAGTCGACGTAAGGGGTACAACATGAAACATGGCGGAAAGTTGCCCGCGTTGCTTCTCCTCAGTTTTGCACTGTGGTGGCCCCTTGCGCCCGTCGTGGTGATGGCCAAGGTGCAGGTGTTGCCCGAGGCGACCTTGTTGATGGAGGGGAAGAAGGTCACCCGACAAAATGGGCTCCTGCGTCATCCGGTTGTGACAGGACTGCTTGCGGCGTTCGAACGTGCGGAATCGGCGCTGAAAAATGAGGATATTGACACCCTCATGCAGTTTTATGCGCCATCTTACGACTACCACGGGTTGAAAGAAAGCGACGTACGCCGGGTATGGGGCGAGGTGTTTGAGCATTATAAGAGCATCGAATCACTCCATTTATTCTCGGATATCAAAGTCTCGCGAGTGAACGATGGATTTCGTGCAGAAGTGACCTGCACGGGAGGATTGTACGGCATCGACGAACGCTCAGGAGATCGAGTCACCCTCGACAGTTGGTTTCGTGAAGTCCACTATCTTGTAAAAGAGGGTGATGCCTGGCGGTTTCTGGGCAATGCCGGAGAGGTGCCCACTGCCGCCCCTTTCGCATCAGCCCCGCACCATCCACTGTTTTGACGAGGCTAGATCTGCCGAAGGCGAGTGATAATGGTCGGCATGACAGCGAAGAACAGGAGAGCCGCATAGTAGGCAGCCCCTGAGACCGGATCGCGGTCAAGAAAGACTTCTGTTGCCGACATCCCTCGGAGCCACATTCCCACGGCCAGGTCTGCGATCAGAACCATTCCCATGGCGATGAAACCAATGGCGAGTGCCGAAGACCGGCCGTCATCGTCCAATCTATGGCAAACGACCCATCGGGCTACAGCGGCGATGACGATGAGCATCAGAGGCATTTCCAAGAGTTCTGCATTGCGCTCACCGAGCAGTGGAACGGCCATGAGGACTCGCCCGAGTCCCAGCACGAACCCCGCACCGAATACCAGAAGAAAGTAGAGGGCTGCCGCTCGCAGGATTCGCATGGGGAAGTCAATTTCACCAAAGAGCTGCAGGGGATAAATGATCCGCGGTTAGCGTGGGCCCTATGATGTTTCAGACCAACTGCTAAAAGCCTATTCATGACATGATAGGCCACCTCTGCGATATAGTATCGAGTCTAAGACGTGCAGGTTTGGGGCGGCACGGGCTCATCATATGGCAACTGACCAGGGGATAATCGAGGGTACAGCATCGCTGCATCTTAAACCGAGTCACTGTGGAAATCAGGAAGACTGGCGGCGGTCTTTTCTGGTAGACTCCACCGAATACCATGACGGAGAATTCACGAGTGGACTACGATCTTCCTATGAAAGCCCTGGAGGCCCTGTCGCAAGGCGAGCGCACCAAAGCGATCGAACTGGTTCAGCTGGAACGAAACGTGAGCCGTGAGGAGGCGAGAGAGGTGGTGGCTGCGTTTATCCTCTCGCAACCTTCTCTGCAAGCTAGAATGAGATTGGAGGAAAGCCGTGCGAGGACACAATGGGGTCTCATGCGCTGGCTGATCCTGTTCCAAGCGATCGCGGTCGCGATCGGGTACTTCTTCCTTTTCCGAGATCAATGGTGAGCCTCGACATGCTTACTTCGGTTGCGAGAGGCTGTCACAGTGGGTTCCACCCATGTTTAGTCGAGTTCCTCTGCAATTCATTACACTGGTGATTTCTTTCACCTTCTGTCAGGTGATCGGGACGATGTGTGTCTTGCCCGATCTCTCTGAAGTAGAGGAACCGGCTATCCTTGCGGAAGAGAATATGGCCTGTCCGATGGACGGGACCATCATGTGCCCGGCATCGGTCACCGCATCTCCCGGACGGCAGACAAAGAACAATACGGTTGTAAGTCTTGATCCTGTGTTGTCTCTGGTCAATCGTCACGAAGTTCCCGCCGATGTCTCTGTTGAGAGAACATGGCCTCGGAGTTGCGCGTATTCCATTGTTCCCCTCTCTATAAGCTCTTCCTCAGTGCTCCGAATCTTATCTTACACCTCCGGTTTTGTCGACCGCTGCTCAGCCGTTGAGGCAGAGCGAGCGGTGAAGCCTTTTGCCATCGGAGGTGGATCATGAAACAAACTCGAATCTTGCTTTCATTCCCGCGAGTTAGGGCTGCGTGGCTAATTGTGCCGGCGCTGCTTCTGCCCTTGCCGGTCTGCGCGACCGACGAGGCGGCTGAAACAAGCTTGGAACTTTCCGGTCTCATTCGAGAACTGGATGCCGCCAATCCTGAGATCAAGGCGGCCCGCCAACGCTGGGAGATGGCTCAGACCGTGGTGCCGCAGGTCCAGACACTCCCGGATCCTACCCTCCAGCTCGGCTATCAAAAGATGCCGATGGTGGAACCGTTTCAGGGAGCCATGTATGAGGTCGGACAGGAGATTCCGTTTCCAGGAAAGCTCAGATTGAAGGGAGAGGTGGCGCAACGTGACGCCGACCGACGCCCAAGTACCGCTGCCCTAACTCGCGACGCTGCGATTCGTCAAGGGGCGCGGATGTGATTAAGCGGATCGCCGCGCCACAGGTCGGCGGAGTCTTGTCCGCCATGATCCTGACGCTGTTTGTGATTCCGCCTATCTATGTCATGTGGCGGTGGTGGAGCGAGAGCAAACGAGGATATACGAGGAAAACAGGGCATACAGCAGGAGGAGCATTGAACTCATGATATTCTCGACGCATCGTTGCACAGAGCAGTGAATCAGCCCGTTACTGAGGGTGTCATAGGTTCTATGCAATTGTGGCATTACGCAACTGCGGATCGGTTCGTTGCCCTTTCTTGCCACCATGCTTCAAGAACAGGCGAGAGCATCGGTCAGCATCCGACCAGACAGTGAATGATGTGAGCAGGAATTTCATCTGGCAGATAGACCGTGCATTTGTCCACATGGGCGGCAGTCATGACGGCTGAGCAGAAGCTCATCGGGATGAAGTTGAGATTGTTGGAACTGGCGAAGCCACAGGGCAATGGGTCAAAGGGGCGACTCAATGCTCGACGCTCCGGCGAGAACACAGTGGCTGTCTGTTTGGTCAAGATTCAATGAATACGACCGAAATTAACCGAAGGCCATCATCGTTGATACTTAGGAATAGTGCTTGCCCAGGTGCCGCTACAGGTAGTGAAATGAGTCACTGCTACTGAAAGGAGGATTGATTATGATGACGCAGGTTCTGAGGTTGGCTGCTGTTTTCATCATGTTCTCAGTGGCCCTTGCGATGCAGGGCTGCACAATGATGGGTTCTACTCAAAGGGTTCACAAGGGCGATCATGAGAAACTTGCCAAGGACTACGCCGATCAGGCCCAGGAGTTCAAGGAGAAAGCGCAGTTCTGGGACAATCAGGCCGAGGCCTATGAGCATCATCCGGAGATCTATAATTCGACCCACATAGCAGAACAAGCGGCACATTGCCGGGAGGTTGCTCAAAACTACCGGAAAATGGCCGACGAGGCAGCAGCCCTGGCGAGCACACACGAGAACCTGATACGTCGTGGCCAAGGCCCATAGACAGCACGTCGAGAAGGAGCGGCTGTCCCTGTGAGCAGAGCAGAATACGCTACGCCGAGGCCACCTCTATCCACAACTGATACGAAGAGGTGCCTCGGCGGCGTTCTGGATCTCAGGTCGTCCATTTGGCAGAAGAACTTTTCCTCGGAGGAGGGAGGCATCTACGAAGATCCCCTGGCTACCGACATGGTTCGTCCTGTTGTTCCTCATGGCGGTCATGGCCTGTTCGACGGGTCCACCACGCGAACTCATTGAACGCAACGATCACAGTGGACTGGCAACGTGGTATCAGCAGGAGGCCCTGCGCCTGCGCAATAAGGCAGAGGAAATGCGCCAGATGGCTGAACTCTACGCAGAGCCTTCATATCGGCCTGCGTCGAAAGAATCCAAAAGTGATTTGATCTTTCATTGCCGCTCTTTTATGGACTATTACACGAAAGCCGCCGACGAGGCGGAGGCTCTCGCCAAGGTGCATCGCGAACAGGAGCCGTCCATTCCTTGAGGATGGAATCCTAACAATCACCCAAGCCCATCTGGTTGATAAAAGATAAATGAGAAGAGACTGGTACAGGCTCCCGTCGGAGACCGTGGCGCATGACCTCGAGTCCAGCCTTGACCATGGCTTGACGGAGCCTGAAGTGGCTAGTCGTCGAGCAGATGAAGGACCCAACGAATTACCTGAAGCCCCTCCTCCCTCGCTGCTAAGACTCTTTCTCGCGCAATTCTCAAGCCTGATCGTTTGGGTGCTGATCGGGGCAGCCATTGTGTCCGGTTTGCTGGAAGATTGGATCGATGCGACGGCGATTCTGGCCATCGTGTTTCTGAATGGCGTGCTGGGGTTCGTCCAGGAATTCCGAGCCGAGCGATCGCTCGCGGCACTGCGCAAGATGTCGGTCGCGATGGCACACGTCCTTCGCGAGGGCACGCTCCAGTCGATACCGGCACGAGAACTGGTCAGAGGGGACCTGATCGCACTCGAAGCGGGTGACCGTATTCCCGCGGATGCACGCTTGCTTTACACAGCCAATTTCCAAGCTCAAGAAGCCTCACTCACTGGCGAATCGACACCAGTACAAAAGCAGGCGGAGCTGCTCGATACCACCCAGGTACCACTCGCCGATCAACGCAACATGGTCTTCATGGGCACCGTGGCCGTCTCCGGCAAGGCGCGTGGAATTGTCGTGGCGACAGGCCTTGCCACGGAATTGGGCCGAATCGCCGCCATGATCCAGAAGGCCGCTGAGGCGGAGCGTGACGAAACACCGTTGCAACGGCGGTTGGAAGAATTCGGTTATACGCTCCTGTGGCTGGCGCTCGGCGTGGTCGCAGTCGTGTTCGCTCTCGGCTATCTTCGAGGGGAACCGCTGGTTGAGATGTTTCTCATATCGGTGAGCCTCGCTGTGGCGGCTGTGCCCGAGGGCCTGCCCGCCGTCGTGACGATCACGCTGGCGTTGGGCGTGACCAGGATGGCCAAGCGCCATGCGTTGATCCGTAAACTCCCTGCGGTTGAAACACTGGGATCTGCCACAGTGATCTGCACCGACAAGACCGGCACGCTGACGAAGAACGAGATGACGGTGACGCGTGTGGTCCTGGATGACTCCCACTTCGAAGTGACCGGTGAGGGATATGAGCCGAACGGGAAGATTCGGAAAATCCTCGCTGAGCCAAACGTCCTGAGTACTGAGTTCCCAAGCCACGGATTCGATCATCACTCTGATGACTCATCACTCAGGACTCAGCACTCAGGACTTCCCTCTGGTCTGCGAGACCTTCTGACTACCGCTGTGCTGTGCAACGGCGCCACACTGCAACAAGAGCAGGGTGCCTGGCGGATCATCGGCGATCCGACGGAAGGAGCGTTGCTCGTGGTGGCTGCGAAGGCCGGTCTGACGAAGGCTGACCTGGAGCATTGGGCGCCGATGGAACGAGAAGTGCCCTTTGATGCCGAGCGGAAGATGATGACCATCATCCGCCGAACAGAGCAAGGCCGTATGGCTTACTGCAAAGGAGCGCCCGATGTCTTGCTGAAACGTTGTGCTGCACGTGTCACGCTGGATGGCAGGATCGACGCTCTGGACGAACAGGGTCGGCAGCTGATCGACAAAGCTAATGCTTCCTTGGCACAACAAGCCCTCCGCGTACTGGCTGTCGCTTATCGGCCACTTGGTCAACCGGCGATTTCGGACGAAGAGATTGAGCGAGATTTGATCTTCCTTGGCCTGATCGCGATGAAGGATCCCTTGCGACCCGAAGCGGCAGAGGCGGTGCGTCTCTGTCGGGATGCAGGCATCCGTACCTCCATGATCACCGGCGATCACAAGGAGACGGCGATCGCGATTGCTCACGAATTAGGCCTAGATCGAAATGCCGAGGCTGCATTGTCCGGGTCAGAGCTGGACGGTTTAACAGACGAACAATTGCGGCAACATGTGGGGCGAATCAGCGTGTATGCCCGGGTATCGGCCGAGCACAAGCTCCGGATCGTTCAAGCCTGGAAGCGGAACGGGGCCGTTGTCGCCATGACCGGTGATGGGGTCAACGATGCGCCGGCGATCAAGGCGGCAGACATAGGTGTGGCCATGGGGATGGCCGGCACCGACGTGACAAAAGAAGCTTCGGATATGGTGGTAACGGACGACAACTTCGCCTCGATTGCCGCCGCTGTCGAGGAGGGCAGGGGCATCTTCGACAACATCAGGAAGACGGTGCACTTTCTTCTGTCGTGCAATATGAGCGAGGTGCTCGTCATGCTGTTCGCAACTCTGTTCGGTTTGCCGCTTCCACTCCTGCCGATACAAATTCTGTGGATGAATCTTGTGACGGACGGCTTTCCCGCACTCGCACTGGCGGTCGATCCGAAAGCAACGGATCTGATGCAGCAGCCGCCGCGACAGACCCAGGCGCGTTTACTGGAGGGTGGAAGGCTGTGGACCATCGCCGGTGAGGGCCTGATGTTGGCAGCCCTTGCGCTGAGCGCGTTTTCGTACAGCCTGTTTGTCTGGCAACAGCCGATCGATCAGGCTCGGACGGTGACGTTTACCGTGATGGTTGCCGCTCAGCTGGTGCATGCCTTTAATTGCCGGAGTGATCGTTGGTCGCTGTTGCAAGTGGGAGTGATGACGAATCGCTCGCTTATTTGGGCTGTGTTCGTTTCTCTTGCCCTGCAAATTGCCATTCTTGCGACCCCGTTCCTGCAGTCTATCTTCAAGGCCGCACCCTTACCGATTGAAGATTGGGAACTGCTGGTGGCCATGACGCTCATCCCACTGGCCGTGGTGGAAACGATCAAATGGGTCCGGAGGCGGCAGGCGACTAACGTTTAGCCTTAGATGGATAAAAGTGCGTGGTTTGTCCATGGAAGAGCTCTGCCGCCTCCATGACGGTCTCACTCAGCGTAGGATGTGGGTGGATTGAGGCAGCCAGGTCTTCGGCGACGGCTCCCATTTCCACTGCCAGAACGCCTTCGGCGATCAACTCTCCCGCGCCGACTCCGCAGAGCCCTGCTCCGAGGATTCTTCCGGACTCGGCATCGCAGACCAATTTGGTCAGGCCATCGTTGCGGCCCATGGTGGTGGCTCGACCTGAAGCCGCCCAGGGAAAGCGCGTCACTTTTACGGCTTGTCCTGCTGCCTTGGCTGCTTCTTCGGTCAGGCCGCACCATGCTATTTCGGGATCGGTGAACACGACGGCCGGAATAGCGGCGGGATCGAATGTTGCCTCTTTCCCGGCGATCACTCTGGCGGCGATCAACCCTTCGTGTGTGGCCTTGTGCGCCAGCATCGGTTCTCCGATGACGTCGCCGATCGCAAAGATAGTTGGTTCGGCCGTGCGCAATTGACGATCGACCTGTACGAATCCCTTCTCCGAGATCGCGACTTTGGTCTGTTCGAGCCCGAGCTGCTCCGTGTTGGCCTTCCGTCCCACCGCGATGAGCACGCGATCGAAGACCTCTGTGTCGGTTCCTTCAGGGCCCGTCATTGTCGCCGCGACACCGTCTTGACGAGATTCCAGTTTGTCTACCTTCATAGCCAGTCTGATCGCTTTGAACCGCCGCTGCAGACGTTGTTGCAGCGGCCTCACGAGGTCTGAGTCGGCGCCGTTGAGCAGGCGCGGCAGCATTTCTACAACGGTCACTTCGGACCCAAGCGCTTCGTACACGGTGCCTAATTCCAGGCCGATGTATCCACCGCCGACGACCAGCAATCGGGCGGGAACGTCGGGCAAGTCGAGCGCGCTCGTGGAATCCATCACTCGCGGATCGTCGAGCTTGAGT
>PHGD01000051.1 GCA_011090425.1 Nitrospira sp. LK70 | reverse complement strand
CCGAGGTAGGGCCAGACGATGGACGTGACGGGAATCCGGATGGAGGGAAACACGTCGGTCGGCATCTCTTGGATGGTCAGCGTCCCGAACAGTACGAGCAAGATCGCCAGCACCACGAAGGTGTACGGCCGGCGAAGGGCTATGCTGACAAGTTGCTTCATGGGTGAAGTCCGTTGGTCGTCATCTTTTCTGACTCAAATCCTGGCATATATGGTCGGGTGCAGGGAACTCGGAATATTGCCGGGTGTCGGGGCCTCGAATAAATCCCAGTGTTCAATGTATGCATCTTCATCGCATGAGGCAGCGAAACACGCGAGAGGATCTCCGGCTGGTAGAAGCTGATAGGATTATGGTTGAGAGCAGGGTTCAGCCCTCGGGGTTGGACCAGCGCAACATGAATTCGTTGAATGCCACGCCCGAAGGCAAGAGTCTGTACAGAGAACTTCCGGTTACGATGGTGTCGTCTTACAAGCGTGAGCCTTCACGCGCACTCCAAAGATAGGCCGCTCATTTTCCAGTGGCTCGGTTCAATCTGGCTGACCGTGCAGAACGATGAATACCAGTATATGTTATCCGGGATTCCGCGATTGATCGGGATTGCGGTAGGTTGAGCGGCCCAATTTTCTTGTCGACAGATGAGGTTTGGCCTGCGCGCTCTGCTTTTCTATTCCTATGTAGAGATTAGCCTTCGGCGGCGTGAAGAAAGATAGGGACTTAGTAGGACGGTCGGTTCTGAAGGAGGATTAGAAAACGGCCTGGTACCTCGCGCCCATCTCCGGAGATAACCATCGGCTTAGATCGCCCGGACGACCCTTCCTGAGACCATCGTCATTGACCTACCGCCCCACTCCTGGCAGTCCGAGTCGAATTACTGCGTCCGAGTTCGGTGATTGCGTGATTTCACTGTCGTACCCCGCACGGGAACCCCTGCCGGCCCCCCTGCTGGAACCCCCTCCGTACCCCTCGACGTACCCATCCGAGTATCCCCCCCCATACCCCTCGTCGTAACCGTAACCCTCGGTGTAACCTCCGGCGTATCCCTCGCCATACCCCCCGGAGTTACCTCCAGACCCTGGTCCGACATGTTCACCGGCCATGCCTTCCATCTGTAGCTGGTCCATCAGGGTTGTGGGCAAAGGATCGTTTTCGCCACCGACAGTCCAATACCGTCCCTCTATCCCGCGCTGACGATAGCAGGAATTCAAAGGAAGTTCACAGGAGTCTGGTTCCCGAAATTGACCTTGATGCTTGTCGCCGTTGTAATGGGGCCAGGCTTGGACCTCTCCTGGATAGGCGGCCAGGGTCAGGAGACCGAGAAAGATCATTACTTGAGTCATGAGTGCCATCTCCTTTCACCTACGTCTTGCCGTGCGCCTCAGGTGTATTAAGTTGATATCACCTCGAATTCCTATAGTTACACATGATCGGGCATGTCGAACTGTTGCATACTTATGGGCCAATCGAAAAAATTCTCCCACAGTCGAGAACAATATAAAAGTCAGGTCGATCAACGATCTCGATTTCTTCATGAAATCTTCATCAAAACTTCATGATTGAGCAATAGGATTTCCACATCGAGTCAGCATTCCACAGTTACCATGGTAGGGCATGTCGAAATGCTAAATACTATGGTCTCTCCGAAAGAATTCTCCCACAGCCGACACAGGCAAGTTCCGCGAGCTTCAACTGCTGCGCAGTTGAAGCTTCGCACTTCAAGTATTGCGTATACGATTGTGTCCGATGCCGGCTGTTTGGCGCCCATGGCTACTGCGGAATCGGAGATCATGAAGACGATGTATGTGTCTGGTATCGCATATCCGATACTCGGATGACCTCTCGCAGGGCGGTCGACATGACGGACAACAAATGGTGACGAACTCATCGCCGGCTGGCTAATGGCACGGAGTCTGAGGGCTCTGCGCTACCTAGACAAGCCACAACCATGCTTGTGCTGCGACTCCGGGCAATTTGACCACGATGCTAGACCGGCGATATCACTGCAAACCAGAAGGAGATTTTCATTATGCATGGAAGAATGCACCATACGAATAGGCTCGGACGGATTGTTGCGATCCTGCTCCTTTGGGCCTTCTCGTTGACCCTGGCTGTCGCAATCGCAGCTGCAGAATCCTTGAACTTTCTTGATGACCAAATCCGGTTCTATCCCGCTCAGCGAGAGGGCGACCGTATTCTCATTCCATTTGATCAGCCGCCCGCGGACAACGAAGAGGTTCTCCTTCTCGGACACCATACGGATCTCATTCCCCTCAAACGACTTCAACAAGAGCCGATTAAGCCGCAGTCGATGACTCACCCTCGGCCGCACTATGTGTACGGTCTCACGGCAGGTCGCCTATTGAGTACAAGAGAGCAGTTTTTAGTGGCTGTGGGAAAGGAGATCACCCCGCTCCTCAAATGGACTGCGGACGACTCGATGAGCGGTAAACGCCAAGCGAGTATGGACCGCGAGGTGACCGATCAACTGTTGGCCAAGCTCTCAAGTGGACCGATGTCCTCGATGCCGGACAACGCAGACACCTCTCTTTCTTTGGAAGACATCGCAATCTCAACCGGACTGATGTCGTCGGACAGCGCCAAACAGCTGGCCGCCAGCTCCTGCGTGAAACCGGACAAAGGTTTCGAAATCACAGGGCGTCAAATCCTGACTGCGCAAGACTCGATGGCGACGGTCTTTTACCTGCAACAAGAGTTGCTTCTGCAGGGAGCGCTTCTGCAATCTACACCCGACAAGATATTCGGCGGAAACAACTATAGTGGCCCATCAATGAAAGAGGTTGTCGGCATAGTCGAGCCTGGAGGCTCATGTCGCATACTGGCGTCTGCCACCAGTGACGGCTATGGGCTATATACCAACGGGTCTTTGATGCCTGTTGGCCCGATCTCCGGCATCATTGCACTCTCTACGGGACAATCTATTGAAAAGTGGCTCGTTCTCAAGTCGTCGATGGCTGCAGTCTGGGGTTATACATTTATTGATCTGTCGATGCCGTTGAGCCGTGAACCTCAACGACGATTTCTCCGTGAAGATAAGGTGTAGAAGCTAGAACTTCATCCGACAGTCAGGTAGAGTCCTCCCCTTCACGAAAGGAGTGAGGAGGATGATGACGGACGAGAAGATCATCAAGACCAAGGTGGGGCTCTTGGAACTCATCAAGCAACTGAGCCACGTCTCCAAAGCCTGTCGGCTGATGAGTTAGAGACGAGATAGTTTTTATCGCTTCAGGGGCCGTACGAGACGGGGGCGAGGCTGCCCTGCAAGAGATCTCCCGACAGAAACCACTCCTTAATAGTCGAGTATCCCTCAGAAACGGACCAGGCCATCGTGCAGGTGGCGTTCGACCGACCGCCATGGGGGCAAGCGCGGTCGCGAATAAATTGCGCAGCAGACCCTCTAACCTGGTGAGGACTCGCCGGCTGTCAGATGAAGTTGTGGGTGATACAGTTGCCTTGGTTGTCACCCTTCCCGGTGAGCAGATTCCAATTGATTTCACTTGAGCGCGTCGGTAGCAGCTTCGGCCAGACGAGAAGGATAATTTTAGATGCGAAGCACCGTCCGTCTGCAGATGATTACTCTGATGGGGGCGACGCAGGTCCTTGGTCTTCGCCGGGCTCCGACGTGACGACGCGCACCTTCTCGCCTTCGAGTAACGCGTTGCTTGGATTGTTGATGATGCGATCGTTTGCGGAAAGCCCCTCTGCCACGTCGATCGTGTGGGCCGTGAGTCGGCCGATAGCGATACGCTTGTAGTGAACGCGATCATCCTCCGTCAGCACGGCGACCTGCGCGCCCGCCTCCTGAAACACCAGCGCGGTGAGCGGCATTTTGAACGCTTGTCGATTGACCGGGGCAGTGATCTGGACCTGGGCGTAAGAGCCCGGCCAGAGCGCATGGTCTGTATTGTCGATCGTGAAAACCGAAGTCACAGTACGCGTCCCTGCCTGAAAGTGACGGGCGATGGTGAGGAAGTTGAAGGTAAAATGGCGATCGGGCAATTGCGGCACCGTCACATCGACCGTCAGGCCAGGATGGAGGAACGGGGCGAACCGTTCCGGCACATTGACAAAGAGACGCAATTTATCGATAACGGCCACTGTATAGAGGTTGGTGATCCCACTGGGGTTGCTGAGATTACCCTCCTTGCTGACCAAATCACCGACGTTGATGTTGCGTTGAATGACCACGCCGTCAAAGGGGGCGCGGAGCGTTTTGAACCCAATGAATGCCTCGATGTTCTTAACTTTTTGCTCGGCTGCCCTGACCACGGCTGCCTGGGTTTTCATATGTTGTGCTTGCACGGTGACCGACTGTTCGGAGACGGCATACGTTGGTCGTAGCCCGATCAAACGTTTCGCCGTGACGTCGGTGAGTTTATACCAAGCACGTTGCGATTTCAGAGCGGCCTTGGCCTGTTCATATTCGGCATCGAGATCCGGCGTGCTGATTTCGGCAAGGACCTCGCCTGTTTTCACTGCGTCTCCGTAGCGCTTGTACCACATTTTCACATAGCCCGTGACTCGTGCGTAGATCGACGCTTCGTACCAGCCCATAATATTGCCCGGGAAGGTAACCGTCTCGGTCGGCGGCGTCGGGACGGCTGGAACAACGGATACGGTATGGAGGGTTGCTTCAGGCGGGTCGGGATGCAGCGCCGCTGCGTCGGTTCCGCTGCCATGAATGTGATAGGCAAGGTAGAACGCACACGACAAAATCACTATGGAAGCAGCAGTGAGTACTCTTCGGTACCGGGCGATCTGCTCGCGCAACAGTCTGTAGCCCCGAACGGGGTCGTCACCTGACGATGCCCCACCCTCTTGTTCGTTGTGATCATCCATCTGTCGTGGCGTCATGAATAAGGCGTCCTTCGCTTATATCTTCTATATCTTCCCTTACTCTTCTACCTTGTTCGATATCAAGTGCACGACAGCGCACTGGTAAAATTTGTCTTACTCGTTGCGAACTGTGATGCAGAAAACATTCACACTTTACCAGTGCCAACGACGGGATGAAGCAGGTGAAGGAGCAGCGCCATCATGATGGCCTCTGCGATGGGTGTGAATCGGTAGCTGGACCGGCGCACGATCTGAAGGGAGTCCACCATCAAACCAAACACATCAGGACACTGTCGCTTCCTCGGCTCCAGCGTGGCGAACGCGGTCAGTCGATCGTGGTCACAGTGACGATGCTGTCTTTGTCTTGGACTCTGCTGTCGTGCCGATGTCATACCCCGGCCTCGGCGTAACGATGCGCACGACGTCCCCTTCGAGCAATGTGGCGGTGGGATTGTTGATGACGCGGTCGCTCGCGGAAAGCCCCTCTGCCACCTTGACCGCGTTGTCCATGAGTTGAGTCACAGTGATAGGTTTGAAATGCACGTGGTTGTCCTCCGTCACCACGACCACTTGCATGCCCTGCTCCTGGTATACCAAGGCACTGGTCGGAATGACTAAGGCCGGTCGATCAACTGATGCTGTCAGGTGGACTTCGGCGTAGGAACCGGGCCAGAGCGCATGGTCTTCATTGTCGATCGTGAAGACCGTGGTCGCTGTCCGCGTCGCGACCTCGAATCCACGGGCGACCGTGAGGAACTTGGCGGTCCAACGGCGATTGGGCAATTGCGGAACAGTGACATCGGCGGTCAAGCCTGGGTGAAGGAATGGCCCGAAGAACTCCGGCACATTGACAAAGAGACGCAATTTATCGACAACGGCCACCGTAAACAGGTTACTTTTAGCATTGGGGGTGCTGAGATTGCCTTCCTTACTGACCAAATCACCGACATTGATGTTGCGCTGGATCACCACCCCATCAAAGGGGGCGATGATTGTTTTGAACCCAATGAACGCCTCGATGTTCTTGACCTGGTGCTCTGCGGCCTCGACGACCGCAGCCTGGGATTTCAGTTCTTGTTCCTTCACCGTGATCGACTGCTCAGAGACCGCATGACTTGGGCGGAGGGCAACCCAACGTTTTGCGGTCACAGAGGCGAGCCGATACTTGGCGCGTTCCGCATCCAGATCCTTGATGGCCTGCCGATATTCGGCATCGAGATCGGGCGTGCTGATGTCGGCGAGGATGTCATCCTTCTTCACCCAGTCTCCATAGCGCTTATACCACATCTTCACATAACCGGTGACTCGCGCGTAGATCGGCGCTTCATACCAGCCCTCAAGAGTGCTGGGAAGCGTGATGCTCTCGGTCGCCGACATCGGTTTGGGAGAGATAACGGCCACCGTGGCAATGGCGCCTTCGAGCGTTGCTTCGCGGAGCCCCGCATCGTAGTTGCTGCTGTCATGAATCCGATGGCCGAGATAGAGCAGGCATAACAAGATTGCCAACACCGCACCATACATTCTGCTGAGTTTCTTCATCACAGAGCTGATGCCTTTTGCCGAGCCATCCGACGGCCGTAGATAATCGCGTACACGCAGGGCACGAAGAACAGGGTGAAGACAGTCGCCATGAGCAAGCCACCGATGACGGCCCGACCCAGCGGCGCATTCTGCGAATACCCGGTCGCCATGGGCACCATACCTAGGATCATGGCCGAAGCCGTCATGAGCACGGGGCGAAAGCGCGTTTTTCCTGCTTCGATCGCGGCCCGTAGTGCGTCGCCGTGCTCTTTGAGCTGGTCACGCGCATAGGAGACGACCAGGATGGAATTGGCGGTCGCCGTGCCCATGCACATGATGGCACCCGTGAGGGCCGGTTCCGACAGCCGCGTATGGGTCAGGAACAGCGACCAGGCAATGCCCGCCAGTGCGCCGGGCAAAGCCGTGATGATGATGAAGGGATCGAGCCAGGACTGGAAGTTGACGACGATGAGCAGATAGACCAGCACGATCGCGGCGAGCAGGCCGAAGACCAGTTCAGCATAGGCATCCTGCATGAGGGAGGCTTGGCCATGGATTTGGATCTCCGCGCTGTCGGGCAACTCCTTCTCCATGTCATGAGTGATTCGCTCGACGTCCTCCAGCACCGCACCGAGGTCACGCCCTTCTGCGGAAATGTAGACGTCGAATAACGGCATAATGTTCCCGTGGGTCACCACGCCCGGGGTCCCCATCGGAGACAGACTAGCCAAATTACCGAGCAACTCCACCCTTGTATCCGACTGATGACCGGCGGAACCGACCGGGATGGTCTTGAGACTATCGATGCTATTGATCTGCGGCTGGGGGATGTAGACGTTGATCTGATACGAAAACCCGGTTGCGGGATCGAGCCAATAGATCTGGTCGACCTGTTGGCTCCCGGCGGTCGTCATCAGGAGGTTGTCGGCGATATCCTTCTCGGTCTTCTTCACGTCGAGTCCGAACGTTCGATGGCCTTCGACCATGATGGTCGGCGTTCGCATCGTCTGCTGGATCACCACATCCGCAGAGCCGGGGATCTGGCGCAGCCGGCCCACCAATTTGCGGGCGAACTCGTAGTTCGGATAGTAATCCGGGCCGTTGATCTGGACATCGATCGGCGCAGGCTCGCCGAAGTTGAGGATTTTTGCCGTCAGATCGGAAGGCTGAAAGGTGAATGCAGTCCCCGGATAGAGCTCCTTCAAGCCCTTGCGGAGAATGCGCCGGTACTCCCACACCGGCGACTTGCCGTCCTTCAAGAGGATCGTCAGATCGCAATCCTGAGAGCCGATCGTGGGTGTCGGAATGAACGCGAGATTATGCGGTCCGGCCGGCAGCCCGCAATTGCTGACGACCTTTTCCACCTGACCGGGCAGCAACGACGAGATATCTTTGGAGACAAGCGAGGCGATACGTGCCGAGACTTCGATGCGCGTGCCGAGCGGCGCGCGCAGATGCATCTGAATGACCCCCGACCGAATCTCGGGGAAGTAGTCGCGTCCCAGGAAATGAAAGAGAGAAAAGGAGCCCACCGCGACGGCCAGCGAAATGGCGACAAAGATGCGACGGCGAGCCACGGCCCCTTCGAGCAGCGCTCCGTAGCCTTCGCGAAATCGATTAAAGCGGCGGTCGAAGCCGGCTTGAAAGTTGGTGAAGAAGCTCATCAGTCCCGCCACGTTGGTATGCCGGCCGACCTGATGCTCCAGTGGAGCCTGGTGACCCTTGACGAGCAAGTATTTCGCCATGGTCGGCACAAGCGTGCGTGACAGGATGAAGGAGGCAAGCATGGCAATGATGACCGCCTCCGCCATCGGCATGAACAGCCAGCCGGACACGCCGCTGAGCCTGAAGAGCGGCAACCAGACGATCGCGATGGCCAGGGTGGCGACGAGCGTCGGGACGACGATCTCATTGGCGGCATCGACGATCGCCTGTTCCAGAGGCTTCTCCATTTCCATATGGCGATCGATGTTCTCGATCATCACGGTGGCATCATCGACCAGGATGCCGACGGCCAACGCCAGGCCCCCCAAGGTCATCACATTGATCGTCTCACCGAGCCAATGAAGGCCGATGATGGAGGTCAGGATGGAGAGCGGAATCGACGTGGCAATGATGACCGTTGGTCTCCAGGAACCCAAGAGCACCAACACGATGAAGCCGACCAGCGCGCCGGCGGACAACATTTCGTGGAGCACGTCCCTGATCGCGTCCTTGACGAACTCCGACGCGTCATCGAGGAGTCTGATCTTCACGCCTTTTGGGACGATCTTCTGGATGCGCGGGATCATCTTTTTGATCCCGTCCACCACGTCCAAGGTGGACGCCTCCGTGCTCTTCATCACGACGATGATGACCGTCTGTTTACCCTCCACCAGCACCGCGTTCTGTTGCACCTGTCCCATGAGACGGACCGTACCGAGGTCGCGCAGGTAGACGAACGCGTTGCCTTCGCGCTTGATCGGAATATTCTCGAAGTCCTCGATCTTCATCGGTGAGGCGTTGGTCTGGACGATCCAGTCTGTCTCCTTGATCTTGATGTCTCCGGACGGCAGGATGAGGTATTGTTGCCGGAGCACCTCGTGGACATCGGCCGGAGCGATATGCCGAGCGAGCAATTGTTGCTGATCGAGGTTGACCATGACCTGCATAGGCTGGCCCCCGTACGGATGCGGCACGATCACGCCTGGTACCGTCACAAGCAGGGGGCGGATTCGCATGTAGGCGAGGTTATAGAGCTCCGCCGGCGTCATCGTATCGGAGCCTACTTGCAGCATCGCCACCGGAATCGAGGATGGAGCCAGACGCATGATCATGGGAGGGGAAATATCGGGCGGAAGCGCTTTGACGACGTTCTGTGCGATCGCCGTGATATCCGCTTCAGCCCGACCCACATCCACGCCGTCTTGGAGAAAAATATTGGTAATGCTGATGCCGTAGTAGGAGTGACTATGAAGATATTTGATCCCTTCCACCGTCGAGGTCACGAAGCGCTCGAACATATATGTGATGCGCCCTTCCACCTGCTGCGGCAACATTCCGCTGTAGATCCAGACCACGGATGTGACGGGAATATTGATGTATGGGAAGACATCGGTCGGCATGTCTTGGATCGTCAGAGTCCCGAACAGCAGGATCAGAATGGCCAGCACGACGAATGTGTAGGGCCGTCGGAGGGCTATGAGGACAAGCTGGTTCATAGATAAAGTCCACCGACCGTGGGTTTGAGGGGTGTCGCCCTCTCACCGAGGGCGAATGCTTTGATCGCGCAGAATAGCCTTGTCCGACCAAACGTTTTCAAGCAATATTGCGAGAGAAGGCCAGAGCGATCCCTGCGGCAGTATACAGCCTTCACCCTCGGTCGGGAACTAGCTATTTGGCTAGGAATGTTCCTAGTGAAGCGCTGACCTCTGCAAGTCCCAGTGATGCGACGAAGTATGACGGTGAACAGTAAAGTCATGCCTTTCGACGCTGATCGTGACCTCGATACAACCGAGGCAGGAAAAATAGAGTCTGCCTTACGATTTTCAGCAATCTGACTGAACCGACAAAATCAATGCAAGCCAAACGGGACTCTCATAATGACGGAACGGATCCTACGGGCAATCTCAGACAGGTGGTTTCGATCCTGTTCCTTTGGACGATATCGTTGCTTCCAGCTGTGCCAACGGCAGATGCAGAAACTTTGAGCTTTCTCGACGGCCGAATCCGGTTCTATCCGGCTCAGCGAGAGGGTGATCGCATTCTCATTCCATTTTCTCAGCCGCCTGCGCACAACGAAGAGGTTCTCCTGCTCCATCATCAGACCGATCTCTTTCACCTCAACCGTCTTCAAAACGAGACGATCATGCCGAAGTCAATGGCTCACCCGCTACCTCATTATGTGTACGGCCTCACGGAGGGCCGGCTATCGGATCCCCAAGCGCAGTTTCTGGTGGCTGTAGGAAAGGACATCACCTCACTCCTCAAGTGGAACGCGTCCGACTCGATGAGCAGCCATCAGTCGGCCAGTTCCTGTATGACACCGGACAAGGGTTTCGTCATCACGGGGCTTCAGGTCCTCATTTCTGAAAAGTTGGACGCGAAGGTCTATTATCTGCAGGAAGAGATTCGGCAATCCACATCCGACATGATGATCGACGAAGACGAACATTCAGGGATATCGATGAAAGAGATCGTCGGCATGGTCGAGTCTGAAGACTCCTGTCGCATCCTGGCGTCCAACACCAGTGATGCGTATGGGCTACAGAACAGCGGGTCTTTGGAACCTGTCGGCCCGATCTCCGGCATCATGGAACTGTCTACGGGACGATCGACTGAACGGTGGCTCGTCCTCAGGTCGGCGATGCGCGAAGTCTGGGGTTATACGTTTGTTGAGCTGCTACCGAGGCCGTTGAACCGTGAACCAAAACGGCGATTTCTCCTTGAAGACAAGGGATAAGCACGATCATTGCGAACAGGATTCTTTGCCGGCTGCCATCACTCTGTCGATGATTGCTCTGATGACGGCTCCTGTGTGTTGAGAAGACCTTCGTCGGATGCCGGCGTGACGACGCGCACCTTGTCGCCTTCGAGCAATGCGTTGCTTGGATTGTTGATAATGCGGTCGTTTGCGGAAAGCCCCTCTTCCACTTCGATAATTTGGTTCGTGAGCTTGCTGATCGTGATGCGTTTGAAGTGGACGCGGTCCTCGTCGGTCACGACGGCCACCTGCGCGTTGTGCTCCTGAAACACCAGCGCGGTGTAGGGCATCGTGAAGGCTTGCCGATTGACCGGCGCCGTGATGTGGACCTGTGCGTAAGAGCCGGGCCAAAGCGTGTGGTCTTCATTGTCGATCGTGAAGATCGTGATCGCGGTGCGTGTGCCAACCTCGAAGTGACGGGCGATGGTCAGGAAACTGAAGGTAAAACGGCGATCGGGCAATTGCGGCACTGCCACGTCGACCGTCAGGCCCGGATGAAGGAACGGGCCGAACCGCGACGGCACATTGACAAAGAGGCGCAATTTATCGACGACGGCCACTGTATAGAGGTTGGTGATCCCGTTGGGGGAGCTGAGATTGCCTTCTTTACTGACCAAATCCCCGACGTTGATGTTGCGCTGCACGACCACGCCGTCAAAGGGGGCGAGGATCTTTTTGAACCCAATGAACGCCTCGATGTTCTTGACCTTTTGCTCGGCTGCCTTGACCAGAGCCGCCTGGGTCTTCATGTGTTGTTCTTCTACCGTGATCGCCTGTTCGGAGACTGCATAGGTTGAGCGCAGCGCGATCAACCGTTTCGCGGTCACTTCGGCGAGTTTATACTTGGCGCGCACCGATTTCAGATCGGCCTTGGCTTGCCGATAGCCCGCATCGAGATCCGGCGTGCTGATTTCGGCGAGGATGTCACCTGTCTTCACGTGGTCTCCGTAATCCTTGTACCACATCTTCACATAACCAGTGACGCGCGCGTAGATCGGCGCTTCGTACCAGCCCACAATGTTGCCTGGAAGAGTAATCGTCTCGGTCGGCGGCACCGCCGTGGGAAGGGTGACGGTCACGGCAGGGGCGGTTTCTTCAATCGTCTCGTGGTGAGGCTCCGCAGCCTCGTTTGTGTCGTCATAAAGGCGGTAGCCGAGATACAGCAAACACAGCAAAATCGCAAGTGAGGCAATGACTCTTCCACGGCGACGGGCGATCATCGGTTCGAGCGGTACAACACATGACCTCCAGAACTCACGGAGGTGGCGCTGAAATCGGACGAGGATGTTCCGCGACGGTACCGCATCGGCCTGCTCGTCATGCTTATACGCCTCCTGCGACATGAATGAGGCTTCTTCAATATTCTTCTCCTATATTTTGCCATGCTCGGCATCACATACGCGACAGAATAAAGCGAGGTGAAGGAACATCACCATCGTGACAGCCTCCGCGATGGGCTTGAACAGAACAAGGCGACTTCAAACCGAGCTTCGCACGGACAGATAGAAACCAACATGTTGGTGACTCAGACCTATACCTTATGAGATGCAGTCGCATATAATTGATGTACATCCAGAAACAGGAAGGAATTGTATGAACGCCTATGTCTTTCATCCTCAGTACGGTTTAGCAGTGCTCGCCCTCCTCATGACTCCTACCGTGACATTCGCGATGTCGGGCATGGAGATGCCACAGGGTGGCCATGCGAACACAACTTCCTCACTTTCGAGCAGTATGGGAGAGCCGATTAACTCCGCTGAATCAGAGATCGAGATGACCTACAGTGCCGACGGGAAGACCGTCGTCTTCGTCTCAGGGCGACAAGGGAGCATCCTCTCCCCTGGGGTTCCCTACAATTTCGACATCTGGATGTCCCACAAGGTGAACGACGAGTGGCAAGCCCCGATTCACCTGGGACCGGACATCGATTCGACGGTGGGCCCCAATATCAATACGTCGGCATGGGAACTGGAACCGAGCCTCTCGGATGACGGCAACGTCATGTATTTTACGAGATACGAGCCCGGTAATCTCTCCACCGGAGACCTCTACGTAACCCAACGGATCAACGGTATCTGGCAACCGGCCAGAAATTGGAACGATGTTCCGGAACTCCCCCACATCAATACACCGA
This sequence comes from Nitrospira sp. LK70, assembly GCA_011090425.1. GTDB lineage: Bacteria > Nitrospirota > Nitrospiria > Nitrospirales > Nitrospiraceae > Nitrospira_D. The sequence continues at coordinate 17,961 of PHGD01000051.1, read as the reverse complement.
CCGGCGAGGAGCACTGCCCGATCATTGCCTCCGACAGCCTGATTTATTTCAACTATCAGCAGCCGGGGATTACTCAAGACAGCGACATCTGGAAAGTTGAAAAGAAAGACGGTGTCTGGCAGAAACCTGAGAGCCTGGGGCCACGCATCAACTCACCCTACCGCGACCATATGCACTGGACCGGGCTTTCAAAGGATGGGAAGAGCCTTATTCTCACCAGCACACGTCCGGACATGGGCTCGCGCGGCGGACATGACGAGTGGATCTCCTATCAGAATCCGAAAGGCGAGTGGCAAGAGCCATTGAACCTTGGAGATACCATCAACACAGCCGGCGAAGACATGTGTTGGACCTTTACACCGGACGGCAAGATATTTTCAGGTGGTTCCGGACCACGAGACTCGTACAATCACGACATCATGTGGGTTCACAAAGACAGTGTTCCCTTACTGAAGAACTTCGAGCCGATCGGACCACCACCCAATTTACTCGTTACCAGCAAGGTCAAGGATGGCGCAACAAAGTGATCGCGGTGTGACCCTCTGAGGAAGGAAGGTTTTTTCACTCAGAGGCTTGTCCAGACTGAATGACCAGCTCTTTTAGGCCGGAGTCCGGCGCCGATCCTGAACAAGCACCCTTCGAGCAATGGAGATCGAAGGGTTTCTTGAAAAAGCACCGGTTCCTTTTCGTCGGTTCAGTTATAGTCCTAGTCACGGTTTCCAGCCTAGTGTCGATACGAGGGAAGCCGCCTCAGCCGACTGACCGCCCAACGGTGACAGTTCAGGAAGCGACGATTGTCGGCCCACTCGTCCAGCACAACATCCCAACAGCCACGGTCCTCCTCAAAAATACCGGACAGTCCCCTGCACTGGCGACTCAAACCCGCCTGGTGATGACCGTCTGGACCTCAAACACATTTCCCGACTGGGAGATGCCGCTAAAACTGACGACCGATGCCGAAACCATTGGAGAGATCGTTCCTGGATCTGTCGTGCCTCAAACCGTCTCTTTGATAGCGCCGCTCACCGACGTGCAGGGCATGCATTTAGAGCGCAAGGATTGGTTCATCGTAATACTTGGAATCGTGTCGTACGGTGATATGGTCCGCAACCTGCACGAAACGAAACTGTGCCTCATCTGGCGAGATACCTCTACTCAACATCTGAGCCGTTGCGAGCAATGGAACGAGGCAAATTAACCCTAATCCGAAAATAAAGATTCGTCTGTTGGCTTATTCCGCGGGTCCTGCCATGGCGAACAGCCCCACCGTGCTCACTCCACCCATCCCCCAGTGGGACCCTTCCGTTGCGCGCGGTGGGGCGCCCCGTTCGCCACGTCACCCGCAGCGTTTGTGCGATCTGTTGTCAAAATTATTTCGGATTAGGGTTAATACACCAGGAATGACTTCGAGTGTACGCTCAGCGTTCCGGATTGCGTGCCGCAGTGACCGCCGAGGCAAACTTCAACAGACTCGCCCGTTCATTGTCGTCAAGCGCCAACAGGAGATGGGCTTCCTCACCATGCATCAAGCGCAGGCTTAAGAAGGGCTCTTCTCGACGCTTTTCTCGGTTCTCCCACATCGCGTCGATCAGCTGCACTTTGTCCAATTGACCGACCGATACGACATCGTACCGAAAATAGGAATCGCCGATGACGATGTCGAATACCACATTGCCCGCCGTCAGTAGTATCACATTGAACCGACCTTGATCCTCGTACCCTTCCGGCAAGAACTTATTGATGTGGCAGAGCGCAACCTTACGGTCGCCCAACGCCTTGCGAACTTTTTCTCTCAATGCGTCATAATCGATTTGCAGGGCCTTTTCATCCGGCCCGGTCGCCGCTACGGCCGCCGCTTCCGTTTTCGAGAAAATATCATCGGCGGACATCAATCCTGACATGACGTATGCTCCCTTGTTATCGTTGAAGTGGATCTACCAATAAGATTGGGAGCCGTACGGTAACCGGCCATCCGTCGTAATTGCAAGGGGCCTGATGAGGCGAGATCGGCCTATCGCCTCGCCGACACAACATGAGAAAATCGCTCAGCACCGGCCTCGTCCACCACCCTCACCTCGAACGACTCCTTGGTGACCCGAACCAGACCGAAATTATGGTACCCCGCCTCGTAAAAGATCTGCCTCGGATGCAGTTCCTCGCGAGTCGACGCGAACCTTCCTTGGGGAGCAGAGAGCGGCCCTGCGATGTATTCGTGAAAATCGATGACATCGTCTTGATCGGGATCATAGGCGTTTGCCTGTGCCCAATGCACGTCACCGGCGATAAACACGACGTTCTTGATTTTGTGGTTGAGAACCGCGTCTACAACCACCTGTCGCTCACGCTCGAAACCAGTGCCGTCCGGCCCCCCTGCCCAGCCATCATAACCGGGAACATCGGCGTTGCCGCCTTTTGGAATCGAGAGCGGAACGGAGGTCACGATCACTTTCCATGTCGCGGTTGAGGCGCGCAGCCCCTCGATCAACCAGGCCAATTGTGTTGCGCCGAGCATGGTCTTGACAGGACCATCTGGATCGGCATTACGACTCCGATATTGCCTGGTATCCAGAATAAAGAGTTCGAGGTCGGCACCATAACGTACATGCCGATAGAGACGATGCGGATCCTGGGCGGGAGAACCGATGGGCCAGTACTCCTGCAAGGCCTGTCGGCCTGTCGGCATCTGTTCGTCATACGGGCCGGCAAAATTGTTCCTCACGTCGTGGTCATCCCACATCACATACACTGGAACGGTTTCTAAAAGCCGACGTAAAGACTTGGCCCCACGTTGGTAGCGATGGCGTGCCCGATACTCCTGTAGTGTAGTCGCTTTGAAGGCGGCACCAGGCTCGTTCGGCGGCGAGGGGCAAATATGATCGCCATAAATCGTGTCGCCGAGAAATAAAAAGAAGTCGGGATTGTGTCGCTGGATCACGTCAAAGATGGGATAGCCGTTGATCCCCCGGCGGCATTGTCCTCCACCTCCAAGATCTCCGCTCCAGGCAAACGTCACTGTTGCGGACGTTGTCTGATCCGGCAGGGTGGTGAATTCTCCCCTTGCCGCAACCTTCGTTGGAGCCTGTTGGTTGCCCTGCTCTCTCGGTTCAATCAGAATGTGGTAGCGATAGTTTGTCGCGGGACTGAGCCTTTCAAGAGGGATCGTCACCGTATAATCCGTCGCTGCCGTCGTCGTCAATTTCGCCGTGCGAGACATCGGTTCCCTGACCGTCGCCAGCTTCGATGCCCGTTCCCATGCCGTGAGCGATGCCCATTCGACCTGTATGATGGCCGGCCCCTCGGTGCGCAGCCAGAGCAAGGCGCTGTCCGAACTGATATCACCGACGGCGACACCTTGAGGCAAGAGGTCCGCTCTCAAGGCAGATGAATTTCCCGGTGAACTGCCTCCTGGGTCCCTTTCCATCCAAGAGCTGCAACTGGTGGGGAGTGCTGCGAAAGCGAGAGAAAAGGCGACGAGAGCTGACACTTGCATCAGAACATCCCTACCCTATGCGGCGGTTGAGGTCAAGCAGCGCTGCGAGGCCTCGGGGTTGAAAGTCGGCACGGAGGACCGGCATACTGAACCAGTCCGTAGGAGAACCCAGATGTTGGATGCAAATTGCTGTGTGCCTGATTGCCTGGCGAGCCCCTATGCCCCGGCCGGGACTCGATCCGTTTGCAAAGACCATTTCCTCAACTTTCTCACCTGGCGCCGCCGCCGTGGCATTCAGATGTTCCATGCCTACGCCGGCATGACGATGGAGCGACGCGATGCCATCGTCGGTGAATGGATGAAATCCATGCGACTCGACGAAGTACCAGCTACCCCATCGAAAATCTGACCAACCATCGACTGCGCTACAACGACAATCCGTACAGATAGAACTCGTCCCGCTGCCACTCCATCGCTTCATAGAGCCGTTGTGCAGACCTGTTCGTAATCGCTGTCGCTAATTCCAAACGAACGGCACCAGCCGTACGAGCGGTCTCGGCCGCAGAAGCGAGCAATCGAGTTCCGACACCTCGCCGCCTGGCTTCAGGTATGACAAACAAGTCGCTGAGCAGATACATCGGTGCGGCGAGAATAGATGAAAAGGTTGGATACAGCTGCACAAAGCCGACTGCCGCTCCACCGCCGTTTTCAGCGACCAACACAACTGATTCATTCCTAGTAAGGCGATCGTTCAAGAACTGCCGTGCAACAATCTGATCTGCCTGCTGCCCATAGAACTGGCGGTAGGCATCGAAAAGAGGACCGAGTCGATCGACATCCTGAATGCTCGCTTGGCGTACGGTGCCGGTCATGAGCCGATGATGAAGACTACATGAACTGGTCGGTCGCGCCGACAGTGTCCCACCTATTGAGTGATTCTCTCTTTCCAATAGCCTGGACGCCGACTGTGGTGAGCTACAGCTTCTATTCGCAAAACATCTGCCGTGATGCTGTAGTACAGGGCAAATGGGAAGCGAGTGAGGGTGAATTTCCGAAGATCCGGATCGACGGGAGCTCCGAGATGCGGCTGGTTCACCAACAAATCAATGATGTGACGAATCTCCGACTGGAACCGCTCGCCCAATCCGGGTACCTGTCGTTCGTAGTATGCGGCCGCCTCAATGAGTTCCACTCCGGCTTCCGGGTGGAAGTCGAAGGTCATCGCTTCAAACGGGCGCGGAGATTTTCAAAGACTCGCTCGCCGGGGACCGGCTTCACTTTTCCTTCCAAGACATCACGATGCCGGTGTTGCGCTTCCGCCAACCAAGCCTGCTCAACATCTCCATCAGCCGGTCCATCCAGTTCCGCGATCAGCATCCGCAGCAGATCGGTTTTATCCTCTAGGCTCAACGATCGAATCTTGGCTTCGATCTCAGCAACATTGGCCGACATACAACCTCCCATGGATCAGAGAACTGTCAGGCAATTTACATGTAAACTTTAGCCAGAGTCCCTCAGCATGTCAACGATCGTCCAACAGCGGCCAGAGAGTTCCGACGAACCACATGTTCTCATAACCATAGCCGAATGTAGCGCTCTCGACGACGTCCCCTTCGCCACCCAGAAGCCTGACCAACCTCGTCCATGCACTTTCTTGCCTCTCTGGTCACTTCCGACCCACCCAATACATCGGTCGACGCTTCAGTCCCACCCATTGACACGCCAAGACATGCCATTAACCCTGGCGAGGGCCTTCTCAGGTCGCCCATCGGGCGACTCCTCTTAATCTACTCCCCTCTCATAAGTCGGGCCGGTGTGCGGTTGTCTTCTGTGCGCATTGAGCGAGAACCGCCAAATTCTCTTTTTTTGTCCTCTCTCTTAAGTAGACAGTCTGGTGGTCTCCTCATTGGGCGCGCATCTTAATATCCTTCCCTTTCACAAGGCGGGGCGTTGTGTGGTTTTCTTCCGCGCGCATTGAGCGAGCACCGTCCGCAATCTCTTCATGCGATTGTTCTTGTGTGCGCGCTCAGCGAGCCAAGAAACCTACACAACGCCCCAGCCTTCCCACGTTCACCCCATGACCGGTGATCCATGGTGGTGGATCATCAACCACTCGTCGCCGATGAGTTCGAAGAGGTTTGTGGCAAGCACCTTGGCTTGTTGCGGTTCGTCGGACTGTTGGGTAGTGAGATTCTCGACACAAATGATCCAGGCCAGATCGCCCGCCACCTGGACCATCACGTCGGTGAGTTCGAACTTCATCGAGAAGGTGTTATTGAAGATCAACACCCAGGAATCGCGGACTGCGGGCCACCCGGAACGAATCGTCCAGCCAGGATGAATGCAGGTGACGAATTCCTGATGGACCCAGATCTCGTCCATTTTGGCGATGTCCAGGCTCTCAAAGGCATCGTAGAATTTTTGGTTGGCTTTTGTGACGGCTTCGATGCGCTGTTTCAACACGGCTGCTCCTCTCAGTCAGCGGAGCCGTATCATACTGCGAGGGAGCAGAGCACTGCGAGGACATTTCGGGAGCGTCGACAGGACGAGATTCGCACCCTTCGGCCTCGCCATGTCGGGAATGACAGATCGTCGAGAAAATAGGTCGGCAGGTCGCGGGATCAGTTGAGGCTCTGTCGACATTTAACGATCATTGCGCGAGAATCTCCTCACTCAGGAGGTTTCATGGACTATACAAAGCATTTAGGAGAGGATCAGTGGGAACGGATCAAAGATTCGCTCCCCGGCAAAGCCGGCGATGTAGGTCGCACGGACGATAATCGACGCTTTATTGAGGCCGTGATGTGGATAGGTCGCATCGGCACACCCTGGCGCTCGTTGCCCCTTGTGTATGGGCGATGGTCGGGGGTTCATCAACGATTCCGACGGTGGGCGAAGGCGGGAATCTGGCAAATGATGTTCAATACCTTGGCGGTCGATTCCGACACGGAATGGCTCATGGATGCCAACCGTGGCAGCGAAAAATCCTCGTGCCCAACCCCCGCCACCGTCCCAATACACTTTGCTCAACACGTGCGGGAATTTCTCTTTCGGCCTCCGACTGGGTACGCTCTTCAGGGTCTCCTCAACCGTTGAGACCGCGTACTTCGGCGGAAGCTCCATGTGCAGATGGACATGGTCCTGTTCCACCTCTCTCTCCTCATGAAACCAATCGGGGTGAAATTCCCGCACTGTCCGGAGGACCTTCTTTAAATATTCCGCTATCCCGGGCACGAGAATGTTCCGTCGTTACCGCGTCACCCACACCAAATGGTACTGGGGTTTGTAGACCACATGCGCCTGTGGATGGAGTTTCATCAACGGCCATCAGAGCACCAGACGAGCAACAGACGGCTCCCTGCCCACACCCCCACCCTCCCAGGTGGGGAACTCCCGCACAATTAACCTGGAAACGATGGACCGTCCGCTCACCTTTGTGAAGCATAAAACAAGTGTCGGTGTCGCTCACTTCTTCCGAGCCGAATAATGTGCGTGAATCCGGCCTGCCGGAGGTTGCGTTCCGCCTCTTGCTCGGATTCGTGTCCTTCATACAGCACTTCTTGGTGTCGCGCGAGAAACGACCAGACCCGTTCCTTATTGCGCACCCAATTCAACAGGGACAGCGCGGTCACCATGTCGAACCCTCTGAGTTCCTGCTCCCATGGTGAGGGACTGCTCAGATTGAGCTGTCGAAATTCCACCTCCGTCTCAAACCCCCGCGCCGCGAGACTCGCGGCCGAGAGAATATCGGTATGGACATCGACGCCAAGGCAATATGCCGCGCCCGCTAATTTCGCGTGGATCGACAGAAGGCCCATGTTACAGCCCAGCTCCAACAGCCGCTTGCCCTTGAAGTCCACCTGTTTGCGAATCCGGTCCCATCGGAGAAGCCAGGGACGCTCCCCCGGAAAATTGATTCCCGCGATGTCGAGCGAATAGTAGGAGCCGGCGGACGCCGTGGAGTACGACCCCACCGTCCAAGCTTCTGCCAGTGTGCTCAGGGCCGGATCGGCGCGAAGCCTGGTGCAGGACACAAACGTGGACTTCGCCACGTGAGGATCTTGGGTCGAGGGTGACTCGGTTTTCGGCACAAGTTTCCTCACCTCCCGGGTGAGCCTGGCCTTCACGCGCCGCACGAAGTCGATTGCCCGTCCACGCAGGCGCGGCCGCCGATTGAGCAGCGAAAACGTGCCCCTTCTCCCGCAGGTCGGCCATCCTAACAGGTCGCGCAACGTACAGCGCCAGGGCGCAGCTAGGGCTGCGTGATCAAAGCCGAAGACGCTGATGCCCCCTGCGACGTTGCGCCCTATGTGTTGCCAATGCAGGTTCCCGTGCGAGCATCCGAGTCGGTTCAGTTGCATTGTCACCTGAACAACGTCCCAGAAATCCTTGAATGTTTCCAGGGGCTTGCCAAATGATGGATCATAGCCGCATAGCTCGGGCAGCGGCTCCATCTCCAGCCACTCCCATTCTCCCATGCGCGTATACGAACGCACGGCCGGCACGCCTGTGACGGATGACAGGTGCTGCCGGATGAGATATTCATCTTCGAGCGAATTGTTTCGCCCGCGTATCGAAGCCGGGGTGAATCGACGAATCATGACTATCGCCTCGGGTGTGCGATACACGCGGCAATCCGAGCTTGATGGGCTGACCCTGACCAGCTCAGCGTCGGCCCCAAGCTGGTCAGCTACGAATCGGTCCCATTCTTCTTGCTCCTGTACATACTTCATAATCTTATAGAAGCCTCATTCTCGCATAGATCATGCTCCGGTCTACGCAAAACCGGTGCCAGGCACGACTCATCGGATATCGGGAAGTACAATGGTTGAGGGCACGGCAAAGCCAACACCCCTGGTAGCCTTCGGTCCCTGAGAAGACCGCGTATTGGTTCCCACTCGATGCGTCTGAGGTGTCGATCAACGCGCCCCTGCTGTTCTCCGGTTCGACTACTTGTTCCCCCGTGTGACCGTCCCGAAAGAGACAAAGCTGCTTAAATCACGACCCCGCCTGGGGAGACTCCTAAACAAGTCATTCAGTGTAATTAGCACTCCACCGACGATTTTTCGAAGCTCCCGTTCCGTATACTGCAGCGGAATCAGGCGCCGCGGCTGCCACCCGGGAAGTGAAAAGATTCTTCCCAATCACGCAGGTGGCTGCTGCGCGAATCATTGTGCCTATGTCCTGACGTGCAGCTTATAATGAGGAGGCAATATGAGTCCACTGGGCAAACCCCTGGGAGAAAGCCGGAGAATCCCTGAGAAGACTCAACCAGTTTACTGGCCAGCCATGGAAATGTGGATGAAATGACGAGGAGTTAAGACTGGGCCTGGATCAACCCCGTTCAGATTGCGAGACGGACGAGCCCGGCCACAACATGAATGTCGAGCCGCTCCATCAATGGAGATCGATGGGTTTCGACGGTCTTGGCACCCACATTCAGACGTTGGGCGATGTCTTTCGTGGCGTGCCCTTCTGCGATGAGTTGCAGGATTTCACGCTAGCGTATGCTGAGCTTGGCCAGCTGACCAGAGGACCCATCGGCCTTTGCCTGGTAGGCTTCGATGGCATACCTCGCAACCATCGGCGTCAGATATGTCTCACCCCTGCCCACGGTCCTGATGGCCGACTCAAATTCAGCCGGTTCTGCGCCTTTCAACAAGTGGCCCGAAGCACCTGCCTGCAAGGCTTGCTGAAGATATTCTTCGTTGGCATGGATCGACAGCAGAATCACTCGCGTGGTCGGCGATTCCTTGAGGAGTCTCGAAGTGGCGTCAAGCCCGTTCAACCCCGATTGAGACCCAGAAAGGTGAGATGGATGCGAGAGGTCTAGCTGTTTTGCTCTGCTGTTTGCCGGTCAACGACCCACACCCCGGCCAGGATGAGCCCGATGCCGATGAGTTCGATCATCCCGACAGATTCCCCCAAGATCAGGGCGGATAACCCGATTGCCGCAACCGGCGTCAGGTTCCCCAAGACTGAGGCCCGCGATGGTCCGATGCCTTTCACGCCAAAGAGCCATGCCTGTTGAGCCACAGCCGTGGCAAAGATGATGAGATAGCCCAGTGCGAGCCAATCAGAGGTGGTCACCGAGGCGACACCGGCGGCCATCATTTTTTGACCTGTCCATAGAAGGGGAATCTGTAGGACCGTCGCGACCATCAGTGTCGTCCAGTTCACGGTCAGCGCCGAAATTCGCTCCATGATGGCGCGGCTGCCGATACTATAGAGCGCCCAACTCACGACGCCGAGAAAGACCAGCGTACTTCCCAGTAGCGGCTGCTCGCCCGCCGCTTGAAAGCCTGCTACGGAGACCAGTCCGACGCCCGCGAAGGAAAGTACCGCTCCGGCCCACACTGCGCGCAACGGCACATCTCGAATCAACATTGCCGAGAGCAGGGCCGTGACGACCGGGCTCGATCCGATAATCACCCCGCCGACAGCTCCGCTCACATAGTTGAGTCCCATAAGAATGAGCAGATGGTTGCCCAACACGCCGAGCCCGAGTAGCCCCAGCAACCCCATGTCGGCGGGACTGATTTTGATCGCACCGCCTTCTTGCGCCCACCACGTTGCCAGGAGGATCGCCAGCCCTCCGATATCCCGCAGGACCGACGCTTCGACGGCGGAAAACGAGCCGAGGGCCATCTTCTGCGCTACAATGGAACCGCCCCACAGAACCGCCGCGAACACGACAGATCCGTAGGCCAGCGTATTGGCCGGTCGACTCATTGTCATTGGATACCGTCGTTCCGGCCCGGCGTCAAGCGGTATTCCACCGACATTTCACTTGCTTGACGGCGTGTGGCTGTGTGGACAATTCAACTGCCCGCCTATTTCACCTCATCGGAACGAGGTATCATAGCCGTTGTCCTTGGCCGTTGCCCTCGATTCGAGGCTCACCCCGCTTGCGTGGAAGGCCGATTGTCGATTTCAGGCTACTCCGACGACTGGCAAGTAGGCGGTCATTTCCGCCTGGGAAAAGGAGGACCGATGAGGAGGTGACAACGACTGACCGAATAAACTGCATGGGTTAGTCATCAACCTAACGAGGAGTACATCATGAAATATCTCTGCCTGGTCTATGTCGAAGAAAATGTACTGAATGCGTTTCCAAGCCACGAACGTCTCGCGATCTCCGATGAAGCGATGGCCTACTGTGGAACATTGCAGAAAGACGGTCGATTGCTCGCCGCCTCCCCGCTCCATCCGGTGGAAGCCGCGACCAGGGTGCGGGTCCGAGCGGGCAAGACATCGACCACCGATGGGCCATTTGCCGAGGCCAAGGAGCAACTCGGCGGGTTTCTCATGATCGACGTGCCGGACTTGAACGACGCCATCCGTGTGGCGGCTCATTTTCCGGCCACCCGCTTCGGCGCGGTGAAAGTTCGCCCCTTGAAGGAGCACGGTTGCGCGTGACGGAATTCACCATGAGCGACGACTCGCCGACCCAGGCGCGCGAGAGGGTAGAAGAAGTCTATCGTTCCGAGTCGCGTCACGTGCTGGCCATGCTGATCAGGCTGCTTGGCGATTTCGACGCAGCCGAAGAAGCGTTGCACGAAGCTTTCGTCGCGGCGACGGAGCAGTCCGGTGGAGCAGGAGGATCAGCACATCGAGGATGATCGATTACAACTGATTTTCACCTGTTGCCACCCGGCCCTTTCAGCGGAGGCACAAGTACCCATGACTCTGCGCGAGGTCTGCAACCTCACCACGGAAGAAATCGCACATGCGTTTCTCACCAAACCAGCCACGATCTCGCCTGATCATTGGCCACTCTCCTTCCCTGCAACCCTCTGACTGACCCATCCATAGCTCCGCAACGGCAGACCGTGACGGTCGGAGAACCAGAGCCATGGAGGTTCAGAATTTGGTAACATGGTCGGGTGAGCCTAACCATGAAGCGTGAGAATTGGATCGGATCGATCTTACTTGTCTTGTTTGTGCTCCTGCTGGGCATCGGCCTCGCGTCATGGAAGTACGAATCGTTCCAGAGCGAGCAGGCCGCCTCGGCCAATCAGCCGGAGCCGATGGAGTCGGTCACCCTTGCCGTCGCACGAGTGATCGACCACCGCCAGACGACTACCTCGATCGGCACCGTGCTGGCCTTACGTTCGATCACGCTGAAGAACGAACTCGCCGGGACGGTCCGGGACGTCCGGCTCATCCCGGGGCAGATTGTGGAACCGGGAACATTACTGGTTGCGCTCGATGTGTCGGTGGAAGAAGCGGAGCTCAAGGCCCAGGAAGCCCAGGCCGCGCTGGCTAAAACAATCCTCAATCGCAGGCGAAGCCTGAATCAAGAGTTGGCGACCACGCAGGAAGAAGTGGATCGCGCCCGCGCCGACTTGGATGTGGCACGAGCTCAGATCGCCCGCACGAAGGCCATCATCGCCAAGAAGACCATCCGGGCCCCGTTCCGTGCGCGCGTCGGCATTGCCGATGTCCATCCAGGCCAGTACCTGGAAGAGGGAACGTTGCTCACGACGCTCCAGGGCGTCGGCGAAGCCGTGCATGTGGACTTCACGGTCGCGCAGCAGATCGCCGCCGGCTTGCAGGGCGGCGAAGCCGTCGAAGTGCTCGCGGCCGGTGATTCCCCGGTTGTCACGGCCAAGATCGTGGCTCTCGACGCCCGCATCGATCCGACGACCCGGAATGCCATGATACGTGCCAGAATCGAAGGCACCCACAATGCACCGGCACCCGGAGCTTCAGTCCGAGTCCGGGTCCCGGTCGGCCCTCTACGTACAGTCGTCGCGATACCGGTCAGCGCACTCCGTAAGGGGCCGGGAGGCGACCAAGTATTCGTCATCCTGCCGGACAAAGACGGGCGCAACCGAGTCCATACTCGACAGGTTGAGAGCGGCGCCATGTTCGGCGATGAGATCGTGATCCATACCGGCCTGGTGGCCGGCGAGCAGGTCGCTGCGGTGGGCTCCTTTAAGCTCCGCGATGGTGTTCTCGTCGCGGTCGCGGGGGCCACCGAGAATAACTCGAAAGGGTCTCACGAGACCGGAAAACCCTGAACCGATCCCGATGTCACAGGACAGCGACCGAACATCGCTCGGCGACGTATTCACCAAACATCCCGTTTTGGAGATCGTCGTCATCCCAGTCATCCGACTTGACCGACCGAAACACAGGTATCGAGAACGGAAAAGGCTATGCACCACGGATTGCCACGCAAGTTTTTCAGCGCGTTATTGATCGTCATGCTCTCTCTCACCGGTTGTGCCGAGCGGACCTATCAACGCATGAACGATCCTTCGCGGGACGTCTGGCAGAAACCTCAAGGAGTCGTTGAAAAGCTGGCCATCGTGCGGGGATCGCGCGTTGCAGACTTGGGTGCCGGTGGAGGGTACTTTACCTGGCATCTCGCCAAGGCAGTCGGGCCGCGAGGAACGGTCTATGCGGTCGATATCGAGGAGATAGCCATTAACATGATCTTCAAGGAAATGGCTGCCCGAGGGACCCCGAATGTCCGACCGGTCCGGGCCGAACCGCACGATCCAAGACTTCCAGAGCCCGTCGACCTGGTGTTCAGTTGCAATACGTACCACCAAATGGATGACCGCGTCGCCTATTTTCGGTCTCTTGCCTCATCGCTACGGCCAGGCGGTCGCGTCGCGATTCTGGATTTGTATCCTCGTGGATTCGTTCCCGACCTATTCGATCACAGAGTCGAGAAAGAAGAGGTCCGGCGCGAAATGGAGGACGCAGGCTATCTCCTGGTAGGTGATTACGATCTCATCGATCGTCAGCACTTCCAGATCTTTGCGAAGACGGAGAGTTGAGATCCGGTCGTTCTCGGGTTCCGTGAACAGAGATGAAAGCCAGGCAATTCTTGGTCACGTCTCCATCATTTCGAGCCTGGTATCGAACTCGTTTCCGCAGACTGTGCACCGGATGCAGTCCGATTCCACCGTAAATTCATCGGAACGTATCCCCATCCCGCCGCAATCCGGGCAGCGGGCGAGGTGAACCTTCTGATCATCCACCGTCTCGTATTGCACACCGTGCAGACAGTACACCGGTTTTCCGTCAAGCTGCCATGGTCGTCCTGCATTGTCGATGACCGGCAAGACGAGGTAATGATGGTTCACGTAGTCCTCCAGCTCGCGGCGATTCGCAAAACCATCTTTGATCAGTTTGTCGGATACTGCATCGTACAGCCCGCCGTCTTTTATAATCACTTTGGTCGGCCCCATCGGTTCACCTCCCGACAAGAATCATGGAATGAGTGTAGAGGTATCTCAAAAACCTGTGTCTTCTGGGCATTGCACGTCAGTCATTGCGGGTCTACATGTTAGACGACACCAGAGTAGTACCGCAGAATATTGGAGACCGAGATGACGCCGATGATCTGTCCGTCTTGCGTGACAGCGACATGCCGGGTGGCCTGCTCCTTCATGAGACGCACGGCATCGATAATCGGACGATCGCCTGCAATGGCCACCACCGGTTTGCGCATGCAGGCTTTGGCCGGCGTGGTATTCGCATCGACGCCGTTGGCGACCACTGCCCGCGCAAGGATCGAATCCGTGATGAACCCCACGTACGATTGATCATCGGTCAGAAGCAGCGAGCCCAGCTTCCATTTCTGCATCACCAGCCCCGCCTCTCGTAGGCTGGCTTCTTGCGAGAGACTCTGGATCTCGGGCGTCATGTGTTCCACCACTTGAGGTCCGATCAGGGTCCGCCGACTGGCCTTCCCTCCCTTGGGTTCGGCCGCGCGGCGGGCTTCCAATTCCGAGATGCAGCTTTCCAATACCCGACTCCGCTGAAGCAAGCTGTACCGTTGACCGTCCATTCCGGCGCTTTCTGGAGCTTCGTCCGTCATGTTCACAAGGCCGGCCGCTTCACCCAGTTCAGCATATTCGTAGGCATGGAGAAGATCGGAAGTCTGCCCAAGGAGATCGCCGATCAATCGCTCCGTGTCCAGATCGAACTCTTCCAAGTTACGGCTCGGTGTGCCCTTGCCCAGGAACGTGGCCAGTTCAGCCAGCTGTTTGCGCATGCGTTCGATACTACGATCGAGTGAAATCCGTTGTTTTGCGGAAGCGGTGCGCGTGGACATAACACCTCCTCTAGACAGGCGGGATAAAGGCGAGATACAGGTGGATGATACCTCCATCGGAATAAGCGAAGCAAGCCGACCGAACTATAGCCGATTACGATCTCATCGACCGCCGACATTTCCAGGTTTTTGCGAAGTCTGGTGACTGAGGGCACCTCACGGCTCCTGGACCGTCGCGATTGTGACTGTCCAGCCTATCGACCCAACCCATATTGACGCGAGGCAACTATCCTCGATAACCTTAGCGACAACCGCAACCCACCTGAGAACCGAACAAGTCATCGTTTCAATCGCTCATGGCGATAGCATGCGCATCCTTATTCAATTCAGAGAAACTCTCCTGATCGCCTCCACGATCCTGCTCTTCATTGGGTTATTCAGCTTCGACATCTACACGCCTACGGCCTTCGCCGACCATGCGCTCTATGTCATTGTGGTTTTGATCGCCACGGCGTCACGTTTTTCATGGCTTCCGTCCCTAGCCGCCGGAACCGGAACGATCCTCACTGTGGTTGGAGGACTTGGGGATCCGTGGTTTGTCGATTTGCCGCGATGGGTCCAGATGGGAAACCGGGCCATCACGACTGTGGCTTTGTGGGTCCTGGTCTGGTTTGCCTGGAAACGGCGCCAGGCGGAAACGGCACTGCAGAAGGCGAACGAAGATCTCGAACACAAGGTCACTAAAAGGACTCAGGAACTCGCCATCGTGAATCGGACCTTGGTCACGCAAATCACTGAACGCGTTCAGACTGAACAGGCGCTACGTCTCTCGCAGGGGCGGCTTGCCGACATCTTAGACCTCGCCGAAGACGCCATCATCGTCACCGCAGACGATCGATCGATCACGCTCTTTAACCAAGGAGCGGTGAAACTGTTCGGCTACGACCCGGAGGAAGTGCTGGGGAACCGGATCGACCTGCTGCTACCCGAACGGTTTCGGATTGATCATCCTTCCTACATCAACGTGTTTGTCCATGACTCTGAATCGGCTCATCGGATGGCACAGCGACGTGAAATGGTCGGCTTGAAAAAGGATGGCAGTGAGTTCCCTGCGGAAGCGAGCATCTCAAAATTGAGCCTCGGCGAGCGGACGACGTTTACAGTGATCGTGCGAGACATCACGGACCGATTGAGAACTGAACGACAGCTCCAGTCGCTCACCACCGAGCTGATGGCGGCCCAAGAAGAGGAACGCCGGCGCATTGCACGCGAACTTCACGACGATGTAAATCAGCGGCTGGCTCTGCTGGCAATCGAGATGACGAATATGTTGTCCGACCCATCGACACTGACCATCCAAGCGAAGGAGACGATCCAATCCCTCAATCAACGGTTGGTGAGGATTTCCGATGATGTCCGTCGTATGGCCTACCAATTTCATCCCTCCATCCTGGACGACCTTGGTCTGACTGCGGCGCTCAAACACATGGCCGATGAATGGTCGGAGAAGACCGGGATTAAAACCGTCATCGTACAGCAAGAAGTAACCGATCCTTTGCCGCGCGATATTGCCAGTTGTCTCTATCGAGTGGCGCAGGAGAGTCTTGCCAACATCCTGAAACATGCCCGCGCCGCACGCGTGGAGCTTGAGTTGACCTGTGACGACCAAGAGATTACGCTGTCGATCTATGATACGGGTGTCGGCTTCGATCTCAAGGACATTCGGGCTCGCCATCCCGGGTTGGGTCTCGTCAATATGCGAGAGAGGGTGCGGTCCGTGCGAGGTCGATTGGACATCCAGTCCGAACTAGGCCGAGGCACACACATCATTGTGCACATTCCACTCTCTGGAGCGCTCCATGAAGAAGCCACGAGTTCTTATAGCTGACGACCATACCTTTGTGCTCGAGGGATTCAAGAAATTGCTGGAGGACCATTGCGACGTGGTAGGCGCCGTAGAAGACGGTCGCGCCTTGATCGAAGACACGCTCAATCTCCGACCGGACATCGTGGTACTGGACATTTCAATGCCCCGGCTGAACGGCATCGAGGCGGCAAAGAAGCTCAAGAAGCAGATCCCCGAAGTGAAACTGATTTTCGTCACGATGCACGCCGACCTGGCTTACGTCAACGCAGCATTCAGAGCAGGAGCATCAGGCTACTTACTGAAACGATCGGCGGCCACCGAGTTGATGCAGGCGGTTCAGTCCGTGATGAACGACAAGTTCTATGTGACTCCGCTCATTACGAAAGAAGTCATGGCCTCTTTCCTGAAACCATCACAGCACCGTTTAGCCACGATTGAGGACTTGACGACGAGGCAACACGAGATTCTGCAATTGGTTGCAGAAGGATTGTCTGCCAAAGAAATCGCCGACCAGTTGAAGATCTCTCACCGTACCGTAGAATTTCATAAGACCAAGATCATGGAACAACTCAACGTCCACACCACGATGGAACTGGTCAAATACGCCATGGCACATGGCTTAGTCACAACCGCGTGATTCCTCTGTCGGCACTACGGTACTTGCCTCACTGAAACCTCGTAATTTCTGCAAACACAGCCGGTAGTCTTTCTTTCTCTCCTTCCACTACCACTCCGCTACACTACATCATCGTGAAAGTTGCATCTCAACAACGCTGATAAATTGAGTGGACAGTTTTTTGACCTACTTTTCGATCTGTGAGTTTCCTGAGTGACGACAAGTTGGCTGGGGCTTCACCTAGCTCCTGTGCGAGGCGTGAGACAGTACTCTGGCAGGGCTCGTTCATGATCGGCGAAGAAAGCATGTTGTCTGAATCCACCCTAAGGGTTATGACCGTACCAAACTCGTCATCGAGCAGACGCCAGGTAAAGCGTGAATGCATGTTTATTGATCCAGCGTCGAGCTCCGGATAATGGGATGAAGTCACAAAAAAGACAAGGATGTTGATCTTTACTGAACTGAAGGGAGGTAGCGCACATGATTATCTCGCGTAGACAGTTCTTGAAAGCCTCTGCTGGCACCGTCGCGGCTGCCGCCGTGGCGGACAAGGTTCTGGCCTTGACGGCCCTGCAGCCGGTGATCGAAGTCGGCAATCCCTTGGGGGATTATCCGGACCGCTCGTGGGAGCGGGTCTATCATGATCAATACCGGTACGATTCCTCCTTTACGTGGGTCTGCTCTCCGAACGACACGCATGCCTGCCGCATCCGAGCCTTTGTGCGGAACGGCGTCGTCATGCGGGTGGAACAGAACTACGACCACCAAACGTATGAAGACCTGTACGGGAATCGCGGGACCTTTGCCCACAACCCCCGGATGTGCCTGAAGGGGTTTACCTTCCATCGCCGGGTCTATGGCCCCTATCGCTTGAAGGGGCCCTTGATGCGGAAGGGGTGGAAACAGTGGATGGATGACGGCTCGCCGGAGCTGACGCCGGAATCCAAACGCAAGTACAAGTTCGACAGCCGCTTCTTGGACGACATGCTGCGGGTCTCCTGGGACACCGCCTTTACCTATGCGGC
Source organism: Nitrospira sp. LK70 (assembly GCA_011090425.1). Lineage (GTDB taxonomy): Bacteria > Nitrospirota > Nitrospiria > Nitrospirales > Nitrospiraceae > Nitrospira_D. The sequence continues at coordinate 6 of PHGD01000051.1, read as the reverse complement.
GAAGGC
>PHGD01000152.1 GCA_011090425.1 Nitrospira sp. LK70 | reverse complement strand
AAGCACCCGGACCAGTATGATGTCACGGTCACGCTGGATCCTGCGCATGTCGACACACCGGATCTGAACAAGGCCTGCGCCGTTGCGGAATTTATGCTCAACTTGGTGGAGATCACAGATGCACCCACCAGGCACGACGTGGAAGCCTACGTTCGGACCCACTTCGCTACGCAAGACGGGAGGTACCGCATCCCGGTGCATCAAGATTTTCTTATGATCAGCCGCAGACCAAACGGGAAAGAGGCGTGAGTGCACGAAAGAAGACACCTAGTCGGCATTAGCCGACGATGCTGCGAACTGCGGCCGCGACGGCCTCTAGCAGGCTGAGGAAAAACCCTCCGTTCATCCTTCGAGAGCCTCAGGACGAACGGCGCTCCTTGAATTTACTGAGTTTTCCGTGCGAGGCTTTCCTCGCACTGCCCTTGAGCCGCTACTTGGCCAAGGTCACGGGTTTTGCCATAGCCTCCTCGGATTCCACTGAAAAAAAGTGATCACCTGGGGTGGTATGTGTGTGAACATCGTCAGCCTCATAGTAGACATGATAGTCCCCGTCTGGGAGAGGCTGGGGAATCGCAATCTCCAGTAAATACTTGTCATGGGGCGAGAGGCAGTTGGTGCTGCTGACAATTTCTTGCCCCGCAGCATTCTCAATTCTGATTCGACCCCCGACCAACCTCTGATCAAACCAGACCTGTACAACTGACGGTGAGATGACGACTTGTTGGCCGACACGAGGCTCCGCATGATCCACGAAAGCATGGGCCCCTACGGGGTGAGGGGACAACCATGTGAACAGAATTGCAAGCATGATGAGCGGTCGCAGCATCGTACATCCTCCTCTTCTACTGACCAAATATGGGGTTACCGTAAGTAGACTTCGTTTTCGTGGTAAACAGTTCGCCAAATAATGGCGCGCCGAGGCTCGTGGGAAAGAGATCATCCAGATAGGTGCCCAACATGGCAGAGACCCCCACGCTCTGGCCACTGAGCGCGTTGATCGGGATTGACGCCTCCACTCCGATTTGCCCCATTGCGTACCCCTTCCCCTCAAAGGGGTGAGGAAGATACCAGAAGAATCCCGGGTTGATGAAGCCGACCACTCCACAGCCGGCACCCCCGACCACGCCGCCTTGGTTCAGGCAATTGGTGAACACGCCTTCAACAACCGGCACCAGTCCCCTGACCAGGGTCCTCGAGAACCCCTGGAACCCCAAATCCCGCACAAAGTTGTTCAGGTATTGGAGGCTGTATTGCAAGGTGAAACCGGATTGTAAGGTTTGGATAGGATCCTGTTGGAGCGGAAAGCTAGGGGCCACATACCCCGTGATGGCGAAGGGCTGAAGCCACCTGAGCGATCGAGGCAGATCACCAAAGCCTTTACCAAAAAGCAATTGCGGCGTCAGCGTCGATTGCGTGGAGGCCCCGACCGCGTGACTGCCGATACCGCCGATGTCCCAATCCAACCCCCAGGAAATCAGTGTTTCATGGCGCTCACTGACCAAAAAGGTGCCTTTGGTGTGAGGAGCCCAGTTTTGAAAGCCGCTTGTAGAGCCGGAGTCAAAAGAAATTTGGTCGAATTCCTGGGTGAACCCCACACTCCACCATGGTGTAATCCGTTTGGCTACGTCGAGTTCATAACTGCTCGTGAGTCCATCAGGCGTTTTGGCATGCCCGAAAAACAAATTGAGCTCATCAAGCGGTGCCGGGTCATCGAATAACATAGTCTGAGGAAACAGGCGTTTGCCCGCGAATCCGTGTCCCCGTACCTCCACAGGCCAAGCCCAGGCACAGATGAGCATCAGCACGATCACTGTATGTCGGTACATCTTTATCTTCCGTGCCTGTTCGTTGGACGGTCTCTGCCTGGTAACTACAAGACCGATCCAGCGCGATTGCACCGCACAGCGCACCGGCGTCACCTGGAGGAGAGTCAACCCGGCTTAGTCACACCGAAACTTTGCAATTATGCGCGGGGTGAAGGAGGGGCACGACTGAGGAAAATCGAGGCGACATGCTCAACGGGGTTCTGAGCACTGTGAAGATCCGTCGGGATGAGGGGCTTCTGATGGGCCTGTAAATCAACAGCCGAAACCTCAATCGCCTGCCCTGCGGCGCAGAGCCACGAGCAGAGCAGGCTGGCATGCATCGCCGCCTGATGATGTGCATGGTGAACCGTATGCTCGGCACTCTGTGCAGCGACCACACCACTTAAGTACAGCAGGATGATCGCGAGGCCGATGGACAGTTTGCCCCGAAACACAGTGCTCATATCGACTCGGGCCAGAAACCAACCAAGTACGCTGATGGTAAGAGAACAACTTTCCGATGTCAAGCCAGTGCAGTTGCCCTCAAAACAGAAATTGATGAGTGAGGGTTGGACTTTGAACTATGTATGGCCAAACCGCAGAACAGGGGCTGCCCCTTGCTTTTCCTTCGATGAACGTCCACGCTCGAATACCATCGCTCTCAGAAAATCGTCACACACGAACTCCCCCGGCACATTCTGTAAGCCCTGGCCATTGAGACCTATCGACGCAGATGACTAAAGTCGTGGATGAAGTGGAACATTTGGTGCGAGAGCGTGACGTCAGACTGATTCTGTTTCAGGACGATGACTTTCTCGCCGGTGGCACGGAGGCCAAGGCATGGGCCAAAGGTGTGGCCAGCGAAATTGTTCGTCGCGGGTTGGAGCAAGAGATGCGTTGGAAGATCGCCTGCCGATCGGACGAAATCAAGACAGATCTGTTGGCGTCTCTTGTCGCCGCGGGACTATGCCACGTCTATATGGGAGTTGAAGGCGGAGATGAAGCGAGCCTTGCCTCGCTCAACAAGCATGTGAAACCGGATGTCCATCTTCGTGCAGGAGCGATTCTGCGCGAGCTGGACATAAGCTTCGACTTTGGATTCATGCTGCTGGAGCCCTGGTCCACCCTGCAGACGGCGCGCAACAACATGGAATTCCTGCGAACCTTCACCGAAGACGGCTGGGCCGTGGCAGGATTTTGCCGGACCTTGCCATACGTGGGGACACCCATCGAAAAGCGGTTGCGAGAAGAAGGCCGGCTCAACGGATCGTCGTTGGAGGCCGAATATCGGTTCCTCGATCCACGCGTCGACCTGCTGTGGGACTTCTGCTTGATGGCATTCGAGGGACGGAATTTCGGAAAGCATGCGCCATGGAACGTCTTGCGGGGATTGTTGTTTGATACCCATCTCGATATGCCGGGGCGCCGCCGTGACCTCGATCGCGATGCAGCTACCCGTACATTGGTCCGGTCATCCAACGGAGTAATGTTGGATGTCTTGGAGAGCGCGCTCGATCTGATCGAATCTGAAGAGGCAACATCGCTGGAGTATCCGGAATTAGTGAATTTGGCGCGATTTGCACGGACCGAAGATCAAACGATTCGACGACAACTCACGGCCATGGCACAAGCCACCGAATGCGCCTGCGAGATGCTCTTCCGCTGAGTAGCGAAGACCTCCTCGCTCTGTACCAAGACCATACAATGCACTCCATGAGTTTCGATGAGGTCTTGGTCTTCTCCAGGACTGCGCATGGAATACGTCATTGGCAACGCGCAGGCGACAACCAGAGAACTGCCGAAGATGTTCTTCATTCGGCCCACACCAAGATCAGTCGCAGAAAACCGCCAGGGTCCTTTCTATCGTGATGAGGGGCGATCAATCCGACTGCTCCTGAGCGAGGCCTTCAATGGACCGCGAAACTCGACCGAGTACAATATTATCCGTACACGCAGGGAAGGATCTCATGGACTTTGTTTCGCACGGCCTCTGGGATTCGAGTGCGTTCGGTCGGGGCGCTTCGGTCAGAACCATGCATATGGCAGGAATGATCTGTGTATGAGGAACGGACGAAGCAGTTTCGAAGAAGGACCCGAGAATAGCCATTCATCAGTTGCCCCTCCCTCACCAACTTCGACATCCCCAGCTCTTCACTGCCAGGTGCATGTTGTATTTTCGACGATAGAAGAGTATTTTCCAGTTCATTCATTACCTTACTAATCGAAATTGATGCGTCCCTTCGCGGATGCCCGTCGATACGGCGATTCGTGGCTTAGGCTGTTCTAAAGGCAATTCCGTACAAAGGAGGGGCCTTATGTATCAGCGTCGCTGCGCCAGATACCCTGTGCATTTTCGAAGCACCTTATCAACGCCGGAAATTCCGGAAGGGACAGGAACAGCCATAGACCTGTCTATCCGAGGCTGTCGAGTCCAAAGCTTCATCCCCGTACTGGTTGGGATACGTATGAAGCTTTCCATCGATGTCCCGGAACCCATGACGACCATCGACGTCGAACAGGCGGTCGTCCGTTGGGTCTCCGGTCAAGAATTTGGAATCGAATTTGCCTCCATCTCTCCAGAACAGTTTGAGCGGTTGACAAAAATCATTCAGCAGCTTCCTTCTGTCCCTGATCGAGGATTGTGACTCCCCGCATCGTTGCTTTTTCCGGTCATTCAGACTATAGAAACGCACCATGACTGATGCACAGGTGGAAGAAATCAAGCGACACTTCGGCGTAGTCGCCGAAGCCCTCCAAAGTAACATTCGCCAAATCGCTGAGGGCCATTCGAGCATTCGGCACGAATTGCAGGAGATCCGAGACGAATTCCGAGATGAATTCAAAGAAATGCGCGCCCTCATGCGGCTTTCTTTCTCGCAACTTGACCAACGAATCCGCACACTCGAAACGGACATCACCACGCTCAAGGCCAGGATGGACCATCTCGAGGCCCACCGCGCCTAACTCTTGCCGACTATTCCTTGCATAAGGTGCCGCATGGCAAGATTTATAACTCGCAATTGGAGGCTCGTCCTCTCTGTACTCACACTCATTTTCATCAGTGGCTGTGCCACTGCGCCGGAAGAGAAGCTCCGGCAGGCCGCTGCGGAGGGGAATTTCCTGCGGGTGGAGACATTCCTCGGGCAGGGGGTCAACGTTCAAGCAGCCGATGAGCGGGGGGTCACACCGCTCTTCCTCGCGGCAAAGCATGGTCATCGGGACGTCGCGGCACTCTTACTAAGACAGGGCGCCGCAATGGATCACGCAAGGCAGGATGGGGGCACGCCGATTTTCATCGCGACACAAGAAGGACAACGGGATGTGGTGGCGCTCCTCTTGGATAATGGAGCGGATGTGAACGCCCAGGCGCGAATAGGGGGAGTGACACTTCTGCATATCGGGGCCTATCGAGGTGATCGGAAGATTATCATCCTCCTGCTCCAGCATGGAGCGGACAAGAATGCCAGACTGTCATCAGGCGAGCGCCCGGTGGATTTGGCCTCTACACAGGGTCACCAATCGCTGATTCCACTCCTCGAACCATGACCTGCTCACTGTAGATGAACTCCGGACGGGAATATATTCAACTGTCTCAACGTACCAGATTTAAGGAGCGTCTGATTCATTCACCTGTGTACTGAGCAATCTGTTTCTGGGTTGGTCAACCAGGGCAATTAGCATCGGACCGAGATCGTCAGGGATCGTTTTATCGGAGGTTCCCCCACCGTCGGGTCGCCCGTTATCGCGTTCGCACCCACGCCCTGCTTGACGACGCGACGGCAACTGCTGTAGAAGAGCCGCGTGTCGATGAGGTTGCCGATCTTGGGAAGGCGATATAGTATGCAGACGGCATGGCGATCTGGCCCAACGCTGTCCCGCTTCAGTCGGCAGAAGTATGGTGACGAAAGCCGTTCGATCTCTCATGACCGCCCCAGATCCTCGAGCAAACCCATGATTCATGATGACGGCGATGCAAGCTATCAGGGGGTTCTCCCGACAGGCACGCTTCATCGATGACCAGATTCACCAGCGCTCAACCGTCTTGTGTACGATGAACGAATTTGCTCAGCGCACAAGTGGTCAGACGTTTCAATCAACGAGCGACGTCGACTTCTCCCCTGTATTCCTGCAAGCTGTTGGTGGGATCGAAGCTATAAGACTGCAATGCGGATTCTAAAGAGCTGACACATGCCCGCTGATAAGTCGCAGCGTGAAGGAAGCCTCGTTGTTGCAGCGCTGATCGTGTTGGGCCTTATATTTGCCGGTCATTGGATCGTGAGCTACGTCAAGCACAGCGATCCATGGGCCATCCTGCCTTGGTATGGGATGGTCGCAGCCGTGATCATCGTCGTCGGCATTGTTAGCATCCTGCGCCACGGCCGGGACAAATGAATCAATACTTGAACTAAGCGACAGGGAATCGGTTGGAAAACTCCGGTAAAACAGACACATGAATCACCCAGCATTCGCTTGCCGCCGGGACGCTTCCATCATCCGTGAAGCGCTCCGCCCGACACCTTCGAACCAACCATCATTTCAATATTGACCATCGTGAGGGTCTGATTGGACGGTCACCCATTATTGATGCGACATCCCAGTAATGGTGTCCGGCCCTCATGGCACTACCTTAAGCATACGCCTGCCGTGCATGGATGATCGCGGCACGCGCCACAGAGCGAGGGACGGTCGACAGGGCATGGTTTTTCGGCCTTCGTTTGATGGCGCGGGGTTCGATGCGTCCTGGTCGAAGTGGCACTGTGAGTGCGCGGATTGCGTCGAGAAGGCGCGCATGCAGGCTGTCGACAGACCTGCCTGCGGGCCAGCGCAGATGGTGGTGAAACGTCACGAGCAGTTGGAGGGTTCCCTTGAAACTCAGGGCTCGTGCGAGGACGTGGGCGCCGGCGGCAGCGCGCGCCATGAGGCCACGCACCAAGTTGTAGGCCAGGAGATGGACGCCAATCTCCTTGTCGATCATGCGGGGTGATTTCGCGCGCAAGATGTCCATCCCCATCACCGCCTTGATGGCACGCAGATCGACCTCGACCTGCCAGCGCTGGCGGTACAGCGCATCCAGCTCAAGCGGCTTCACGCTGCGTGCATCGGTCAGCGTCGTGACCAGGACGCGACCTGCCACTTCAGTTTGA
>PHGD01000050.1 GCA_011090425.1 Nitrospira sp. LK70 | reverse complement strand
CGCCCTGCGTGTGCCGATTCGCCCCGGACGCATCGAGCCGCACGCGATCAAACGAAGACCCAAAAACCATGCGCTTCTGACGGTCCCTCGGCATGTTGCACGTGCCGCCATCATCCGGGCGCGAGCACAATATGCTTAAGGTAGAGCCATGACATCCTGACCCCAATTCCATTGGATGCGCTGATCAGGCCGCTGTGAGGCGGACTTTTCCGACCTTGCCTAGTTTCACATGCTGCTTGGCATGCCAGAGGTCATAGTTGTACTGCATGGCCAGCCAACTCTCCGGAGAACGGCCCAAGGCCTTGGAAAGGCGTAGCGCCATTTCGGGGCTGATACGGCTGGTTCCCGTAAGAATGCGATTCAGCGTTGACGCCGCCACACCGAGCTTCCCGGCCAGTTCGCGGCCGCTCAGGTTGTTGGGATCCAGATAGACCTGAATAATAAACTCACCGGGATGGGGAGGATTGTGCATAGCCATTAGTGGTAGTCCTCATAATCTAAGACGTAGGCGTGTCCGTCTCTGACCGTAAACGTTAAGCGCCAGTTTCCATTTATCCACACCGACCATCGACCGCGCTCCGATCCCTTCAAGGGATGGAGCCGAAAGCCTGGAACGTCCATGTCCTCAATGGACAGCGCCGTGTCCAAGGCAGCTAACAGCATGCGCAGGCGATTGGCATGGTGCGGTTGAATGCCAGCGACGCTCCCCGACTCAAAGAACTTCTTGAGCCCTTTGTGCCGGAATGATTGAATCACATGTCAAATATAGCATGTTGCGCATCACGCAACAAGACCGAACAGCCCGAGGCTCACCGGCAGGCACGGAGCAACCGGATGATGTGCAGCGGCTGTCCGGTGCAGCCGCTGGTACAACGAAGGGTTAGGCGTCACGCCTCTCGAGCCTGTGTTTGAGCGCAGTGTTCATTGCTTCAAACCCCGCCTTGGTGTCTCGGTCAAGCCTGCCACGCAAGAGCGGCACGAGCAGACCACTGAAGCGCTCACCATGCGTGAGTTGCGTTGATCCTTCGCGATCCTCGGAGAGGCAGAAGTAGTGCTCTCCATCGAATATGCCCGAAAGCAAGAACTTGCCCTTCCACCGGAACTCGCGACCCGGATGGTGACGAAGAACGATGGGCGTGAAGATCATTGTCTTGCCCTCTGGGGAAGAGAGCGTGACCTTGATCGAAGAACCCTCGGATGGCTGCCCTTCGATCGACCGAACGAATGGATTCCACTCTGGATAGCGCGCGAAGTCGAGCAGCACGGACCATACTTGCTCAGGAGTTGCAGCGATTGCGATCGTCGTCTCGATCTCGTGTTGCACGTGGCGCCTAACACCTCCGTTCAACCGGCGCCGCGTCTTCGCGGCGGTGGCTGGAACAGATTGTTGCGCGAAATCACCCACCGCGTTCAATTTCTCTGACCTTCGTGATCGCAAGCGGTCCTATCCAATATGCGACAGCACCCAGCATCAAGCCGGCGATCACCCCAGCCCATCCAACGAGCACCAAACCGAGAAATGGTGCGCCAACGGTGAGGGCGATCACACTGACGAGAGCCAATGGTCTTCGTTCGTAGAATTCTCGTCTCTTCTCCCAGGTCACGTGCCCGGCAACGTCGATTTCTCCTGCTACGTCAACCAAAATTCTGCGCCCATTCTTACCGCACTCCGGACACGGCGATGTATTGCCATCGCGAAGCACTGCACCGCAATGAAGACACTCTACCTTGTTTGTTGTCTTGGCCATTCTTACTTACGCCGAACGCCGAGTTAACAGGCGGCACGCCTGCGCGCCGTCCTGATTGAGCGCCAAGTTAGCCTCTGCGCCGCTGCCACTCCGCTGGATCACGTCTCGCGTGGAGCACGGCCAGTACCACAATGACGTCACCGTCGACGGTAAAGTAGATGGCATACGGAAAGCGTCTGAGCAGCGCCCGGCGAATACCAGACCTGAGTTCTTGGTACTTGAGTGGACCCTCAACGATCCGGTCGTAGCTGGCACGCAGTTCGTCGAGGAACTGCAACCCCAATCCTGGCTGTTCGTTCTCGTACCAGTGGAAGGTCGCCTCGATATCACGATCGGCTTGCGGCTCAGAAACCAGACGGTGCTCGATCACCGACGCTTCTTGCCAAGGCGTTTAAGGACATCGTGTGCCGACCGAGCCCGCGTGGGGTTACGGCGGTAGTCAGCGAGCCGTTGCTCTGCCAGGTCGATGTGGCTCTCCGGCACTGGAAGCTCGCCTGGACTCTCTGCAATGCGGTCCCAGAGCGCCTGCAAATAGCGAATCTGCTCCGCCTTCGATAACTTGCTGAACCCTGGAGGTTCGTGTATTGACGCATGCTTCATGGCGATACCTCGCTGCGATAATACCGGAACGCCCACCCCTGCGCCAGTCCTGTCATCTTTAGGCTAACGGCCCCGCGGCTCACCGGCAGGCGCGGAGCAACCGGAGGTTGTTCAGCGGCTGTCCGGTGCAGCCGCTGGTTCGGGACGCGGCCAGCCACTGACTTGATCTTCGCCACATGATCGGGAAAATACGGGAGCTGCACAATCAGCCTTCTCGCCTCCCCAGGGCTTAATGCGAATCGGATCGGTCGGCATCATCGTCTCCGTCGTACGCGCTGTTTATAAGAAACAAGAACAAAACCAGCACATTTTCAGCCTCCTCATGCCCACCGTCAAGGCCTCCTCTACATAGCCGCCATTGAAGCGGCAGCCGTTCTCAGTATAGAGTGGCAAGAACCTTCATCTTTCTCCAGGAGCTTGTCCGACATTACCTTCGTGACGAGGTGAAGGAGGTGCTGGCAGATGCTAGGCCACAGGCCACGAAATACCGGAAGCGTATTCACTGGAATACGTTGAGGATTTTTTGTGGCCGAGAACGACGCAGATGCTGGCACATCGTTCGCCGCAGTAGAAAGGTCGATGTCGGACAGGCTCCTAAACGTTTGGATAGGTCCACAGTCAATGTCGACCCGATTTACCAAAGTGATTGAGATCATGGCGGCGCTTCGTGCTCAAGGCGGATGCCCTTGGGATCGGAAGCAGACGCACGAATCGCTGAAACCTTACCTGCTGGAGGAAGCCTATGAAGTCCTCGAGACAATCGACCAGCGTGACAAGCAGAAACTGCGGGAAGAACTTGGCGACGTTCTTTTACAGGTCATTTTTCACAGCCAGATCGCCTCGGAAACCGGATCGTTTACCATCGAGGATGTTCTCGATACGCTCGCCACGAAGTTGATCCGCAGACATCCCCATGTGTTCGGCAACGGTGACCAATCAAGGAATGTCTCGAACAGCGAACAGGTCTTGAGTCAATGGGAGGAGATCAAACGTGCCGAACGGGAAGCTACCGGCACGAAACAGTCCGCTCTTGATGGAGTGCCGAAGACCTTGCCGGCATTGTTGCGGGCCTATCAAATTCAAGCAAGAGCAGCCCGAGTCGGCTTCGATTGGCCGCAGAGCGAGGCCGGCCTGGAACAGATCTTCGCCAAGGTGGCTGAAGAAATCGGTGAACTGCGCGAGGCGCTGGCGTCACGACCGACTAGGACGAAATCCGAGTCCAACCGGACCGATGTCAATGAGGAGACTGAGAACGAGTTGGGTGATCTTCTGTTTTCCCTGGTCAACCTCGCGCGCTTTCTCAAGGCAAATCCTGAAGATGCGCTGCGCCGAGCCACGAACCGTTTCATCGATCGGTTCCACCTCGTGGAGGCACAAGCTGCGGAAAAAGGACGGTCACTACCAGAGATGCCGCTGGCCGAAATGGACGAGCTTTGGGAGGAAGCCAAGCGGCAGTTGGGTCACTCGCAGCCGGACTCCACACCGTAACTTAGAGATCGCGCGCCATGACGAAGAAGCAAGAGCCCTACGAAGAGGGAAAACGTGCCGGCGCCCATCCGCTGTTGGTGGTATTGGGGATCCTCATCGGACTGTGGTTGTTCGTCGCTCTGATCGTCCCCAGTTCGAAGAACAAACAGGTGACCGGCACTGAAGGTCCCAATGTCCCGGTCATCGAGGATCCGGAAGCGGCGCCTGTCATGTTCAAAGTCCAGACGACCATCCTGGACATGAACACCCTCGGGTTGGTCGTTCCTTCTCAAGCGACGGATAGTCAGGTCGTCGGTCTCTTGAAACGCCTCAAACAAGCACGGCTGGACGGTACACTCGGTGAACAGCTCCCATCGACCACACCTGGTCACAAACTCGGCGATCACGCCGTCGCGGACATTTTCATCTTCTCAGATAAGCAGTTCGCGGGAGAGGATACGATCCGTACATTGGCCCGTGGTGCCCATGCCCCCGGCACGCTCTACCCGAACGCCGTTCCCTTCGAGGTGGCCATGGAGCAAATCCGCGGCCACTACCGCATCGACTTGAATGATACCGGCAGTCCCGACAAGGGATCGCTCGGTTTCGCGGACGAATCAGGCGTCCGCTCGAAACACTACCGAAGAATCTTCTGAGGGATCCGGCTCACGTCTTTTCCTTCAAAGAGTCAGATGCCTGTGCGTCTCCTCACTTCTTCCCGGATCGCCGATTGATTCGCCTCAAACAACACCTCTAGCTTCGGGAACAGATGGGCGAGTGACCCGATAAATGGTGCCAGCATCACGTCACGTCGTTCCGTCAGCATTCCCTCCTCTTCAGCCACCCGCATCTTCCAGGCGGCAATCGTTTTTGAGAGGATGTTGCTCACCACCAGTTGTTGGCCCGGCGAGCCGACAACCATCCCGAGGAGGCGACGTTTCAGCACCTCCAGTTCATCCGGTATTGACACCTTCACGCGCACGCCATGCGGCGTCGCCCACGTGGATCGTTGAATCGAATAATCGTAAGAAAAGACTTGCTCACGTGGCTCACGAAATGGACCGTTGATGTCCACAATGGCGAAAGCACTTTCGATCGACGGCATGGTTCGCTCGCCCTCCTGGGTGACAATGACATTCCCTGTCGATCCACTATAAGAGCTTGCAGTTAAGAAGGACAAGAGGCTATCTATAATGGCAAGGCAGCAGAGGGCGGCCGTTTGGCTCAACGTTTAGGTCTCCGCGGTTCCCGCAGCACGACAGCGGCGGTGAAAATCCAGGGCACGAGACAGCTTTTTGACACACTGATATACTCCGACCAAGGATTCCTTCGGGAGAAGGCATGGCCAAGAAAGGCTATCCTGGACTCGTCTTAGTGCCGCCCAGCGATCGAACGATCCTGAGGCGCCGGCTGCTTCGCTGGGCCTTGCTCATCGTTGCGCTGATCTGGGGTGTATCGACATTGCCCCTGTGGCCATCCGCCTCAAACGATAACGCGAACTGTCCGCCTGGTGCCGGGGAGCAAGCCTCCGGTAAATCCCCTGAACAATGTGGCCAACCACAATCGGCCACGGAGCCGCCGGTCAGTCAGAGCGAGTTCAACCTTACGCCGCTTTCACAGGCTGAAGGGCTGGTCAGGCTTGAGAATCCCCCGCCTTCACTCGCCTCCGATCCCGATCGACTTCCAACCCAGAACGATCGAGACCTAGACTCACAGCCAAAATCCTCCGGTTACGCCGATCACACCTCTGGTCACAACGTGACACCTCCATCAGGTAACGAGAAATCAACAACAAATCTGCCGACCACAAAATCTACTCACAATCCTGATGTCGACATTCGCCGAGCGGAACGGGGCGATGCATTTGCCCAGTATCGCCTCGGACGCTATTACGCACGGCGTAGCGGGTCGCAGACGCCGGAGTCAGTCAGTTGGTACAAGAAAGCTTCTCCCGGTCTCCACCGCCTGGCTGAGACCGGCAATGGGGAAGCGATGTACGTCCTCGGGGTTATGTACGCATATGGCCGCGGCGTGGCGCAAGATACGGGGCAGGCGCGGCACTGGTTGGCTCAAGCGATCGAACGGAAAATTACGGCGGCTGAGCCTGTTCTTGCGAATCTTCAAGTGCAGCCTGGTGCCAATCCTCGATCGAAGAGGAACGGGGAAGGCAAGCGGTGATGGCTCAGGCCATTGCCTTATCCTTTTCTGCCTCTTGAAGTCATGCCGAGGAGGGAACGTCAGGCTTCTCTTTTTTTGATGAAGTCAGAGCTTGTGAGAGGGCGCCCAAGAGCGCCGGCAGCACACCTAGGAAGGCGAGCGTAATCGCCCGATACTGTTCCTGCGTCAACACCAAAAATACCATGACGAGCACCAAGCCGACTCCGATGGGTCTCCACACTTGGAACCACGTACTAGCCTTCTCTTGCGCGAGGTCCTCATCAAGACGCTCTTTCACGCCTGCTCTGATGATAAAACGCCGGAAACTTTCGTTCATCGGACGCAAATTCAGTTCCGCGACGATCAAGCCGCTTTCCAACAGAGGCCCGATATCAGGATTTCTTGTATGCAGAAAACCATCCCGCGCCAGGTTGAATAATGATCGGCGCTGAGACGCAGTGCGTTCCTCCCACATCTGTAGGTACTGGTTTGTGGCAACCGTTAGGAACTCTCGATTGAGTCGCTCCTTGGCGAGGTCAAAATCATCTTCGAAGTCCTGCGTCCAGATTCGCTGACAAGATTTCTCAAGTTCGGCCACCCCCTGTATCCCGGCCGAGCGTACGTTGAGTAGCCCGGACATCTCTTTGACGAAGAGGTCCGACAAGCCCACCGGCCATGAACGAGGTGCATTGCCGGCCTGAACCGATTTAATCACCTGAGCAATCCCTTGCCATTCATCTGTCGCCGTCGGATCCTTTGAAGGACGCGGAAAATCCAACAGCAGGACACGCTGAGCAGCAAACGTCGGCAACACGTAACAGGCCCCATAGAGCAAGGCGCTCACTCCCAGAACTGCCAGCGCCTCTCCGGCCAATCCAAACCAAAAAGACCCTCCCAGCACACAGATCACTGCGGCGAATCCATGGATCTTCTTGACCCGCAGCACCGCCAACGGAACCAAGCCACCGAACACCAACAGTGAATAGAGCCATTGCGGGATGGGTGAAGGGAGCGTTGATTCCAGAACGATCGGCGAACTGGCTCTCTGGGCCTCGGTTTCGAAGCGCAGCGTTCCCCATTCCGGTTCGTGCCATTGCTCAGGCGCTTCCAGAAACAAGTCCGTCTCGGTTCCGCTGTGGCCGATGCGAGGCCTGTCAATCATGGCGTGATACAACCATCGAATCAGACGTTCATCCTCTCGCCGAGCTGCGTGACTGGACGATGAGTCGCGATCCTCGCCTTCCCGCCAACTGCTTTTAAACGGAAAATCCGCGCACACAAAATTCTGCCCTGAAAACTTCCGCAAGAACTCTTTTCGAATCTCTCCCTTGTGGCTTGTGTCATGGAATAACGTAGAAGGATAAGATTTTTGAACCTCTTGGGCCTGAATCGCGCGATCACGCACAAGGTCGAACTGGGCGAATTTGGCCAATAGCCGCCATTCCACATCCATCGCCACTCGAAAAATCACGAGTGCCGGTATCACCACAAAAGCCAGCAATCCCGCCATCACTAACAGTGCATAGAACCGGGGATATCTCCGCCGAGGCGGCAGATCGGTCTTCTTGTGATCGGCAGGATCTGCATCCATCTGACTGATGGACAGTACCACCGCCGCCGCAGCAAGCGTCGGCAGCAATCCCCACAACAACATGTCTGGATAGGAGTGCGGCCGAACGTACCAAATGCCGACCGAGACCAACGAGGCGACGAGAAACCCCATGCCGATCTGATAGCGGCGAGGATGTTCGGACTGCGGCCATACCCATGGAACAGCCGTCGCATTCGTGGGCGAATACATCCACCACGCCATGATTCCAATGCTCGCTACGACAACCGCATAGATGAGGAACAACAGGCCACTGGAATAGAGGGCACGAAGATTCAACGCCTGCAGTATGTCCGTGTCCCAGTAGGTCACCAGCGACCAGTACACATCAGGAGCTTCAATGAATTTGTCCATAAGAAAAATGGGGGTGATGTGGAAACGCCGATCCTTTCCCCAATAACGCCCAGCAAATTGAGTGGTCGCGCGGGCAAAGACGGCCTGTCGAAGGCGTCCATCCCTATCGGTCTCCTCGAATAGGTTCTCGCGCAGATTCCGCCGTGGATCCGAGTGAAATAGAACTTTGCCTTCCTGATCGATCACCGCAAAACCCATTCCCGGGGGCACGCCGACACCCGTCACCGACGGCAGCTTGACTTCCAGCGCTGACACGATAGGCGGCCCGGGGCGTTGCCCGCCGGAAAAGGCCCCACTTTTCATCGAAAGCACCGCGGCATTGTCCCCGGTGGTCCTAGAAAAGATGGGCTCAATCCAGAACCGTTGCCCATCCTGTTCACGGATAATTGTTTCATTCGCCAGAATTCGACGTACATACTGCCGCTCTTGGAGCTTCGCATATTTCCAGGGATGGGACTCGCGTGACCGGAGGACCTTCAGCTCTCCAGTCGATCCGACCCAAAACGTGGTCTTGACGTCACGATAGCGGACTTCCGTCGAACTAGGCTTGTTCTGATCCTCCGAGCAATTGTCTGACTTCGTCGGGAAGAACGAATACGCTTCCTCTTTACCGCTCTTATTCACCCCTATGCATAAGCGCTCCGCCAAGTGATAGGGACCTGAACCTTTCAGGCTATCCGAACACTCGCCGCTGTTCCGACAGGATTGATCGAACATCGCGAGTTGCTCAAGACCTAGTTGCACATCGTCATTGAACCGTTTCCGAATTTCTTCCGAGACAACGGTCAATTGCCTATCCAAGTGTTGCGCCAAATTGTCGTACGTCGTGATATCGGCCAGGCCGAACGTCAGCACGGCGGCCCCAAGGATCGTGGAAATCATCAGAACGGCGACGGAAATGGAGGTCAGTCGTTCTGTAGGCATGTTGGTTCTCAGCTTGACGTACGGTTGCGCAAAGAAGAGGCTGAGCAAGAGTCCTGCGATGAGCAGAAGATAGTTGAGCGGTATTGCACGAGCCTCGGCATGAAATTGTCCGACGGGAACGATGCCGACGAGAATCAATACTTGGTCTCTTTCCTGATCGACAAGCAGATCCGTCGCCTGGGCGAAGATCGCATGGGATATCCCCCCGATGAGCGCCTCGTTGAAGAGCGGAAGCATTGACACCAAATCTTCCTGTCGTTCAGCACCACCTTTCTCAGCACCGCCATCCTTCGATTCCAGACCGTTGACCCTCCGCAAGAGAGTCGAGACATCTTCGAATATAAATCCCGAAGGATCGCGCGTGGACTGATGATGGTACAGAACCCGACCCGCGCCATTCGCCAGCAATACATCCGAAAAAATGTCCTCGGTCACCAATTGCTGCATGATCGTATCGAAATTGATGACGGCTTCAATCTTCCATCGGGTCTTTTTTTCTGTGCGATCTTGGTGAATATAAATCAACTTGAGGGATGAGGCGCCGCCTTCCCTGATTAACCGGACGCCGGAGTCGATCAGCTTGTCGTCCTCTTTTGCGATCGTCACATGTTGAAGGGACGGTAGGGTCTTCAAGGCCGCCTCGTAGGCCTTGCGGCGAGGTTCCTCCGGACAGGGAATCGCCTCGCAGGGTGGTTCGCCCTCGATTACGGACTTGAACACTGTCCGATAATTAGCCACCATCTTGACTAACGCATGGCTGGTGACTGTCAGGCCGCGAAAATTGCGTTCTTGCAGGTGCAGACTCTGGGTTTCAACATGTTTCCAATACACGATTCCATAGAATCCAAGCACAAGAAGCACCACTCCAAACACTAGAATCGTCACGCTGTTTTTCTTGGATGGAGACCGAGAAGGTGATTTGTCGAGTGCCTGCATCATACGAGACGAGTCATGATCGAGTAGATTGGTTAACCAGCCTCTGGCCGCTCACCGGCAGCAGACAAGATCCCACTGACCGCAATTCTTATACCACGTTGGACTACTTAGGGATAGCCGGGGTGAGTACATGATTTCAAATCCAATTCAGTATGTGCATCCGGCAGGCGACGTATCTCCACCGATTGTGCTGTATCCATTCCGATACTGTTCTGTATCAGTTCTGATTCACCCCCTATGTAGGAAGCCATGCCCGTCAAGCCGTGGGCTCCACTTTTTGAGTCGCCTTGTCCAAATCAAGGCTCTGGCGTTGCGCCGATCATTGCGATCACATAAAATGCGTCACCATGGACAACATCACCCGCATCAGGACCAAAACGCCCGCTCCGTACAAGCTAGTTGCAATCGAGCCGGACACCCATGATACGAAGATGTTCCGGTTCGAGCTTCCTGTCGCTGCGACGCTGGATATGTTGCCCGGCGATTTTCTCTACCTTCATGCGGCGATCAACGGCAAGCAGATCAAGCGGCCATACACTCCCTCCTCGCTTGTCGGCACGACGGGGTTCTTCGATCTGACGGTCAAGCGCTATGAGGCTGGTTCCGTCTCCAAACACCTACACGATCAGCGGATCGGAGAGACGGTATTGATGAGTGGGCCGAACAACGGAGGGCATTGGGTCGATGGAATGGCGAAGCGAGTGGGATTTGTGGCGGGAGGCACCGGGATTACGCCGATGATTTCCATCATTCGCTGGATTCTGATCAACAAAATCGATGCGGAGTTATTCCTGATCTTTGCCAACAAAACTGAATCGGACATCATCTTCCGACAAGAGTGGGAACGAAATCTCCGAGACTATTCGAACTTTCATTGCCACCACGTGTTGGAACAACCACCTCTCGGCTGGAGTGGTGACACGGGTCGAGTGACTTCCGAGATTCTCCGACAGCATCTTCCCGCTCCAGCTCCTGACACCTGCCTCTTTCTCTGCGGCCCACCGCCGATGGTCGATGCTCTAGAGTCCACGCTTAAGGAATTGGGCTACTCAGAGCAGGCCATTATCCTTCCCTAGCCTAAAGTTCACCCTATTTTCGTGGTTGATCGCCTGACTACATCGGTCTTGCCTAAAAGATCCTGCACGACTCGCTCCGCTGCTATCTCTCCGTCTCGAATGCAGTCGGGAATACCGACTCCGCGATAAGCGGCTCCAGTCAGAACAAGTCCGGGATAGCGGCTCACCGCCGCCTCCAGTTCTGTCAATCGCTCCAGATGCCCGAGCCTATACTGCGGCATCCCCTTCCACCAGCGATTCACTTCTGTGTAGCTCGGCTCTGCTCTAATGCCGCACAGCGCGGACAATTCAGTTTGGACTTTCGTCGTCAATTTCTCGTCGTCCAGTTGCAGAATGTCTTCCCGCCCTACTCCACCGACATAGCAGCGCACCAAGAGCTGATCTGCCGGGGCTCGATGCGGCCACTTAAGCGAAGTCCACGTTGCGGCGAGTAGATGACGCTGTTCCGCTCGCGGCACGATAAAACCAAATCCCTCTATAGCACTCGTCAGAGTCCGTGGAAACGCCATCGCAATGGTGGCGGTCGAAGCATAGGAAATCATGTCCAGCAGTCCGCCGGCAATCGGCGTCAATGGACGCAACAGGTCCGCTGATACATACGCAGGAGTTGCAAGGACCACACTTTCCGCGGAAAGCGCCGATCCATCTTGCAAAATAAGGTCATACATCCAGCGGCCGAGCTCATGCGACCTCACTCTGAGGGCCTCGACACGAGCACCCATACGCAACTCGACCCCCTGCTGCGTCAACCGACCAGTCAAGGCGGTCACCAAATCGCTGAGGCCGTTCTTTAAACTCACAAACATCGTCCGTCTTGGTTGATCTGTCGAAACTGATGACGCAACTTTCTTGGCTGCCATCATGCCGCGAACGATGCTGCCATGCCGTTGCTCCAACTCAAAAAACCGCGGGAACGTGGCTCGCAGACTCATTTGCTCGGCATCTCCCGCGTAAATTCCTGCCATCAACGGTTCCAAGACCCGCTCAAACGCTTGCGCCCCAAATCGACGGCGAAGAAAGGCGGCCAACGATTCATCGCCCGTTGAAGGACCTCGTGGAACAGCGAGCTCAAGCCCCATACGAGCCAACCCTGTCCAGGTGAGCAGACCACTCCGGAAGAAAGACCTCAGTTGCTTCGGAACGAAAGAGAGCAGCCCCTCTGGCAAGTCGTGCAGTCGTCCCTTGTACAGAACACAGGCCTTTTTGCCCGTTTCATTGGTATTGATGAGTTGACCCGCAAGGCCAAGCTTCATGCAGAGATCGAGGCCTGCTTGTTTTTGCGAAAGGAAAGAGTCCGGTCCTGCTTCAGTTACAATTTCGCCGACCCGGTGCGTAACGATCTTTCCTCCCCAGGACGGGTCGGATTCGAGGACGGTGCAATGGATAGGAAGGTCGGCCTTTGCCGCCTTCTCTTGTAGTGAAAAAGCAGTAGCCAGGCCGGAGATACCGCCGCCTACAATCACGACTGTACGTGGTCGAGTCACGACTAGCTGCAGAGGGACGATTCGTGCGCCGTCAAGACGTCGCGCAACGTTTCGATCAGTGGAAGAGAGTTATTCAGCATGGCGATTCGCTCAAGGCGCATGCCTTTCTTGGCCGCCAACTGCTTTAGTTCAATATCGATATCAAAGAGGGTTTCCACATGGTCACAGATAAACCCAATAGGCGCCACCAACACATGGCCATGTCCCGCCAGGTGAATAGTTTCCAACATCGATTCCACGGTTGGTCCTAGCCACGGTTCGTTTGATCGCCCTTGACTTTGATAGGCAAAATACGTGGGTTGGTTGCCTAAGAACCGGGTCACAGCTTCGACGGTACCCTTGACCTCGTCCGGATAGGGATCCTTCATGGCCACAATCCGCTCCGGCAGACTATGGGCGGTAAACAGCACCGGTACGGTTTCTCGCACATCGGCAGCAAAGGTGAGCAGCCCCTGCCGAATGTTGTCGACGATCGCTGCAATCAGCCGAGGATGTCGGTTCCAACTCCCTACATATGTCACATCGGTACGATCCGCCAATTCAGCTCGGGCCTCTTCCACTTTCTTTCTATAGGCTCCGGTACTCAAGGAGGACTGTTGCGGAGCCATACAGACCCCGATGATCTGTTCCGGTGATTCCTTCAGCAGCTCGGCATAGGTTTCCTTGATAAGGGGATGCCAATGCCGCAAACCAACATATACGTGGTACCGGCGATCACTCGACTCATTCAGTTGTTGCTCAAGTTTCTTCGCGACTTCCTGTGTGATGCCGACGGCCGGCGATTTGCCACCGGTGACTCGGTACCGTTCCCGAATCTCCTCTACGAGCTCCGGCGGTGTCGGCCGTCCCCCTCGAACGTCGCGCAAAAACGGCTCGACGTTCTCCAGGCAATCGGGCCCTCCCATGGCCATCAGGAGGATGGCGGTATGACGTCGTGAGGCAGACATGAAAGGTAATCTAGCGTTGGCTGAGCTTGTGCACCATGTCGATCGTCGCGGCCACGTGTTCGACCGGCGTCGTGGGCAGGATGCCGTGACCGAGGTTGAAGATGTGCCCGGGACGCCCTCCCGCTCGCCGTAAGATATCCTCCACACGACGTTCGATTTCGTGGAGCGGGGCAAACAGCACAAGCGGATCGAGGTTTCCCTGCACAGCGCGATCATGTCCGACCATGGTCCAGGCCTCGTCCAGATGAACCCGCCAGTCGATCCCGATGACATCGCCGCCTGCCTCGCGCATCTGCCGTAGGATAGCCGTCGTGCCGGTGCCGAAATGAATCATCGGCACGCCTTCCCGCTTGAGCCCATCGAAAATCCGCTGGACGTGCGGCATAACATATTCGACATAGTCTCCCGCCGAGAGACAGCCGACCCAGCTGTCGAAGAGTTGAATCGCCTGAGCTCCCGCCTTGATCTGTCGTCTGAGATACCCGGTGAGGACTCGGACGAACTTGTCCATGAGGCGATGCCAAGCAGTGGGATCGCTATACATCATCTGCTTAGTGTGCAAATAGTTGCGGGACCCTCCGCCCTCAATGGCGTAGCTCGCAAGAGTGAACGGCGCGCCGGCAAACCCGATCAACGGGACTCGTCCGTCGAGGGCACGCCGGGCTTGGCGGATAGCCTCAGCCACATACTCCAGCTCATCGCCGTCGATTACTTTGAGTTGATCCACCGCCGCTCGATCACGCACCGGATTGTGGATGACGGGCCCTTCGCCCGCCGCAAACTCGAGACTGATCCCCATCGGCTCCAATGGCAGCAGAATATCGGCAAAAATGATGGCGGCATCCAGCGGAAACCGATCAATCGGCTGCAGAGTGACTTGAGCCGCAAGCTCAGGGGTCTTGCACATTTCGAGGATGGAATGCTTCGCACGCAACGTCCGGTACTCGGACATGTAGCGTCCGGCCTGGCGCATAAACCACACGGGCGTGCAATCGACTGGTTCGCGGCGACAAGCCTTGAGAAATCGGTCGTTCATCGTAGCGGCATTCTAGAGGCACCTCAGCGAAGGTGTCAATTCCAACCCTATCCCCATCCTATGTCAGGTGAGTTGACGACAGAATCGAGATGTATTACAGTCTGTATGACATCTCGACAAAGGAGAGATCTCATGAGTCTCCGAACCGTTCGCCTGGACGACGAAACCGAAAAGGTCCTGAAGCAAGTGACGAAGAAAACAGGCTGGTCCTTGTCCACAGCTCTCAAACGAGGGCTGTTCGTATTACGTGATGAAGTAGGCCGTCATTCTCAGCAGTCCGCGTTCGACATTTACTGCCGTCTTGATCTTGGACCAGGCGGATACGCGATTGCGCCTTCAACCGACATTCGGCGCGGCATGCAACTCGCGTTACGTCGAAAATCTCGCCAATGATCCTCGTCGATACGGGACCGTTCGTCGCGCTATTTGACCCTCAAGATGCCGAACACGCACGATGTAAAGATATTCTTCGCTCCACACGAGAGGCTTTATTTACAACCATCCCTGTCTTAACCAAAGCCTTTCATCTGTTGACGCCAAATAGTAGAGGCGCAGATTGTCTTCGGGACTTCGTCCTTGATGGTGGTGTGTCCCTATGGTTTTTAGATCAAGCTGCGACGACGCGAGCCTTCGAATTGATGGAACAGTACGGCGATCCCCCAATGGATCTGGCAGACGCGTCCGTCATTGTCGCCGCAGAATCACTCCGCACCACCAAGGTGTTTACCCTCGACCTTGCCGATTTTCAGCGATACCGCATCCGCCGTGGGCATCGCCACATCAAAGTGGAAATTCTTGGCCAGTAGAATCCGGGTCTGTAGACACTCGCGTTGTGTCTCAGAAGTCCACTCATAGTCGCTTGGCCGGTTGCTGTTCCAGATCCAGCTGATACATCCGCGGGCAGTACGGCATTCGAGTCAGCCTTGGTTGCGGAAACCTTCACGCTGGTCACATCGCTCGCCACGTTCACCGTGTATTCCGTGGTGCTCGCAGCAAAGGCTGGAACCAAGGTGCCCGGCAACACGGTCAACGCCGACAGGTTATTGTTCCCACCAAGAGCACGGACCACACCCGGCAGCGGCCCTATCTCATGTTCAGGCGTCGGCTTTGCTGACAATGCTGGCGATGCCTGGATCTGTGTCACGGGAGCGCCGATTACCCTGGCCAGATCGTTGAGAAATTGGTCGAACCCATGATGCTTCTGATCTGGCTGCCAATCTATCAAGCGCGCGCCTTGCACACGGCGAAATTCTAAAGGGATCTTTACTTCTTCAAGTATTACCGGAAACAATACCCGCCGGTTCAAGCCTTCCCCTGCCTCATTCTTCACCCTATTGTGATTTCACGGACGTATTCGTCCACACGACCACCACCGCTTTCGAGGCATCCAAGGCTTCTTCGATGACCTCATCAAACGACCGTCCGATCGGAATCCGACGATCCCACCAGACCGACCAGCCTTTCCGCTCCAAAGCCTGCAAAGCCTGCGCCAGTGCCTGGACACGCTGCCGGTCTTCGCTGGCATAGCTGATGAAGATGTCACTCATGGTGCGAGCCTTGCTTCCAACACGGCCGCCGGTTCACCGAAACGATCCGTTGCCTGGAACAAGAAGGGCCCAAGTGTAGCTTGTATAGGTAGGACTGTCTAGGAGCTGTTTCGAGAAGCTGTTTCGAGACGCGGGGCTGTGCTTCCACAGATCCGCCCTGAGCTCGTCTGTGGTTGAGGCCTTGCCTAGTTTTGATTCAGACCCAGCTGTTTACGAATGAGCTTGCAGAGTGAGTTGTCGATTTCTGTGTGTCGCGGAACCGGGGTGGACCGACCGGTAGCGGGATTGTGATACATGTCATGGCCGCCCTTCGTTCTGGTGAGAATACATCCAGCCTGCTCAAGGTGTCGGATAAACTCTCTGCGTTTCAAGGTCGGCTTGGCCCGGATCAGGCCGGAATGGAAATCGGAATGGTGAAGGAAGGCGAATGGTGCTGACGAGAGCGACTCTCTTCAATGAGCAGTTCGTACGCTTCTCGAATATTCTGCTGCAGTTCGTCCAGTGAACGGCCTTGGCTCATCACACCAGGAACTTCCCGTAACTGTCCGACGTACCATCCATCTTCACCTTCCCAATATTCCAAGGTGAGCGTTAACATGATGCGCCTCCGATGTGATCAACTCCGACAACGATAGCAGGAGCCATACAAGACGCTAGTGTTTACTACTTTTTTCAACTATTTTCCAGGCCCACTTCCGTGCCGAATCCTAATGAAAGGCGCCAGGGCACGGGGTGAACGGATTATCGACAAAGTTTCCGGGCCGCAATGCTCGCAGCCGCGAACAATAGCAATCCGACCGATACTCCACCACCGCCACATCTTCAAGGCTCATTTGAAAAGAGTGGACAGGATGTCGCGTTCGAGTACAATCTCAGCGGCGGCGGGGCTCCGCAAAAAATCAGGTTTCACTTTCCTGAAGTTCTCTGTATAATGATGATCTAACCTATCCTGCAGAACCATCAGCTTAACCGGGACCACGGCTCCCTGTCTCCCACCACAGTGACGTTGCCGATCCCCCGATCTAGAGGAGAATTGTATGTCCGACGTGCCGACGAGCAGCCTGACCAAAACCCAGGAAATCTGGTATTCATTTCTTCGTTGGTTTGACTCCTGGGCAGGTCTTGAACACACGAAAGTAGAAGGGCCTCCCAAGGTCGACTGGGTTCGATCTGTCCCATTTGTTGCCGTACATCTGATGTGCTTGGGAGTGTTGTGGGTGGGATGGAGTTGGACTGCGGTCGCCGTCGCGGTCGCCTTCTATTACATCCGTATGTTTGCGATCACCGGGTGGTACCATCGCTACTTCTCACATCGCACGTTCAAGACTTCGCGCACCGTTCAATTTCTCTTTGCGTTGTTAGGCAGCGCCTGCGCTCAACGTGGTCCTTTATGGTGGGCGGGCCATCATCGGCATCACCACATCGCATCCGATACGCCGGAGGATGTGCATTCTCCGCGTCACGGGGGATTTCTCTGGTCGCACATGGGCTGGGTGATGTCGCAGACGTTTTATGCGCCGCGCCTCAAAGCGATTGCCGATTTTGCCAAGTTTCCGGAGCTGCGGTTTCTCGACCGATTTGATGTCCTCGTTCCCACTATTACCGGTTTCGGAATGTTCGGATTCGGGAAGCTGCTGGAGGCCTATGCACCTGAGCTCGGCACCAACGGCCCCCAGATGCTGATCTGGGGATTTTTCATCTCGACCGTAGCACTGTTTCACGGTACCTGTACCATCAATTCCTTGTCCCACGTCTATGGCTCCCAGCGGTACGAGACCGGTGACGACAGCCGAAATAACTTCTTCCTGGCCCTGATTACCATGGGAGAAGGCTGGCACAACAACCATCACTATTATCCAGCCGCGACAAGACAAGGCTTCTATTGGTGGGAAATCGATATGACCTACTATTGTCTGAAAGGGCTGGAATGGTTGGGGCTTGTCTGGGATATTCGAGGTGTCCCGGTGTATGTGCGCGAAGGAAAAACCAAGCAGGATTCAGACCGCAGCGTACTCAAAAAGAAAATTGAAGCAGCTGTAAGAGCTGCGGAACTTCCAACGCCTCAGCCGCAACTTGAGCTGACCCCTCCTTAGACCCACTCTGAATCATCGTCGGACCTTGGCTGATCGGTTATCCGATCGGCCAGGGTCTCCCGAATGCGTCGGCTTTCCCCGTCGATCGCCTTCCGCTCCTCATCGGACAGCGCCCAAGCATCACCAGGACTCAGCTCGAAGCGATAGTGGTCCTTGTTGAGCGTAAACCACTCGACGTAGGGATGCGGCTCCAGATTGGGGTGGGGATCCAGCGAAATCAGGTTCACCGTTCCGAGCTGTGGATTTGCCATGTCGCCGATGACCTGTCCAGCCATATCGTCATCCTCGAACCGGCTGTTGCGGAATCGAATCACCTCTCCAGCGATGTCCGGCTTAAAATTGCCGCGCAAATACAAATCCACCGGTCCGATCACGGCAAAGACGACCTGGCCCACAACCGTTCCATCGACGCGGTTATCCAAAAATCCTTCGTGAACCCATCGTCCATTACCGAATTTCTGTGCCATACAATGCCTCCTCCTGCGAACGATCAGCCGACGAACGCGCCGATCATTACCGCCAATAAGATGAGCGCGCTCCCGATCCATCCATGCACATCCAACGTCTCCCCAAGAAAATACCAAGACAGCCAGGCCGCATAGGCCGGTTCGGACGCAAACAATAATGCTACCTGTTGCGCGGGCACCAGTCGCTGCGCCCACATCTGGACGGCAAACGCAAGCGTGGCCAGAATGCCCGTGACCCCAAGACCGATCAGCAAGGTGGCTGTCGGCGAAAAGGCGCTCTGTGTCGTCTCTTCCCACCAGGGAGCCGGAAGAAACAACAGCGTCATTGCCACCATCTGCCACACAAGTAGCGACGGAGCATCGACTTGCCTGGTGAACCGCTCAAGACAAATGATATGCCCGGCAAACGCGACAGCGCATCCCAGCGTCATGAGATCTCCCAGATTCATAGAGCTGTCGGGCTTGACCAATAGCCAGAGCCCGACCACCGCAATCGCCGCAGCAGACACCACCCGCCTGTCGATCCGCATGAGAATCATCGGCACAAAAATCACATACAACGCCGTCAGAAAGGCCGAATTGGAAGCACTCGTATGGAGGAGTCCGACCGTTTGCAACAGGTACCCGAGAAAGAGAAAAACAGTCGTGAGCGCGCTCGCCTTGAGTACAGCCGGATCACGATGCAGTTGACGGCGGTCAACCGCAAACCATAGAAGCACCAGCAGCGTGCCTAGGAGGAATCGGAGCAACAGGAAAGAAAGCGGAGGGATCTGCTCAAGGGCTGCTTTGGTTGCGGGAAATGTGGCACCCCAGATGACCGTGGTCAGTAGGAGTGCGAGTTGGGGCATGAATTAGACAGTGCTGAGTCCTGAGTGCCCGGTGCTGAGCATCGCAAACAACCCTTTCCACTCGAAACTCAGCACTCAGCACTTCTTTCTAGGGTTTGCACAGGGGGCACCGTCGTTGTAGGTTGACTCCAGCCTGTTCCATAGCAAGGAGCGCCCGTTCCTTGTCCGGATAGTCGAACCACCCTCCCTCCCAGAAATCACTGGAGGTCGCGGTGGACGGAACCTCTGAACAGCGATCTCGGTGGAGTGTCGCACGGTCGATCGCGCGTGCAATGTGAACCCAGTAAATCATGGCAGATCGGTCAGGGGTGAACGGACGGTCGTGAAAGTCTTCGGGAACGATTGCAGGTCACCCGATTGCTCTTCACGTATCGCCCCTTCCCGACTCATGGGAGGAGCTGCCACTCATCCTTCTCAATAAAGACCTTCACGCCGGTTTGCAACTTCTTGACGTCGTCTTTTTCAAAGAGCCTCATGTAGCGCTCGATTCGATCGTCGTCATCGATTCGTTCTTCCTGCATCATGCCGGTGTTGCCTTTGTACCGTCGAATCAGCACTGACATTGAAACCCTCCTATGAAGCTGGCAGTTTGGTTGTGTATGTTGCTAGAATAAACGCATCCTTGTGAGCCGGTCAAGATCACCTGTGAGAGGTTGTCTTGTCAAGTCCGGACCAGAGTTCCGTATGATCTCTCTGCAATAGAGACACAGAAAGGATCCATTCCGTGCCCCTCTACGAGTACCGTTGTGGACAGTGCGAAAAACAATTCGAAGCCAGTCAGTCCCTGTATGCCAGGGTCGAAGACACGGAATGCCCATTTTGTCTGGCCCGACAGGCAACCAGGCTGATGTCCTTGTTTTCATCCAATGTCGTCGGTGATCGCAAGCCCGGCTTTTCCGAGCTGAAAGCCAAGGCCATGCATGAGGAACGGATGCGGAGCTTCGCCAAGTTGCCGCCGGTGAATGTCGCGCTCAACATGCCGCCGCCTGATGCCGCCTCGGAACCAGATTCCGCGCCGACAGAAGGATCGATCTCTTGAGCATCCAAGACCAACTCGGTCGTGACCTCCTGTGGGAGCAGGCAGCTCGATGACCGTGGGGCAGTTCGTCACCGGGCTGTTCGTCGGCATAGCCCTCTGTGCGTCACAGGCCACCGCCCTCGCTCAAGTAGCAGGAAACCTGATCATTGCCGGCAACGGGCCGGAGCAAAGGACCATCGAGGCCCTGGTTCGGGCCTTCGAAAAAGCCAATCCTCGGGCCTATGTCGATATTCTGTGGGACGAAGATTCCAAACCGTTGCAATTGGTCAACACAGGCCGGGCTCAAATCGCCGTCACAGGGGTCGAGGATCCGGCGTTAGCGGCGACTCAGATCGGCTGGGATGGAATCGGCATTTTGGTTCATTTATCAAACTTCACCAAAGAAGTGACCAAGCAGCAGGTTGCCGACATTTTTTCGGGAAAGATCAAGGAGTGGTCGGAGCTGGGTGGACCGGAGACCAAACTTCTCCTGATCGATCGGCCACGCAACCAAAACGTTCGGGAAGCCTTCGAAACCCAACTGGGGATAGAGGGCAAAATTCCTGATTCCGCCAAAATGATCGACGCAGACGAGGTTGTCGTGAAGACCGTCGTGGGCACCCTTCCGCCCCTCTCGGCAGCCGCCTATATTTCATTGAGTACCGGCCTCTCGGCCGTCTCGGGCGGCGTCGCCGTCCGCTTGCTGGCGGTAGATAAGGTCGAGCCGGAAGTGCCGACTGTGAAGGACGGCCGCTACAGCCTCCGTCGCCCTCTGCTGCTGCTTTCGAAAAAGGAACCGAACAGCCTGGTTGAGGCCTTTTCACAATTTGCCCTGTCCTCCCCCGGGCAAACGATTATCGGAGAAATCTATGTTCCGATGCCGAACAAGTAATTCGCCATGGAAGGAGGTCCCGATGTCTCCTCGATTCCTGTCGTCGTTCGTGATGGTCTCGTTGTGTGGGTTTGCCTGCCTCCCTCTCCAGTCGGTTGCCGAAGAAGGAGTGATCGTCGACGGAGCGGGCTACACGCTGCACGACACAGAATCCATCAAGGGCCACGACGAACAGCACGTGTCGAAAGATCCTGTCTGCGATAGCAGTAGAAAACCGAAGATCTTGCGCGTCGAGCCGGATGAAGCCAAGCCGGGACACACGATCACCATCAAGGGAGAGAATTTCGGAACGAGGGATTGTTTCCGCGGCGTGGCATTCAGTGCGGCGGGCCCAGCCCAGATCGACTACAAGTTCGTGAACGACACGACCATCGAAGCGACAGTTCCTAATGTCCGGCCCGGCATGTCCTTCATTGATGTCGTCGCCGGCGGCGGCACTGCCCGCTCACGAGCCTTTTTGGTGCAGGCCGAGTAGCGGCTCGACAAGATTATTCCGCATCCTGTATTGTATGCAAGCTGATACCCTCTCTTGTCTGGGAGCTTATTTCATGCAACCATTTTGGAGTCAACGAGTTGTCCCGGTAGCACTCATGATCGCAAGCCTTTCCGTTTCCCTACCGGTTTCAGCAAACCCACCCACCAAAGAACGGCTTCCCCTGATGCTCAGCGGATCCGGGTGCAACAGCAAGGAAGCCGAGATGAACAACGTCTTGCAAGCCATTCCAGGCGTGACCGGCGTGTATTTCAACCGCGTCCCTGACCATGTGCTCGTGGATATTGTCACCGGCACCGTGAAGCCGGCGGATGTCGTCAACCGTGTCAACGCTGCGGCCACATCGTGGCAATGTAAGGTTGAACTCATGCAATCCTGCATCACCGCAGACATGCCATCAACATCAGCAGCCCCCCACCATAGTGAGTAGCGGTGCATGTGTGATTGAGTCACCTTTTTGGTTGTTGAGACAGGTTTCTCTCTAAGATCCACATAAAGACCTCCTGACCTCGCATCTCACCCGTCAATTCGATCTCGGTACTGTGTCGAGTCCTGTGCAATCAGGTCGGTCCTCACAGGCCATGCGGCGGTGAGCCCATTCGGCGCAGTGGCCTCGAACTGTCGTGGATTTGTATGGCTTCGTATGATTCTTATGCTATGAAGCCGAACAGATGATGTAAATCATAATTGACATCTGTCAAGTTTGCTTGCTATACACAGCGCCGATGCGAACGCGGATCAAACATCACGAAACCCCCGAATTTTCCAATCACCTAAAATCCATTCGTACGAAGCATGGCTTCTCTCAGGGTGAGCTCGCCAAGCGAGCCGGTATTACGCGGCAAGCCGTCTCCTCCATTGAATCGAACCAGTACCTGCCGACGACAGCCGTGGCCCTTCGGTTGGCCTCAGTGCTGGCTTGCCGCGTCGAGAATCTGTTTTGTCTTGCTCCGGTGGAAGACATCATTGAAGGCATCCTCATCGGCCGGTTCCCTCCAGCTGAGGCGCAGACCCAATCGATCCGCGTCAAAGTGGCGACCGTCGGAAAACGGACGATCGTGCGAC
This sequence comes from Nitrospira sp. LK70, assembly GCA_011090425.1. GTDB lineage: Bacteria > Nitrospirota > Nitrospiria > Nitrospirales > Nitrospiraceae > Nitrospira_D. The sequence continues at coordinate 8,523 of PHGD01000050.1, read as the reverse complement.
CTGTCGCCGGCCTAGGCGAGCAACTGTCCTTTGCAGTTCCTGCCGACGGCTATATCACCGACCGACCGCAACGGCTGCCCGGTACCACCATCCGCGTGAAACTCTCACGCGATCGAGAAGCGATCCAACAAGAAATTTCCGTGGCAGGCTGCGATCCGGCGATTTTTCTCGCCGGTGAGCATTTACGACGACACAAAGATCAGACGACGGTGGTCGGTTGGCCGATGGGAAGCACGGCGGCGCTGCAGGCCTTGCAGCGTGGCGAGGTCCATGTCGCCGGGCTGCATTTAGTTGATCCGAGCAGCGGCGAATCGAATATGCCGTTCCTTCGGCGACATCTCAAAGGATCGGGCTATGAGATCGTCACCTTTGCCACCTGGGAAGAGGGATTCATGGTTCGTCGAGGCAATCCCTTGTCCATTCACACGGCAGCCGACCTCGCGGAACGCTCGATAATCTTGGTCAATCGGGAGGAAGGCTCCGGGGCAAGGCTGTTGCTCGATCAACGATTGCGTGCGTCCGGCATGACACCGACGCACGTTCAAGGGTATGAACAAGTCGTGTTGTCTCATTTTGAAGTAGCGCGAGCCATCGCTGGACGCCGGGCGGATGTCGGGATCGGGATTCGATCCGCAGCGCAACTCTTTGGACTCGATTTCATCCCACTCCAAACCGCGCGCTACGACCTGGTTGTCCCTAAGCCATACTTACAATCCCATCCGACGTTAGCTCACTTGTTTGAGACGATCGTCAGCGGACCATTTCGAAAGGAGATCGAAGCTTTGGGGGGCTACGACACCAGAGAAACCGGGAAAGTCCATGCGCTGCGCGTCGCCTGATCACTCTCTTGTTAGGCTAAAACCTCATTGCTTGAATCAGGACAAGAGGAGAATCCATGTCGAAGAAGATTTTTTGGTGTGTTTTTCTGAGCCTGTCTCTTTTTCTGATAGGACCAGAAAAGGCCAGGGCCGCCGAGTACGGGGAACTGGTACAGAAGGGCGACAAATGGGTGTTCAAGAGTACGGAAGACCCGATATTCAAGTACATGCGCGATACCGGGTGGATCACAGATGAGAGATATCATACGGTGTCTTCACAAACCGGGAAAAACTGGATCGAGCCGGCCGATGCGTTTCTCAATCGACGGCAGGACATCGAATGGAATCGATACCTCAAAACTGCGCTGCACCTTCCTGACTGGATCGACCTGGGACTTGAGCAACGGACCAGATTTGAGTCCTATGATCACCCCTGGCGGGTATCCCAAGTCCCAGGGGACGGGGCGCCGGATACACAATTTCCTCTGCGGTCGCGAGTTCGTTTTGGATTGGGAGGCAACGGACCATTGCGATTCCTGTTCGAGGGTAACGATGCCCGGTCGTTTCTTCTGAGTGGAGCCGAGGGATCTTTCCGCGACACCACCATGGTCAATACATTCGATGTTCTCCAGTTGTTTGGAGCAGTGAAATTGGACAATGTCCTGGGGAGCGGACTGCGGACCGATTTCCTTTTCGGCCGCTACACTCTGGATCTCGGCAACCGCCGAATGAGTGCCAGAAACGATTTTCGAAACACCTCCAACTCGTTTGACGGCTTCTATTGGCAAATCAGGCAAGGCGAGACTTGGCAGCTCAGGGCATTCGTCGCGGAGCCGGTCATCCGCCTCATGGAGCAGTCGGACCACCAAAACAGCAATTCGCTCTTTTGGGGAACTTATTTCGAAGGTCATCATTTCCCCTGGTTCCAGATGGACGCCTACTACTTGGGACTGAACGACATACGCTCGCCGAAGGTGACCACCCATCGCACCTATTCCACGTTCGGCGGTCGCCTCTACAAAAACCCCAAACCGGGAGAATGGGATTATGAAATTGAGACCGCGTGGCAGATCGGAACCACGGGACTGACCGATCATTTTGCTTTTTTTAACCATCTCGACATCGGGTACACATTGACCCTCCCTTGGACGCCGCGATTGCTCTTTCACTACGACTATGCGAGCGGCGATCGCCAACCGGGCGACAGTCAGAATGAATCGTTCGATACATTATTTGGAGCGCGAAACTTCGAATACAATCCCACCAGCACGTGGGGCCCGTTTTACAGAGTCAACCTCCAGTCACCGGGGTGGCGGCTGATCCTCAGGCCCACACCAGCCTGGATTTTGGAAGTCAAACATCGCGTCTGGTTTCTCGCGCAGGCCAAGGACTTCTTCGGCCAATCAGGCTTACGAGACCCCACCGGAAACTCCGGCACCTCGCTGGGACAGGATGTGCAACTCCGCGCCCGGTGGGCGGTCACCAAGAACCTGGACTTTGATGTCGGCTACGTCCACTGGTTCAAAGGATCCTATTTCGACAGCCCTGTCATCCTTGCCCAAATGCCGACCGGAGGAAACAAAGACAGTGATTACTTTTATTTTCAAGTGCGAGTCAGGATCTAGAAAGGGGCAGCCATGAAACGAATCATTCTTGTATGGTGCTTGTTCGTCATCGCGTATGCGGTGCCACCGGCATTCGCCGAGCCAGTACTGGTGGCAGTGGCGGCAAACTTTGTTCCACCGTTCCGAGAGGTGGCGGTGGAGTTCGAAAAGGCGACCGGCCACAGCCTCAAGGTCGCCGCCGGTTCATCCGGAAATTTCTATACTCAGATCAAGAACGGCGCCCCGTTCGACGTGTTCTTCTCCGCCGATAATGAACGCCCCAAGCTCTTGGAACAAGAAGGGTTCGGCGTCAAGGATTCTCGTTTCACCTATGCCATCGGCCGTGTCGTGCTGTGGAGTCCGAATGCCGACTTGGTGAAGGGAGATGAGACGTTGCGCTCCAAGAATTTCAAACGCCTGGCCATGGCGAACCCCAAGACGGCGCCGTACGGAGTCGCGGCGATGCAGGCTCTGCAAAAACTGGAACTCTGGGACAGCTTACAGCCCCACATTGTCATGGGGGAGAATCTCGGTCAGACCATCGGGTTTGTCGAATCCGGTAATGCTCAACTGGGATTCGTGGCCTTGTCTCAGGTCATGGACCCGAAGCTCAAGGGGAAGGGAAGTCACTGGCATGTTCCTACCAATCTGCACGAACCAATACAACAGGACGTGATCTTGCTGGTAAAAGGAAAGGATAATCCTGCGGCAAAGGCGCTCATGGAGTTCATGGGTAGCCCACAGTCAAAAGAAATTATCCAACGTTATGGCTATGAGCTGAAGTAGCAGGACACGACGGAGAAAACATACATGGGAGCCTTGACAGAATTGGATCTGAGTGCGCTGTGGGTCAGCCTGCGGCTGGCGACGATGACCGTGATCGTTTTGCTGATTGTCGGTACGCCACTCGCGTGGTGGCTGGCCCACACCCGCTCCCGGTTCAGACCCATTGTGGAAGCAGCGGTCGCGCTCCCGATCGTGCTTCCCCCCACCGTCATGGGGTTCTACATCCTTGTTGCGCTGGGTCCGTACGGGCCGTTGGGCCGGATTGCGCATCTGTCACTGGCGTTCACCTTCACCGGCCTGGTCATTGCCTCGGTCTTTTATTCAATGCCGTTCGTGATACAGCCGCTACAAAACGCATTTGAAGCTGTCGGCAAGGCTCCGTTGGAAGCAGCCTGGTCGCTCCGTGCTTCCAAGCTCGACGCCTTTCTGACCGTGATCTCTCCGATCGCGTTGCGTGGCTATATCAGCGCGATTGTGCTCGGTTTCGCCCATACGCTGGGAGAGTTTGGAGTGGTGCTGATGGTCGGAGGGTCGATCCCGGGGCAGACGCGCGTTCTCTCCACGACCATCTTCGAGCATGTGGAAGTCATGGAATACGGTCAAGCACATACGATCTCCGCGTTCATGCTGACCTTTTCATTCTTGGTGCTGCTGGCTGTCTACACAGCCAATCGCCGGTTTCCCATCCATGTGTCATGAACCGACTGGTTGCACATTTTCATGTGCGCTATCCGACCTTTCAGTTGAGCATCGCTCTGGACGTGCCGGCCTCAGACATCACCGTGCTCTTCGGTCCTTCAGGCTCCGGCAAGACCACGCTCCTGCGATGCTTGGCAGGCCTGGAACGCTCATCCGACGGGTTCATGCAGTTCGGCAACGATGTCTGGCAGGACGAAACACGGGGTCTGTGCTTGCCGCTCTACCAACGTCCGATCGGATATGTCTTCCAGGAGCCTCGCTTGTTCCCCCACTACAACGTACGCGCGAATCTTCTGTATGGCTACAACCGCATCCTCGCAGCAGAACGCCGTATCGCCATCAAACAGGTAGTCGAGATTCTGGGAATCGGCCATCTGCTTGAACGCCGCATTCATAAACTGTCCGGAGGCGAGCAACAGCGGGTCGCGATCGGCCGGGCACTGTTGACAAGTCCACAGCTGCTCCTGCTGGATGAACCGCTCGCCTCGCTCGATATCCAACGCAAGCAAGAGCTCCTTCCATTCATCCGTCGTCTTCATAAGGAACTCCGCATTCCAGTGATGTACGTCAGTCATGCAGTCAATGAAATCCTTCAGCTTGCCGATCGTGTCGTGCTGTTGAAAGAGGGAACGATCGTCGGCATCGGCGCGCTCAATGAGATGCTGACCTCCCCGCAGTTTCGCCGGAATTTTGGATCACTCCGAGTCGGCGGGGTGTTGGACGCTCGCGTGGCGAATCAGGAGCCGGAGTATGGACTCACGCGACTGGAATTCAAGGGACAATTCTTGTTTGTCTCACTTCAGTCGGCCTCAATAGGCGAAGCGGTGCGCGTCCATATTATGTCGAGCGATGTCAGCCTCGTTGTAGGGCGGACCGATTGCCCAACCAGCATATTGAACATCCTTGAGGCGACGATTCTTGAAATCAGGGAAACGGATCAGTCATCGGCAGACGTGCTGTTGGATATCGGAGCACCGCTTGTCGCCAGCATCACTCGGAAATCCCTCGTCAACCTTGGTCTGAAACCGGGTCAACGGGTCTTCGCCCATATCAAAGCCGTGGCGTTGAATGAAGAGTTGATGGAATAGAAGGTTGAGCGACTTGTAGGCAGATCTCAATCATGGCCAACAACATGTGTGCAGGAAGAAGCATCCGTACTTCCGACCCCATGGTCAATTTAGTTCCATGAAGCCGATTGACCCCATCCAGATTAGCGAGAAGTTTTTTATCGAACGCATATCATTTTCTCAGTAAACGATGCTACGCTACGATCAATAGTCAGAGGATTCTTTACATACAGAAGGAGGACGGACAATGAAACTCAGTGCCCGCAATCAATTTCAAGGCACGGTCACGAAAATCATCGAAGGTCAGGCGATGGCCGAGGTGACGGTCAAGATCGGCACACTCGAATTTGTCGCCGCCATCACCGAAGGGTCCGTCAAGAGCATGGGCTTGAAAATCAACGACTCAGTGACGGTCGCCATCAAGGCCACCGAGGTGATAGTCGGCAAGTAATGCGGCTCTTCCCCGATCGCGGGAGGTACCTGCTATTGGTTTTTCACCACTCTCATCACGCAGTCCGCGCCGAGTGAGCTGACCGTCGATCGCGAGGTGCGGGCTGCCTTCAAAACCGGCCCTGCGCGTCTCATTCCTCGACGATACACCATATTCCACTTTCCTTCACCCAGAGCGGTTTCACGTTATTACATCACGCACCCAACCCCGCTCCGTCAGTATTTTCCGAAGGGCACCGGCCTGTCGGGCTTCCGTTTAACCGGAGTTGACTGCCCTCGCCTATCGGCTGAACATGTGCCCCCGCAAATACCTCAACTTTGTTATGTTCTGGAAGTCTCTGCGCAGGTGCTCCATAATTCACGCTTTGCACTCGGAACTTGGAGCTGTCCTGCTCCGCTTGAATCAGAACAAGAGGGATATTCATGTCGAGGAGGATTTTTTGGTGTGTCTTGTTGACTGCGCTTCTTCTTATAGGACCGGAAAGGACAACGGCCGTCGAACATGGTGACGTGATTTACAAGAAAGACGGGACATGGGTATTTAAAAATACGGAAGATCCCGTGTTCAAGTTGATGCGCGATACCGGGTGGATCACGACTGAGAAGTATTTTACGGTTTCTTCACAAACCGGAAAGAATTGGATCGAGCCGGCCGACGCCATTCTCAATCGGCGAGGACAAATTGATTGGAGACGATACCTCAAAACCGGGCTGCACCTTCCTGACTGGATCGATCTGGGCCTCGAACAACGGACGAGGTTTGAGTCGGTCAGTCACCCCTGGCGCGTCGTCCAAATCCCCGGGAACGGAGCGACCGATGCACAAATTCCTCTACGGTCGCGAATTCGTTTTGGATTGGGCGGGAACGGGCCATTCCGATTTTTTTTCGAGGGGCAGGATTCGCGTTCGTTTCTTCTTACTGACACCCTCGGATCTTTTCAAAATAACACCACGGTGAATGAATTCGACGCGCTCCAGTTGTTCGTGGCATTGAAATTGGACAACGTCTTGGGGACCGGTTTACGGGCCGATTTCCACTTTGGACGTTGGACCAGCGATTTCGGCCGGCGCCGACTGATCTCGCGGAACGATTTTCGGAATACCACAAACTCGTTTGATGGCTTCCATTGGCAAATCAGTCGGGATATGCTCTGGCGGCTCAGAGCATTCATCGTGGAACCGGTCATCCGACTCACTGAGCAGCTCGACCAACAAAACAGCCAATCGCTCTTTTGGGGAACTTATTTCGAAGGTCATCATTTCCCTTGGTTCCAGATGGATGCGTATTACTTAGGGCTGAACGATAGGCGCGTGGCGAATGTAGCCGACCATCGCACCTATTCGACATTTGGCGGTCGCCTCTATAAAAACCCCAAACCAGGAGGACCGGATTATGAAATTGAGACCACCTGGCAGGTCGGAACAACGGGAGTGACCGATCATTTCGCGTATTTGAACCACCTCGACATCGGGTACACATTCGACCTCCCCTGGACACCGAGATTGGTGTTTCACTATGACTATGCCAGCGGAGATCGACAGCCAGGCGACGGCCAGAACGGATCGTTCGACACGCTGTTCGGGTCACGGAACTTTGAATATACCCGCACCGGAATCTGGGGTCCCTTTTATAGAACCAACCTCCAAACACCGGGGTGGCGAGTGATCGTCACGCCCACACCAAGCCTACTTTTGGAAGTCAAACACCGTGCCTGGTTCCTGGCACAGAGCAAAGATTTCTTCGGCCAATCCGGCTTACGAGACCCCACCGGACAATCCGGCACCTCGTTAGGACAGGACGTGGAGCTTCGCGCGCAATGGGCAATCAACTCTAACCTGGATTTCGACTTTGGATACGCGCATTGGTTCAAGGGGTCTTATTTCGACAGCCCCATCATCATTGCCCAAATGCCGACCGGAGGGAACAAAGACAGCGATTATTTTTTCGCTGCAGTACGAGTCAGAATCTAGAAAGGAATGGCCATGAAGCAGAGATTGCTCGCCTGGTGCTTGGTTGTTCTGGAGAGTACGGCCATGACACCGGCTTTCGCTGATCAGGTGCTGGTGGCGGTGGCGGCGAATTTTGTTCCACCGTTCCACGAGGTGGCGATGGAGTTTGAACAATCGACGGGGCACCAGGTTCAGGTTGCTGCTGGTTCCTCCGGCAATCTCTATTCGCAAATCAAGAAAGGAGCGCCGTTCGATGTGTTTTTCTCCGCCGATCATGAACGCCCCAAGCGCTTGGAAGAAGAGGGGGTTGGAGTCAAGGATTCCCGCTTCACCTACGCCCTCGGGCGTCTCGTGCTCTGGAGCCTGAATGCCGACCTGGTGAAGGGAGAAGAGACGTTATCCTCCAAGAATTTCACCCGACTGGCCATTGCGAACCCCAAGACCGCGCCTTACGGCCTTGCGGCGATGCAGGCGTTGCAGGCGTTGAGGATCTGGGAGAAGCTGCAGCCCCGGAATGTCATCATCATGGGGGAGAATCTCGGCCAGACCATGGGATTTATCGAGTCCGGTAATGCCCAACTTGGCTTTGTGGCCTTGTCCCAGGTCATGGAGGCGAAGTTCAAGGGAAAGGGAAGCCGCTGGGAGGTCCCCAGCCATCTGTACGAGCCAATACGACAGGATGCGATCTTGCTGACCAAGGGAAAGAATAACCCTGCGGCAAAAGCGCTCATAAAGTTCATGAGTGGTCCACAGGCCAAGGCGATCATCGAACGGTATGGGTACCATCAGAAGTAACGGGACACCACGGACAAGGTACACATGGGATCCCCTGACGGACCTGGATCTGAGCGTACAGGCTGTGGTGCGCAGATGCCGCAGGTGGTCCTTCGGGAAGGTGATACCTCGCCCTCCTTCCACTCTGCCCCATGCAGGGTCGGAGGGTAAGATTTGCAAATGACACAACAATCTGTCGCCCGGTAAGATTTTAGATGACTCAATAGGAGCCGTGTAATCCCAACATGATAATGTCCGCTTTGGCCAAGATAGAAATGTCCTCTTCGTTGCTAGACTGGCCGCTCTCACAAGGAGGGCGGGATGGTCGGAGAGGACAGGGTACTCATGAGTGGGAAGGAACTGCGGCGGGTCCAT
>PHGD01000151.1 GCA_011090425.1 Nitrospira sp. LK70 | reverse complement strand
TTCGCCCACCGGTTGTACCGCTGAAACACGCTGTGCCATGCGCCGAAGCTGGCCGGGAGCTCACGCCCGTGCGCCCCGGTCCGCGCAATCCAGAGGACCGCATCCATAAACTTTCGGGTATCCGTTGCCGTCCGCCCAGGATCGCTGGCCTTGCCTGGCAGCAACTCTTTGATGTGTTCCCATTGATCGTCCCGGAGCTCGCGTCTCGCCATCCTCCCCTCCCTTGTCCGTTCATCCATGCAGCACAAAGAACCTTGCAGCGGAGGACCCCCGAATGTCAACACGCCCTAGGGCGTAACCGGGACTTGGTGTTGTCGTTTCGTGGGAGAGAACTTCGGTGACAGCGGACTTTCTTCAAGATACCGAAACAATTATAAAATTCTAATTTCATTAGTCTTTAATAGCCCTGAGTCTATTGAATGTTGTAGGATTAAGACCCATTTGATTTCTGAGGTATTTTCCCAGCGACCATAGCATCTACCCCCTCCAAAGATGAGTTGTACTTTTCCGGAGTTATGGGAAAGTGTACCCCTGAGAGGGACATGTTCGTTAGACAAAGGGGAGATCTGTGAATGAAAGACTTTTTGCCTTTTCATAGGTCTGATGTTGGGGAGGAAGAAGTATCAGAAGTGCTGGAGGTTCTCCGCTCTGGTTGGCTGACAACGGGTCCCAAGGTGAGAGAATTTGAGCGTCAATTTGCCGCAATGGTTGGGGCCGAGCACGCAGTTGCGGTTAATTCTTGTACGGCCGCCCTCCATCTTGCCCTCGAAGCGGCTGGTGTGAGTGAGGGGGATGAAGTACTGGTTCCGACGATGACCTTTGCAGCGACGGCTGAGGTCGTCACATATTTCAAAGCACGACCAGTTCTGATCGATTGCGTGCAAGACACACTGAATCTGAATACGGATCGTATCCAACAAGCCATCACCGATAAAACGAGAGCGATCATACCCGTCCACTTTGCCGGGCATCCGTGCGACCTGCGACCCATTCAAACGATCGCAAGGGATCATAGTCTTTGTGTGATCGAAGACGCGGCGCATGCCTTACCCGCGCGATACCATGGCAAAATGATTGGCGGGATCTCTGACGCCACTTGTTTTTCGTTCTACGCGACAAAGAATATCACCACCGGCGAAGGCGGTATGGTGACCACTAATAATGCCGAGTGGGCCGCTCGTATGCGGATGATGAGTTTGCACGGTCTCAGCAGGGATGCTTGGAATCGCTACTCTGCGCAAGGTTCGTGGTACTACGAAATCCTCTCGCCCGGCTTTAAGTACAACCTGACCGATATTGCTGCAGCGCTTGGTTTGGCCCAAATGAAGAAGTGCGAGCGATTTTTGAAAGGGCGTGAACGGTACGCTGCTTTGTATCAGGAAGGTTTTCAAGATCTTCCTGAGGTCATGTGCCCTCCAACTGCTTCTCATGTTCAGCACGCATGGCATCTGTACGTCATTCAATTGAATTTGGATCGTTTGCGGATCGGTCGCGATGAATTCATCCGTCAACTGCAGCAAGCCGGCGTCGGATGCAGTGTGCATTTCATCCCTCTCCATTTACATCCGTATCATCGGGACAGGGGAGGCTACCGACCTGAAGACTTCCCCGTTGCGAGTATGGTGTTCCAACGAATCGTTTCATTGCCGTTGTACTCGAAGATGACGGAGGATGAAGTCAATCGTGTCATTGAGGCTGTTCGGGATCTTGTCAAGAGGAACCGACGGTGATGAAACGCACGCTTGATGTCTGCATAGCCGCGCTAGGGTTGGCTCTCACGGCACCGTTGCTAGCGATCATCTCTGCTTTGATCAAACTGAGCTCGCATGGCCCGGTGATCTTTCGCCAGGTTCGCGTGGGACAGGGATTTCGTCCCTTCTCGATACTAAAATTTCGAACTATGGTTGTGGATGCTCCTGGTATCTGCTTGCCTCTCACGGTGGGACAAGATCCTCGCATAACGAGAATCGGTCGGATTCTACGGAAATTCAAGCTCGATGAGTTGCCTCAACTGGTAAATGTTCTTGTGGGTGATATGAGCCTTGTCGGTCCAAGACCGGAAGTTCCAAGCTATGTTGAACGACTACGCTCTGAGTTTTCGGAGGTGCTCACGGTTCGTCCAGGGGTTACAGATCTGGCCTCGTTGAGGTACATTGATGAGGCGGCGCTCCTCGCCTATTCCGCTAATCCTGAAGAAGAGTATCAGCTCAAAGTTCTTCCCGAAAAGCTCCGGTGGGCGAAATTATATATTCGCCATATGTCTTTGCGGCTCGATGTTGCGATTATAATACAAACGTTGGTTCATATTTCTAGACTTCCGGTTGTGCTCTTCACGCTTCCTGAACCAAAAGCAGCCGTCGGCTCCCCCCTATCCTCTTCTTGGACAGGCCTATCGACCCTTATTATGAGGTGGCGGAAGCCAATTATTGTCGTTCTTGATGTAGTGTTAATAATTCTAGCAAACTACTTTGCATTTGTCCTTCGATATGATGGCAGCATCCCCGAAGGTGAAATCCACACCTTCGAACAAACAGTACTCGCGTTGGTTGCCATTAGAGTAGTGGCGTTTGTCTTGTTTGGCCTGAACGAAGGTTTGTGGAGGTATACGAGCATTTGGGACCTTCAGAATATTATAGGGGGGGTCCTGACAAGTACCGTCATATTTTATGGTTGGGTCCATTGGGCGATGGGGATCTATAGCTACCCGCGTTCTATATTTGCCATAGACGCTATGTTACTCATCGGGTTTCTTGCCGGGATAAGATTGCCCTCTAGGGTCCTTCGCGATAAGTCAGTATTTCAGAAAAAGCGCAAGGTTTTGGTCATCGGCGCTGGAGACTCAGGAGAACGAGTGGTTCGAGAGATGAAAACTCGTCCACTATTTAATTGCCAGCCGATCGGATTTGTTGACGATAATGTTAATCTTCTTAATCAGCGCATCCATGGAGTCCGAGTCTTGGGGACAGTGCAAGACCTCCCAAAACTTGTAGAAGGACTTAAGCCTGAAGTAGTTGTGGTTGCGGTACCGAATGTCACTCCTGGCTTTCTTCGAGATCTCGTTATCAAATTGGAGCCGTATAATGTTTCGATCAAGACATTGCCTGCCAAAGAGGAGCTCCTCGCAGACCAAAGTACGGTTAGTCAAATACGTAATATTTCGATTCCGGATCTTTTGGCACGTGCACCTATTGATCTAGACAATAAAGCTACGAGACAGATGGTTAGAGGTAAGTGTGTCTTGATTACTGGTGCTGGCGGGTCGATCGGTTCGGAGTTGGCTCGTCAAATTGCCTTATTCGAGCCAAAATCGCTATTGCTCTATGAGCGTCATGAGAACAGTCTATACAATATTCATAAAGAACTAGATGATCGGGGACTTTCGGTTACTATTGTCCCATTGATTGGGGATGTTACTGACACCAAGAGGCTCTATGCCGTGCTGGAACAGTATAGACCTCAGATCTTGTTCCATGCAGCAGCGCACAAGCACGTTCCTCTCGTTGAGCTGAATCCCTTGGAGGCCGTGAAGAACAACTGCATCGGCACGCGTGTGACCGCTGAAGCCGCGAGTCTCTACGGAGTCGAACAATTCGTCCATATTTCGACTGATAAGGCGGTCAACCCTTCGAGCGTGATGGGAGCTACCAAGCGAGTGGCTGAACTCATCATTCAAGATATAGCGAGGACTAGTCGGACTCGTTTCCTTATGGTACGGTTTGGCAACGTTCTTGGCAGTAGTGGTAGTGTGTTGCTGCGCTTTCAGGAGCAAATCAGGGCTGGTGGACCCGTAACGGTTACACACCGGGAGATCCGACGATACTTCATGCTTATCCCCGAAGCGGTTCAGTTGGTACTTCAGGCAGCAACTATTGGCGAGCAAGGTCACATTTATATTCTCGATATGGGGGAGCAAATCAAAGTTCTTGATATCGCCCGGAGTATGATTCGTCTGTCGGGACTCATTCCGGGGAAGGATATTCCTATTCAATTCGTCGGTCTCCGTCCTGGGGAAAAACTTTATGAGGAATTAGTCGGAGAGGGAGAGATTGCAGTGCGATCATCCTTGGAGAAAGTATTACAGATTCGGACGATAAGCCAACTCGACTTCGAAGAGTTTCGAGAAAAGCTATCTGCATTGGAGGCCGCAAGTAATCGCGACGAAACGAGTGTGCTGCTCGAACGACTCAAGGAGATTGTCCCGATGTTCCACGCCTGCGTTTCCGATACCGAATCTTCGACCGTGTCGACTGGTTCGTTGCAAAGCTAGAAGATGTGCTAGCGATTCTGCTAATGCGTTTTTATAAACTCTGATTCCTGTTATGTCTTAGTGTAAGTTGGTCGGAGGATGCGCATGCAATATTCTGAGTCAATCGCCTCAGTAGAGCAAACAGGGGTAGACACGGTCCGCGAGTATGCCCTTATAGCTTTGCGCAATAAATGGGTCATCGTAGGTGCGATAGCTCTATCTTTGGCGATGGCCTGGGGGTACCTGCTAATTGCTCCTAAATACTATCAGTCGCAAGCGTTGATTGTGGTGGAAGAGCGCAAAGGAATCGATGATGTTATCAAGAGGTGGGAAAACTCGGATGAACATTTCGAGAAGCGTCTCTTTCTCATCCAGAAGCAAATTGTCAGTCAGGATTTTTTGGCTGAGATAGCAAAAGAATTAAGCAAGGACAGCGATGGATCTCGTGAGCAAGGAGAGTTAATTGGCTGGGGCCAGTTAGCGGGTATGACGAGAGTTGAGCGAGCTATGATCGACCCAGCTGGAGGCAAATCCTCAAATAACTTGGTTGATGGCTTCGTGGTCTCCTTTTTACATCAGGATCCGAGCATTGCCATGCAGGTGACAGCGCGAATTGCGGACAAATTCATTGAGGAGAGCAACCGGGAGCGTGAGAAGGAAGTTGAAGGTACAGGAGAATTCCTTGATGAAGAGCTGCGAATGTTAAAGCGAGAGCTGGAAAAGAGAGAAGAGAGTATCAGTCAGTTCAAGAAATCACACCTGGGCGATCTTCCTCAGCAAGCAGATACCAATCTTCGGGCCTTGGATCGAGCAGAAGCAGAGATCACCGCCACTTCCGAAAGTCTTCAGCGTCACTCCGATAAACTTGACACATTGCATCAAGCGGTTCAGCTGTATCGCACATCCGGGCAGCAGAGTTTTGGCATTGGGACCACACGTTCGGTAGAACCGGACCCTCTATTTCGGCATCTGAAGGAACTCCGAGAGAAACTAGTCAAGCTCAGGGCGGAATTTTGGGATGGATATCCCGAGATCATCTTAACTAAGGAAGAAATTCGGCAAACGGAAGAGGAGTTAACGAATTTGTATGGTCGGGATGCGATCCGGCCAGACAAGACGCCGCTCGATCCGTACCTCCAAGATCTGTTGAAGCAGCAAACCGAGGAGCGGACCGAGATAGCTCTTCTGAGGCAGCGGCTAGATCAATTGCGCGCCACTAAGCGGGATTTGGAACAGCGCCTCGATAGGGCGCCTTCAGTTGAACAGGAGCTGCTTGTCCTCGAGCGTGACTACAATAATATGAAGACCAATTACGCGATGCTCCTTGATAAACGTCTGCATACACGGGTCGAACAAAATATTGAAAAACGGCAGAAGGGCGGAAAGTACCGCATACTGGACCGTCCTTATTTACCGCGGGTGCCGGTCATTCCGAACAACTCAAGAGTTTTGGTATTAGGGCTCTTGTTCGGATGCGTTTTGGGGGCAGGCCTGTCGGTCGTACGTGAGCGGCTTACTCCTCAGTTCCGCGGCCCAGAAGATATCGAGCTGCTTCTCGCAGGTCCTCGGTTGTTGGCTGCCATTCCGGATTTCTCGTTACTTTGGCGTACGGCCGGCGACTCAGGGTATTTTCAGAACTCCGCTTTGCCGAGACCTTCACTGGGCATAGCCATCAGATCGCGGTCGAAAGCTGAGCTGAACCAACAGTCATTGGCGGAACGATCGAATTTGCACGAGATCGATAGAAGATTTGTTGCGAAGGTGTTCCCACGTTCCATGGCTGCTGAGCAGTATCGAGTCGCCGCCGCGAGATTGCAGTTGCTCAACGCGACCGGGGTGCCGATGGTTGTCGCTGTGACGAGTGCCATCAAAGGCGAAGGAAAAACGACAACAGTGGTCAATCTTGGCTATACGCTTTCACGAGACTTTGGAAGGCGCGTACTCTTGCTGGATTGTGACTTCGTTTATCCCGAGCTAACGGCCTTCCTCGAATCACCGGTAAGCCATGGGCTGATTGATTGTCTAAGAAGTGACATTCCGTTGCAGCAGGCCATGAGTTCCTTCACGGATGTTCCATGTTGGATAATGCCGGCTGGCGAATCTGTGGCTAATTCCAATGACCTATTACGGGCGGGTCAACTCAATCGTGTTTTGTCTCAATTACGAGAGGAATTTGATTATATTCTGCTGAATGCTCCTCCGATTCTACCTGTGGCCACGATGAATGTACTAGAGAGTCATAGCGATCTCCTCCTCCTTGTGGTGAGAGCGAACTTAACGTCCAAGCAAGCTGTCACCCAGGCGATTGGATCGCTGCGTGCTGATAGACCCATTCATGTGGTTCTCAATGGTGTGGCATCAAGCTCTCTTCCGAGCTATATGTTGGAGTATGCGGTCAGTGAGAGTCGAGTAGCTGTTTAACACGTATTTTTAATTTGAATCGGAGTCACCATCAAGAGGTGTGTAAATGAGTTCAGGCTGTGGTCCTCTCCGGCTGGTGATTCGCCACACTCCTCTCGTGTCTCGACTTCGGTCTGATTCCGTCCGTGAATGTCATGTTGTGGTACCAGCGGCAAGGTGTTCGGTGCGTGCGACGTGCGTCACGACGGTTCGTGGACCCGGGGCACATTCCGTATGATCGTCTTGGTTAGAGGGGGCTCCGGAAACTCGGACAGTATGATAATACTACTGTGTCATAAAATGGTCTTGGGTGAGCGGCCTCGGCCGCACGAGACACAGGGCAGAGCCTGGAGCATCGATCGCGATTGCATCCGCCCCATCGTTTCAATCGACGACGGCACATGCCGCTCAGGCCGCACGGGCAGCCCCCCGTGG
>PHGD01000049.1 GCA_011090425.1 Nitrospira sp. LK70 | reverse complement strand
CGCATTCCAAGTCAGTGTGACGGCCGTGTGCCGTGCCACGCATAGCAGCCAGTCTCTCTTTGGGCTGAAAGGACACGCAGATGATAACCGAAAGAGGACTCCTCTATCGGCCACTTGACATCCACATAGCAGCCTGTCGAAGCACACACATCGAGTCTTTCCGCAGGCTGCTATGGGAGTGCGCTACGGTGCACGCCACTTTGCATCAGACCACCACAAGTGGTACGTTTGCCACCCTAAGAAGCGTCCTGGGAGGGTGGCATGCCGACCGGGTCCGAGCAAGCACACGATGTCTTCGTCAGCTATGCCCATGCGGATAACGAAAAACCGTTAGGGTCGGCTGCGCAGTACGGCTGGGTGACGACGCTCGCCCACAACCTGAACACAGGGCCAGGGCACTACCGCAAGAACCTCTTCATCGACCATCGGCTCAAGCCGGGCGACGTATTCAGCGACGATCTTGTTACGACGGTCGAACACAGCACGCTGCTCCTGCTGCTGCTCTCCCAGAACTACATCGAATCCACCTGGTGCGGAAAAGAACTGGACCATTTTGTCCGTACTCATGCGAACGATCCCGACAAGCCGACCGATGTCTTCGTGGTCGAGCTGTTTCCATTCGAGACCTTCGCGAACGTCCCTGCCAACATTGAGAACCTCCGCAAGCGGCTCATCCATGCGCAGTTCTGGCATAAACCGGCCGATGCTTCAGCCCCACTGCTGGCCGGTAATCCTACTCCGCAAGAGAGCGGACCTGACAGCGAGCGGCATTACTGGCGGAAGCTACACGAGCTGAGGAACGCGATCGACTCCCGACTTCGAACGTTGCGTCGGGACCAACCTTCGTCATCCAGTACCACGCGGACAACGAATGTCTCACCAGTCGCCTCCCACCAGAGCGCTACGGCAACGCTCGGCACAGTCCTTTTGGCCGATACGACGGACGACTTGGTTCCACAGCGCAGCGCAGTCAAGGCTGCGTTGGAACCGGAAGGGGTCGTGATCCTGCCGGAGGGGGATTATGTCGGCCTGACGCCGGAAGAGTTCAATATCGAGTTTGCGCGCGATCTCGCCCGGTGTGAGTTGTTCGTGCAACTGCTCTCCACCACCGTTGGCCGCACAGGCAAAGGCTTCACGGCCCCCTTACCTCAGCTCCAGTTCGACGGCGCAATTTCGGCCAAGCTGCCGATTCTCCAATGGTGCGAACGGTTGCCGGGCCAGGCCGACATCGCGGATGAAGGGCATCGGAGACTGTTCAACACCGAGTACCTGCGGGCGACCAACCGCACATCGTTTGAAAGCGAAATTCTGGCGAGGCTGCGGGTCATCAAGCAGGTGGCAGAGACTGCCCAAGCGGCCGCAGCGGTTCACCCCGCGCCTGGGCCTGTGAAGAAGCTGATCTTCGTCGACGATGTGGCAGGTGAAAAGGCGCTCAACGAAAAATTGCGCGCGTGGCTGCGGGGCGCGAACTGCGACGTTCGGGGCTTGCCGCCGATGGCCCCCTTGGGCAACAACGGTATCGATATCGCTCAGGTGCTCAAACCTTGCCGGGCCGGCATCACCGTCTTTGCCGATGGAGCCAAGCGGGACACGGTCTACAACCGGCTGATCTTCTTCCTGAACCAGATCGCCGAGTGCCACCTGCCGTTGGCGCGTTGGGGCATCTATGTCACGCCTGGCACGGAGGCGGCTGATCTTGGATTGACGTCGGCTGACGTGATCACGATCGACGAACGGCGGTTGGCGGACTTCGTGAGGGGGCTCTAGTGATGAAGCGCATCACCTTGGCACTGCGGGCTCCCTACGTCGGGCTTCGCCCATTCGACGAACGGGATGCGGTCCTGTTTTTCGGACGCGATCGGCATGTGCGGGAGTTGTTAACGGAGCTCGAAGCCGAGCAACGCTTCATCGCCGTCCTCGGGGCCTCTGGCACCGGCAAGTCGTCGCTCGTGCGAGCCGGACTGGTTCCCGCCCTGCATCGTGGCGCCCTCATGTCCGCCGGCTACAACTGGAACGTCTGCATCTTCAAGCCAGGCGATGCACCGCTGACCAATCTGGCACAGGCCCTGACCGAGCATTCAGGCTGGAGGGATAGCGACAACCGCGCCGACGCCGTGGCTTCCCTGAGCGCTTCGCTGGCGATGAGTCCGCTGGCTCTGACCGAGCTCTACCGGCAGAAGGCGGACGTGATGGCCAGCCAGGCGCTGCTGCTGGTCGTGGACCAGTTCGAAGAGATTTTCCGCTATCGACAGAGGAACGTCGACGAAGCCGAATCCTTCATCAATCTGCTGTTACGCTCCGCCTCCGAGAACGTGCCGATTTATGTCGTGATGACCATGCGGTCTGATTTCCTCGGCAACTGTGTGGCCTTCTTTGGCCTGCCGGAGGCGATCAATCGCAGCATTTACCTCACGCCGCGGCTTGGGCCAGACCAGTTGAAGTCGATTATCGCCTCACCGCTCTCGCTCGTCGGTGGAGAGATTGATCCGGTACTGGTCACAAAGCTGGTCAATACGTTAGGGGGCGAGGACGAGCTGCCGATCATGGAGCATGCGCTGCTGCGCATGTGGAACAGGGCTCGCGACGCGGGGCGTACCAGCATTGAGACGGAAGATTTCGAAGCAGTCTGTGACTCGCATAACAAACAGGAGGGCCAGGCACGATTGGCCCATGCCATCGACAATCACGCCTCCGAGATCTACGAATCGCTCCCGTTGCAGCAGCGGCCTATTGCACGCCAGGTGTTCCTCGCGCTGGTCGAGCGACGCGACGGCCGGGAGGTGCGTCGGCCGCAAACGGTGAAACAGTTGGTCGAGTCGGTTGGTGATCAGGAACGAGAGAATCTGCTGGCCGTGATCAAGGCCTTTCGCACTGAGGAGGTCGGCTTTCTCCTGCCTGCCGCTGGTACGAAGCTCGACGACGACCAGATGATCGACATCAGCCACGAGAGCCTTTTCCGCCAGTGGCATCTGTTGCGGCAATGGCTGGAGGAGGAAGATGTGGATGTCGCAGAGCTGAAAGAATGGCAACAGCGTGTAGCCAGGCAGAAGGAAGGCGGTGGCTGGCTGGACAAATATGACTGCGTGCGGGCCCAGCGTTGGCGCGCTCGGATCACCGATCGAACCGATCCCGTTGTATGGACTGAGCGTTACGGGGGGCCTGTCACCGATTCTGTCAGGTATGTTGAGGTTCACGAATACATAGAGAGCAGTAACAAGCGTGTGAAGCAGGCCAAAGCCGAGCAGGAACGGTTGGAACGCGAAGCCAAGGAGGCGGAAACCAGGCGCCTGGAACTCGAAGCGAAGGTGCAGCGTGAGGCAGCCGAGCGGGCAAACGCTGAGCTATTACAAGCTGAAAAAGAAAAGCAACAAGCACAAGAATTTGCTACTGCGAGTCGCCGGAAAACACGTATCGCATTGTCTGGCGTGGTCCTGGCAGTCCTGTGTCTTGTGCTTGCAGTACTGGCTGCTTGGCGGGCAAATCAGGAAAAGACTCGCGCTGAAGGGATGGCACGCGATGCCATCTCCGGCGAACTCGCCACGAAGGCCGAAGGCCTTGCCAACAATTATCCCGATCAGAGCGCCTTGCTGGCGCTGGCTGCCTGGCAGATTAGCCCGGTCGCCAAGACTCAGGCGCTGATCCGTACTGCGACGGGTCGCTACGTGGGGCAGACAATCCTGCGCGGCCATGCGGGCCCGGTCGCGAGCGCCCAGTTCGCCCCCGATGGGAAGACCGTCGTCACGGCCAGCGACGACCAGACCGCGCGGCTGTGGGATGTGGCGAGCGGCAAGGAGCTCCACGTCCTGCGCGGCCATGCGGGCCCGGTCACGAGCGCGCAGTTCGCCCCCGACGGCAAGACGGTGGTCACCGCGGGCGACGACGCCGCGCGGCTGTGGGATGTGGCGAGCGGCAAGGAGCTCCACGTCCTGCGCGGCCACGCGAACTCGACCGCGATCAACAGCGCGCAGTTTGCACCCGACGGCAAGACGGTGGTGACAGCGAGCGATGATGACACCGCGCGCCTGTGGGATGTCGCCAGCGGCAAGGAGTTGCACGTCCTGCGCGGCCATACGGTCCCTGTCGCGAGCGCCCAGTTCGCCCCCGACGGCAAGACCGTCGTCACCGCGAGTGGCATGCCCTTTGAGACAGACCAGACCGCGCGCCTGTGGGATGTCGCCAGCGGCAAGGAGTTGCACGTCCTGCGCGGCCATGCGGGCCCGGTCAACAGCGCCCAGTTTGCCCCCGACGGCAAGACGGTGGTCACCGCGTGTGGCGAGCGGCAAGGAGCTCCACGTCCTGCGCGGCCATGAGGACTCGGTCATGCACGCGCAGTTTGCCGCCGATGGGAAGACGGTCGTCACGGCGAGTTCGGATGACACAGCGCGGTTGTGGGACGTCGCGAGCGGCAAGGAACTGCACGTCCTGCGGCATGCGGGCCCGGTCACGAGCGCGCAGTTTGCCCTCGATGGGAAGACCATCGTCACGGCCAGCGAGGATAAGACCGCGCGCCTGTGGGATGTCGTCAGCGGCAAGGAGTTGCACGCCCTACGCGGCCATGCGGGCCCGGTCAACAGCGCCCAGTTTGCCCCCGACGGCAAGACCGTCGTCACCGCGAGTGGCAGGCCCTTTGAGACAGACCAGACCGCGCGCCTGTGGGATGTCGCCAGCGGCAAGGAGTTCCACATCCTGCGCGGCCATGCGGGCCCGGTCACGAGCGCGCAGTTTGCCCCCGATGGGAAGACCGTCGTCACGGCCAGCGACGACCAGACCGCGCGGCTGTGGGATGTGGCGAGCGGCAAGGAGCTCCACGTCCTGCGCGGGCGAGCGGCAAGGAGCTCCACGTCCTGCGCGGCCATGAGGACTCGGTCATGCACGCGCAGTTTGCCGCCGATGGGAAGACGGTCGTCACGGCGAGTTCGGATGACACAGCGCGGTTGTGGGACGTCGCGAGCGGCAAGGAGCTCCACATCCTGCGCGGCCATGCGAGCCCGGTCGCGAGCGCCCAGTTTGCCCCCGATAGGAAGACCGTCGTCACGGCCAGCGACGACCAGACCGCGCGGCTGTGGGATGTGGCGAGCGGCAAGGAGTTCCACATCCTGCGCGGCCATGCGGGCCCGGTCACGAGCGCGCAGTTTGCCCCCGATGGGAAGACGGTCGTCACGGCGAGTTCGGATGACACAGCGCGGTTGTGGGACGTCGCGAGCGGCAAGGAGCTCCACGTCCTGCGGCATGAGGGCGGGGTCACGAGCGCGCAGTTTGCCCTCGCCGGGAAAACGGTGGTCACGGTGAGTTGGGATTCGACGGCACACCTGTGGGATGTGGCGAGCGGCAAGGGGCGAGCGGCAAGGAGCTCCACGTCCTGCGCGGCCATGAGGACTCGGTCATGCACGCGCAGTTTGCCGCCGATGGGAAGACGGTCGTCACGGCGAGTTCGGATGACACAGCGCGGTTGTGGGACGTCGCGAGCGGCAAGGAGCTGCAGTTGCTGAGCGGCAATGAGGAAGGGGTCAGGAACGCGCAGTTTGCGCCCGATGGGAAGACGGTAGTCACGGCGAGTTGGGATGGGACAGCGCGGCTGTGGCGTTGCGAAGCCTGCCGCCCGATCAATGAACTCGCGGCGGAGTTGCGGAAAACTATTGGACGAGACTTGACTGACGATGAGCGGCGTCGGTACGGCGTCCCGGACGCGACAATGTCTACGAAGGAGTAGGCTCAGCCAATGGAGACAGGATCAGCAGCTGTTCGAACTGGTTGCGGAGAAACCCTCCGTTCCTCCGGTTCGATGAACTCACCACAGGCTTCGAGAGCCTCAGGACGAACGGAGCGGTCATTGAAAACGGTGGGGTCAGCCTGCGTTGACTCAGACTGCGTGGTCATTGGCTCCCGTTCTGAGACTGTAGCTATTCGCCGATGTTCCGGCTACAATGCAACCGCTCGCACGTAATCGTATGACGAGTTCGATTCCTCAAACAAAGCCGTCCCCTGAAACGCACCTTCAACGGACGTTGAACAGCGCGTTGAACGACATCGGCACGGATGCCGCCTTGGCGGCCGTCTTCCATCAAGAGAACGGGCCTCTCGTCGAACATGCGTCGCGGGGGTTCACGCCGAGAGATGTGCAAGCCATTCTCCGTACCCTCTCGACGCAACGTGCCGCTGCCTTGACCCCGCCAGTCCAAGATCATGATGGTGGGCATGCCATCCGCCTGCGGTTGATTACTCCCGGTGCAAAATCCCTGCTGGCCGTCCCGCTTCGCCACTTCAATAACGTCTACGGTTGCCTGGTCATCGGACGGAAAGAGGCAGCAGCCTTCTCCAAGAAAGACAAACTCCACCTGGAGCAGATGTGCGACGACATGACCAAGGCGCTGGACCGCGAAGGACTCTTCAATAGCAACGTGGTGTTGAGTCGTTCGTACGTCACTCAGGAACCTGGTTCTCCTCTGCAGATCGGAGCGGACCTGTTTCCTCCCATGACCAAGCATTTTTCACCTGAGCTTCAAGAAAGGATCGAGGCGGTCTTGGACGAGGCTCACCAATATGTGACCTATGACCGAGCCTGGGCTTGCTACTATGATCCACTGGCCGGAAATGTCGAGGTGTTGGGAATCGCCGGCGACGTGAAAGCAGACCCAAAGGACGCCAAGAAAGAGTTAAAACCAGGCCAGCGCCTGACGCTCGACGGTTCGGCGGCGGGATGGGCCGTCCGCCATCGCAAACCTCGTGTGGATCACGATCTGGCTTCTACCCAGGGCCGCTTTCTCGATCATAAACATCTCTTCAAGGACCAGTTTCAGTCGTCGCTCGTCGTTCCCTTCTTCGTCAAAGGCCAGGTCGGCGGGACGTTGACGTTGGGGTCGAAAGACTCACAACGGTATCAGACCACCGATGCCAGGACGCTGGAGCCCATTATCCTCAAACTCTCGGAGGTCTTACAGGCACCTGCGCCGCAGGCTGCCGCTCCTTCCCCGGCGACCGACGTCGGAACCACGGGGCTACAACTGGCCGTGGCCGCCCCCTCCGAACCCATCATTCGGAAACAAGAACGTCAGGCCGCGATCGGCGAGTTCAGCGCCTTTTTGGCGACTGAAATCCGTGAACCCCTCGCGTCCATTCGATCGCAACTCGAAGAAGTAACCGGTGAAGGAATCCTCGACTTCGACCCTCAGACACGCGTCGAGAATGCGATGCGCGACTTGATCCGGATCGAAGCGATTCTGAACGAGATCCTCGACTACGCGAAGCCGCTGGAACTCAGTCGTCATTTATGCCGTATTCCGGAGGTGGTCGAGAGCGCCCTCGTGGTGGTCGGAACCGATCTGGAAGCGACCCGTATCCAAGTCACCAAAGACTACGCCAATGTCATCGCGCCCGTGCGCGGCGATGAGGCCAAGCTCCAACAGGCGTTCTTGAGCATATTCCGGAACGCGTGTGAAGCCATGTCTCCCGGCGGCCATCTCAATATCCAGGTCACCCAACATCGTGCCGGACGAGGGCTTGAGGTTCAGATTCTCATTCAGAATAACGGAGTCCCCATCCCGGCTGAAATCGTCGACAAAGTCTTCGAGCCATTTTTCACCACCAAGCGCTCGGGGACCGGCCTGGGCCTCTCCAGCGTCAAAAAAATCGTCGAGGAGCACGGAGGAACCATTGCGATCGGCAGCGCCCCCGGTGAAGGTACGACGGTCACCATTCGTCTGCATGGTGTGAGTCGCGGTCCGACGTTTCGGCATCGTGGCCGTGGCCGGCGCCATCCGCGCTGACCGAATTGAGACGCAGGACGCGCGCGACATGCGCGGCAAGCGTGACGCGGGCAGATGAAGGGCCTTGCCGGTCTCGCGTTTCTCGCACGCCTCGCGAGTCTTGCTCCTACTGCCCGTTTGACAGAGCGCCCCTCCCTCGCTATGATTCAGGCCTCGGATGTAGTCATTCAAATGGAACGCTTGAAACGTATGATTGTCATCCATCGTCATAGCTCGAAGGGAGAATGGGTATGAAACTTCTTACCGGTGCAGTCGCGACAGTCTCCTCGATCCTACTTGCATGCTCGGTGGCCTCGGCCAATCCTGCACTGCTGCCGAAACATGAGGGCTACCCCATGAAGAACGATGGCAGTCCCGTGAACGGCCAGCCGACGGCGAACGATCCCGGCCAAACGGACGCGCGCGGAGCGTCTACGCTGTTGAGATCAGCGGAGTCCGTCCAGAACGCCGAACAGAAACTGGTCAAGACCGACAATGCGAGAATCACGGGAGAGCAGGGTGCCGGGAGGCTTCCAAACGTCGACGGGCCTCAGGTCCAAATTGCTCCGCCGGTAACCTCCGCAACCAAGATCACCGGCGATCGCCAGATCGACTAACAGGCTGTTGAAACAGTCCGCCAGCGGCGTTCTCGCATCGCTCAGAGGCTCAACGTACCGAAGTGTACGCCTCGCCTCCTCGCTTGCTGAGGCCTTGCTGGACGGACTGTTTGACCAGCCTGCGGGGTCTACTTAACTCTCGCTCTGGAGCAAACGAAACCGCCAGGGTTTTTTCGCCCAAATTCCCGCATACGCAACCCCGATTCTCGGGAACGTCCCGACCTGCTTGTTGGGAATCCGTACGCCTCGATCTTCGAACCAGAGGGATCGGCCATGGGTCATGTCGAGTCGATTCAATGACCGATCGATCTCCAATGCACGACAGAGCTTTCCTGGCCCGTCGATCAACTCTCCTTCGACTTCGATCGCTCGAATGAGCACCGCTGCGGGAAATTCCATCCGCTCTGTCACCACATTCAACATGTAGTACATCCCATAAATGAGGTAGACATATGACATTCCTGGAGGACCGAACAGCACCTCCGTCCTTGCGGTCCTACCTTTCGAGGCATGGCAAGCCTTGTCCTCGGGACCGACATAGGCTTCCACCTCGATGACTTTTCCTGCGACCGACCCCTTCCCGTTCTCGCGCACCAGGTACTTGCCGATCAGCGAACGCGCCACCGTCAGGGTGGAACGATTGAAAAAGGCACGAGAGAGAGTCTTTGGCTTCACCATGCTCAGTGAGTGCCGGATGGTAACTGCCGGGATTGCGAACTTACAATTCAGCTATTGCCCATTGAGCATAAACTATTCGGCCGGTCAAAAGTACCATGCCAGGCCTCCCATCACCGTCCGCGGATTCCCCGGCACGAAATGGATGTCCATCACCCCGGCCGGCTCGTTCTTCAGTCTTGATTCAAACGCAAAGATCGCCTGTTCCCAGTGGGTATCGAACAGATTCTGTATGAAGTAAAATGCTTCCAGGCGGCCATGAGGCAACCGGAACGGCAACCGATAGCGCTGTGTCCAATCAAAGACGATCCACGAGGGCGATTTGATGCTCTGATCTTCGATGAGCGGCCTGACTCCGAGATACGTGGCCTGGAACTGTGACGTCAGCCCCAGCGGCCATGTCAGGATTGCGGCCCCATAGGCGGTGTATTCCGGCGCCAGAGGAATCGCGTCCCCGTTACGGAACTTGGCGTCGGTCCAGGTGAAGCTGCCGTTGACATACAGCGGGCCCCAGACTTGGCCCCGCGCGGCAACTTCAAAGCCCTGTCGTCGACTCGGCCCGCGAATTTCGGTTGTGCCTTCATCCCCGACAAAGACGAGTTCGGACTGGAGGTCGATTCGCCAAGCCGTGGCGGTCAATTCGAGTCCCTCCGGTCCCCAAGGCTTGGATCGGACACCGACCTCATAGTTCACTGAACGAGCAAGCGGTGAACTCCCCACCTGTACGGCGGAGCGCGCATCGTTACTGTGAAACCCTTCTCCATAGTTGACGAAGAATTCCGTCTTCACCCATGGCCCGAGAATCATGTTCATTTTCGGAAGGAGGATCCCCGAGCTCGTGTTTCCACCCGGTTGCTCTGCACAAGCGGTACAGAGGTTCTTTACATCGAAGGTAAATATTTCCCAGCGCAATCCGCCCGCCAGCCGCATCCAGGAGATCGGCTGGGCCTCGGCCTTGACGAACGGCGCATAGGACACCTCGAAGACGTCGCTGTCCGTCGTCGTGCCGGTCGGAGTCCTCTTCGTTTGCGTGCCCAACTTGGTGTGGATGTCGTCCAATCTCGTTTGAAATCCGACCGTCCCAATGACCGGGATTCCCAGAATCTCTCCTCGTTGTTTGTAGCCGAGGTCGCCGCCATAGATGCCACGGCGATCGTATTGCGCAATACCGTCGCCGTTAACGGGATCGTTGAGAAAGAACGTAAAATTCGTAAAGAGGTCCAGCCGGTAATACTGCCCGTAGGCATTGGCAAAGAATTGCCCGCCCGTCGTCGTGTCGTAATGGTAGTTCAGTCGGACCGTGCTCCTGAGCGTGTTGCCGCCCTCGGAGGGATCGATGGAGCCGAACCGATCGATCAGTCCCGCAAAGACTGCACGTTGGGGAATCTCCCCAGAGGCATTCCACTTCGAATACTGAATCGTCGCCGTCAGGCTGATTTCGTCTCGCCCGGTGAAGTTACTGGTGATTTTCCCGAGCACATTGCTGCGAAGGTAGTCGTTGTGGTTTATGAACGGGCCGTTCGTATCGTAGATTTCCCCGGCAAATAACGTGCGGATTCTGTCTTTCGTCGGTGAGAACATCACCAGATACCGTTGCATGTTGAACTCCCCGCCGGTCGCCTGCGCGATGCCTTCTTTAACGACTTGTCTGGTCTTGAAATTGATCGCCCCTGCCACATCAAAATCGCCGATCTCCGGGAGATAGGCGCCTTTGGTGGCCTCGACACCTTCAATGGTTTCAGGAATGATGAAATTCAGATCGGCATACCCCTGCCCATGCGCGTGTGTCCGGAGGTTGATCGGCATGCCGTCCGTGAAGAAGGCGACATCCGTTCCATGGTCGGCGTCGAATCCGCGGAGAAAGTACTGGTCCGCCTTTCCTGCCCCGCCGGAATGCTCAACCGCCACCATACCGGGGATCAAGCGAAGAATTTGGGCCGGTCTGCCTTGAGGCTGCAGCACGATCTCTTTGTCGGGGATGAACTGTTGAGAGGAAGCCGCCACCGGTTTTTCACCGATGACCGCAACTTCCGGCACTTCCAATTCTGGCTCCTCGGGGTCGTGAGCTTGGGCCGTTTCCCAAACGCTCAGGACCACGGCAAACGCAAGCACGAGCGTCATTGCGCGTGTCATGTCCACGATTCCTCATCACGGATTCTGTGGACGGATGAGACGCCCACGACAATCTCTCGACAGCCGACTCATCGACCGGCGTAGACCCTCGTGGTCTCGCAACTCAGAACGAAATGGGAATGCCGTTATACTTGGCAGGTTGCTTGTACGGCAACAAGGACGCGTGCGAGGCACTCGTCGATCAACCTCTCCATCGTGTGGCCTTCAGTTCCAACGACTTCCACCTGGACTCGATTCAGCGGCAACAACACCTTCTTAGCCTTGGACGCCAGAACCGCAGTCACGATTTCCGGGGTGATCTCCCCCAACATGGTGCCCGGCATCACCACGTTGAGTGTTCCCAGTATCACGTCGGCGGCCGGGACAGTCTCGGCAATCGCTGCGGCTCCTATCACCACACGAGTCGCTCCGGCTTGCTTCATAGCCTCAGCCGCAACCTCGTTCGTCCCTAATCCGATGACGTCATACCTGCGACCCATATGCGAAATGAGTCCCGCCACCAGACGACTGCCCATTCCACCACCACGCCCATCGATGACACAGATATTTTGTTTCAAGATGACACCCGGTCCCTTCGCCATGACGATGCCGTTGTACCGCTTTCCCATGAAGGACTCATCAGGTCGCTTCATCGAGCCAGCGTGTAGACCAGCGGAACGGTGACGGCAATTTGAGCTCTCCCCAATTCCTGATGCAGTTTTAATGGACTCGCGTCACGCATGGTTTGTATTGCGGCTGCATCCAATTCCTCATGGCCTGAGCTCCTCTGTACCACCACTTCGACCAACTGCCCATCTGCGCGAATCACCGCGCGCAGCAGCACCTTGCCTTCCAATCCATTAGCGCGGGCCGTTACCGGATAGCGCTTTAATTCCGCCATCCGCTTGCTGACCGACTCAATCAACCAGCCATAGTCGGCGCGGCCTACCGGCGCTTGTGGAATCGTTCCGGTCACAGGTTGAGGCGGCTCAGGAGAAGCTTGAGACGTCACTGATTCTTTGGGGACAGCGGCCATCCGTACCGATTCTGTCGACTCAGTGAGCGGCTCCTTGTTGTTGTCCGTGGGCACCTGTCGAACCGATGGGCTGGGATCGACATGGCTGGGCGGCTCCTCCGGTACCACAGATTGGGCTATAGGATTAGGCACCGGTTCGACGTGCGCCTCCTCACTCTTGATAGCGTCCTTGACCGGGGCCGCATCCATCTGGACGACAGCTTCTTGATGCTGCTCGATCGCAGGCGGCGTCTCAGCCGGCGACCGCTCCATTATTGAAGCCGTTTCGATGAGTCGCTGCTGTCTTTCGTTTGAACCAGGATTCGGTTTCTTGGTCGGCACGACCTGAGAAGTCGGGCTCACGGGCTGCTTTGGCCGGACCACGGCTTGCGGCGCTGGTTCAGGCAACCCTGCAGCCTGAGCTCCCAGTTCGGCAGACTGCTCTTGGAGCGTCTCGACTAACGCTACGTCCCATTGAAAGATGTCCTGCAGCGGCAGCGGTTTCATCTGGAATACCAACAGCATCGCGAGGGCCACCGCAATTCCGTGCAGCGTAACCGATATCGCCCAGGCCTGAGCGAACAGCCGATGTTCGAGCGTCCCAATCACCTCATCACCGCCTTAGCCACAATGTTGGCGACAAGCTCTTTCAGAGGAACAACGACCGATGGTCCGTCTGCCCTTTCTTTCCGGTAGAAACCGGTCTTGATCTCTACCTCGAAGGCTGGCGTCTGTAACGAGCACTGATGCCGAATGGTTTTCCACAAGCCCGGTTTATCAGCTCAGCCCTTTGCCCGTAGTCGTCGTCGTGAGCTTGCCGTGCTTGACACCCTTCACGCTGACCAACGCGTCGGCCACCTTGCGAATTTCAGAGCCCTTACCCTTCACCACCAACACTTCAAGGCAATGGTCATGATCGAGGTGTACATGCATACCGGACAATATTTGCCCATGGTAGTCATGCTGAATGTCAGTCAACTTGCTTGTCAGGTCCCGCACATGATGGTCGTACACGAACGTGATGGTGCCGACTGTTTCCTTATTCTCATCCCATTCTTGGCCGACCAAGTTATTGCGGATCAGATCACGTAGGGCTTCCGATCGGTTGGTGTATTTCCGCCGTTCGATGTGGCGATCAAAAGCGTCCAACAGATGGTGGTCGAGGGACACGCCGAAACGCACTAATTTTTTCACCGACTTCCTCCCGCGTGATGGTGGCACGAATTTGTGTTTCATAGCACTGACGATGTAAAAGGTCAATCGCCTAAATTCGATTCAACATGTACTACGGAGGTTGATCGGGAATGGATTTGCGGCCGAGCGGAGATTCCCTGTCGGACGACCTATGACAACATCTCGTTCTGTGGAGAGGAAATCACGAGCAGCAGACATCCCTCGCCCGTCGAGGTATCGTGGTGTACGGTCCCGGCTTCGGCTCGATGATAGTCCCCTACCGTCATCTCACGGCCGGCGATACTGCATCCCCCTTCGAGGACATAGAGCTCTTCCACTGCGGTGTGGCGATGCGGGGCATAGCTGGTGCCTGGTGCAAAACGGAGGATTGTGGTGACCCTTCGGGAAGTCGGATCGAAGGACAGCAACTTAGCCGTCACTCCCGGAGCGATCGCCTGCCAGGCCCCCTCCGACGCCCTGATAAAGGTGAACCCCTTCGTCGGCTGTTGAAACGCGATCTTGGCCTTCCAATACTTAACCCGCTCAGAGGTCACGAAGCGAATGACAAGAGTCCGCATGAAGTTTGAACCGGCTGTCCAACAAGATCGCAGCCAAGCGAACAGCAGACCGGGGTCTTGAGGGGGACGTATCCTACTCTCATCCAATCTCCCATCGCCTGTTGCAACAGGTGTTTCCTTCTGGACATGCATGGACTCTTCGAGTACATGCCGGACACCCGAAAGCCTTTCGATGCGGGACATGAGCTGCTCCCGCAAGAAATCTTGTGGCTTTACAGGAGAGGAACCGAGGGCCAGGGTATTAGCAGTTAACTCAAACTGTTCGACTTCCCGGGCAGCTTCCATCGCAATCCGGCCGACGAGCCGCTCGCGAAGGGTCGCGGGAGGCGTAACCGGAGCCACAGCATCGGCCAAAGCGCCGGTGGTCGCATGATAGGCCCTCACCGCTTCTCTCAAGAGATCCGACTCTCCCTGGAGTCTGACCATAAAGGCCTGACGATCCTCAGGATCCAAAACCCCGAGGGCATGGAGCATTGCCTGCTCTTCCAATTCTTCCGATAACTTGATCTCAGTCACGACGCTAAACCATCCTCATAGGGCGCGAGGGCTTCGCGCAATTTCATCATGCCCAATCTGATTCTCGTCTTCACGGTACCGAGAGGCAGTTGAAGCTTTTCGGCGATTTCACTTTGACTTAAGCCATAGAAATAGGCCAGTGCGATCGCTTGCCGCTGCTCTTCCGTCAGGACCGCCAAGGCCTGTCGGACATACCGTCGACGCTCTTGGCCTTCGACATCCTGCTCCGGCGTGTCGTCGTCGCTGGCAAATAGTTCGACGGCCTCCAACGATTCGATGCGCCCATGTTCGGCCGCCCCGGCGCGAAACCGGTCGATCGCCCTTGTACGGGCCAACGTCATCAGCCAAGCTCCCGGCGCCCCTCTGGTTTCGTCATAGGTATGGGCCTGACGCCACACTTGGGTGTACACGTCCAAGGTAACTTCTTCGGCGGCCTCACGATTGTTGAGAATCTTGTAGATAAAGCCGAATACCTGCGGACTGGTCCGATCGTAGAACGTGGCGAGCGCGGCCTGATCGCCCTGCGCGGTCCGTGCAATCAGGTGAGCCCATTCTTGGTCTTGTGCCGGTTTCGTGGTTTCCCCTGACATGACCAACATACCAGTCCCCCCCTTAGATGATACGAGAACATGGGGGGATTGGATTGCTGAAGTAAGCCGTTGTGTGCCCTGCCTCTCGAAGGGACTCGACTATAACAGCGGCCGATAGCCCCGGCAAGCAGACCTTCCTCGCGAAGAAATCCAAACAACATCCTGTCTCGTAGTGGAGAACAGACCGCCGGCAGGTCCTGATTCGAAAGATGACTTTCTACCGCCATGAGTAACCATGAGAGGAGAGCAGAGTCATGAAACCACCAATGTTTTGGCTTCTCGGCGTCCTCTGCGCCGTCGGACTCTTGTCCGGCTGCAGCGGCAGCGACAATATGCCTATCCTGACAGCTCCGAGTCCAGCCGTCGCTGCCACGGATGATCAGCGCACTCCGCAATCAGACGCACTCACATCG
Source organism: Nitrospira sp. LK70 (assembly GCA_011090425.1). Classification (GTDB taxonomy): domain Bacteria; phylum Nitrospirota; class Nitrospiria; order Nitrospirales; family Nitrospiraceae; genus Nitrospira_D. Next base: position 21,912 of record PHGD01000049.1, on the reverse strand, counting down.
GACGAGGCAGCACTGGTCAGCCAAGCTGACTCAGAACCCATTCTGGCGCCTGAGCCGGATCTGTAACCCGTCATTCACCAGAAAGATCCACAAGGAGGACATCATGTTCGCTCGAATTCGACCGCTCATCCTGACGATACTGGCTGTGTTCATGACGACGCCGGTCCTAGCTGCAAGCCATCGCGAGGCTCCGATGATCGCCAATGATCCGACGGCGGATATCACGGATTTCTATTTCTTTCGGAGCTGGCAGGATCCAGACAAGGCCATCCTGATCATGAATGTGATTCCGGGTCAGGAGCCGGGCTCAGGCCCCAACTACTTCAACTTCGCAGACGACGTGCTCTATGAAATTCATATCGACAACAACAAGGACAACATCGCAGGGAACATCGTCTATCAGATCAGGTTCAAGACTGAGATCAGGCCACCAGGAAACGTGTTCCCACTAGCCTATGTCGCGTTACCTCCCATCACAGCCCTCACCGGTGGAGGATCCGAAGGGCTGCTGGTACGGCAAAGCTACAGCGTCACGGAGCGGCGGTCTGGTCGGTCGCCACGCGATCTCGGCACCGGCCCTATGTTCGCCGTGCCGTCGAACGTCGGCCCTCGCACCACGCCGAAGTACGAAGATCTGGCAGCCAAGGGGGTTTTCCCGCTGAAAAACGGAGGGAGAGTCTTCGCCGGCCAACGGGATGAAACCTTCTACATCGACTTAGGAGGCACGTTCGACACGTTGAATTTGCATATCTCTCCGATTCTTTCCAATGCGGACGACGCCAACGATGCCGTCATCGTCGGAGCGCCGGGCGCCGGTACCGCCGATACGTTCAGCGGCTTCAACGTCAACACGATCGCGCTAGAAATTCCCATCAGCGAGCTCCTCGGCCCGAACGGCAATAAGGTGCTCGGCGCCTACGCCAGCACGAGCCGGCCTAAGGTCAGCGTCATCAAGAAAAACGGCGACCGTGACAACAGCACCCGCTTCGTTCAAGTGGCGCGTATGGGCAATCCGCTCGTGAACGAGTTGATCATCGCCACGAACATGAAGGACAAGTGGAACGCCACGGATGCTGAAGACGAGAACGAATTCGTTCCTTTCTACTGCAATTCGGCCCTGGCCACGGCACTCAACGCGGTCTTCGGCACCGGTTTCCCGACGGCGAACCGAGAAGATCTCGTGAACGCCTTGCTCCGGTATGCGCCGGGCCCACCGGTCTGCGGCTCCGGCAAAACCCATGAAGCCCTGGCTGAGCTCTTACGAGTCGATTTGGACGTCCCACCGACCCAGGCCGACGGCCAGAGGCGACTGGGCCCTCTCGCCCATGACGCGAGCGGCAATGCCACGCCGGATAGAGCCGGCTGGCCGAACGGTCGAAGACCCAACGACGATGTGACCGATGTCGCCTTGCGCGTCGTAGCCGGCATTCTGACCAACCCTGCGACCCCGAACCTCGGCGACGGAGTCAACTTCAACGTCGGATCAGTCGGCAGCAACAAGACGGCGAACGGGATTGCAACAGTGTTTCCCTTCCTTCCAACACCGTTCGACGGACGAGACCGTCGGCATATCGATCCGGGAGAGCCATTCTAGTCATCGTCAAGCGGGTGCTTCGTACCTACGCGGCATCCGCACCACGACGAGGTAGTCCAATGATTCGATTGTCATCTCTCACCCTGATCGCCATCCTCGGATGGTTCACGCTGAGTCACGTCGGCATCGCTTCCCCCGAACCCTACCGACCAATGGATGATACACAGGTCCTTGAGCGACTTACCTTCAAAGCGTCCGATCCCTTCGCGCGCGAGATCGAGATCCTACGCGCCGATCTGCGACGTAACCCCCGCAATCTTGATTCGACCATACAACTAGCCACTCGTTACATCGAACAAGGTCGATCGGAAGGCGACCCTCGTTTCCTTGGGCAAGCCCAGGCGGTCCTTACCCCTTGGTTGAACGAGCCAATGCCACCTCCTGCTGCACTCCTTTTACGAGCAACGATCAGACAGAACGCACACGAATTCGATCAGGCATTGGCGGATCTCGACCAGGTATTGGTTATCCAACCGACCAATGCCCAAGCTTGGCTCACCAAAGCATCCATTCTCCAAGTACAGGCTCGCTACGACGAGGCCCGGCGAGCCTGCCGGCGGCTCGCACGCTTGGCTGCAGCTCATGTGCTGCTCGGATGCTTGGGCGATATCGCCGGCGTGACCGGCCAATCATCGAAAAGTCTGGAGCTGCTCCGGCAGGTGCTGTCGGGGTCGAGTCTCTCAGGACGCGAGCGAATCTGGATTGCGACCATCCTAGGTGAAACAGCCGTCCGCACTGGAGCAATACGAGAGGCTGAGCAGTATTTTGCCGAAGCCTTCAAGGTCGGCATCAAGGATCAATACTTGCTAGGCGCCTATGCGGATTTCTTACTGGATCTGCACCGTTATCAGGATGTCATTTCCGTACTCCAATCTGAGACGAGAGCCGATGGCCTGCTCTTGCGTCTGACCCTCGCTGAACAAGCGTTGGAGCTGCCTGCGTTCCAGAACCATACAGCCGAACTGGCAGCCCGCTTTGCCGCTAGTCGCGAGCGCGGAACGACCGTCCATGTGAGAGAAGAAGCACGGTTCACGTTGGCGTTGCTGCATGATGCCGGACAGGCGCTGCCGTTAGCCCAGGCCAATTGGAGCGTCCAGCGAGAACCGGCGGACGCCAGGATTCTCCTGGAATGTGCGCTCGCCGACAAGAACCGAGCGGCGGCCCAGCCGGTGCTCGGTTGGTTGAATGCCAACCATGTTGAAGATTTTCGACTGCGACAACTTGCGAACCAGATTCAGGAGACCACATTCTAATGCGCATCCTGCTCGTCATCGCCTGGCTTTTACTGAGCCTTCCCGCTTGGGCTCACAAGCCCAGCGACAGCTATCTCTCACTGTCCGTTCAGCACAGTCACGTTGAGGGGCAATGGGACATCGCGCTACGCGATCTGGCAGATGCCATCGGATTGGATGGGGATGGAAACGGTCACATCACCTGGGGAGAGGTCCGGAGCAAGCATGACGAGATTGGTGTCTACGCGCTTTCTCATCTCGTCTTATCGGCTGATACGCAAACGTGTAAGACTGAGGTGCTAGAGCAGCTGATCGATCACCACACAGACGGAGCTTACTCGGTGCTACGTTTCCGTTCAGATTGCGGGGGACCCATTGGACGGCTCGCGGTGGACTACCGACTCATGTTCGACATCGACGCGCAACATAAGGGACTCCTGCGGCTTACTCAAGGCGGACAAACCAGGGCCGCCATTTTCAGCCGAGAATCTCCGATCCAAGAATTCTCAGTCAACGAAAGGTCCCCTTGGACCGAGAGCATGCAATTCATTCACGAGGGCATCTGGCACATCTGGCTGGGTTTTGACCATGTTCTGTTTTTACTTGCTCTGTTGCTTCCCGCTGTCCTGATCCGAGTGGATGGTCGCTGGCAAGCGGCGGGCGACTTTTCATCGGTATGGTGGAACGTCGTCAGCATCGTCACAGCCTTTACCGTTGCCCATTCGCTCACGTTAAGTCTGGCTGCCCTGGATGTCGTACGATTACCATCTCGGTTAGTGGAATCGACCATCGCCGCCTCGGTGGTGCTTGCAGGACTTGGCAATTTGTATCCCACGGTCATGAGTCGTCGCTGGATGATTGCTTTTGGATTTGGGCTCGTTCATGGGTTCGGGTTTGCTGCAGTGCTTACGGATCTCGGACTGCCTCAGGATTCATTGTTGCTCAGCCTCGTCAGCTTCAACGTGGGGGTAGAACTCGGTCAGCTCGCTATCGTCGCCGCGTTCTTGCCGCTGGCTTATCTGATCCGCCAGTCTTGGTCGTACCCAAGATTGGTGCTAACCGGCGGGTCACTGGCGGTGATCGCGATCGCGCTCGTCTGGTTCACTGAACGAGCCTTCGATCTTCAGTTGCTTCCGCTATAACCGAATGCTCATGTCAGAGGCTCACTGTATACGACTGAGCGAGGGCTACCATCATATGAATGGCAGCGGCTGCGACTATGCAATTCGCGCGCTCTTCCGTCTGCGTAGGTTGAGTGATAAGCTCCTCCACTATGCCCAAGTCACCACCGGATCAACCTGATAAGGTTGAAGGAGTTTTTCCAGACCTGCATCCTGATGGTTTACCTGTCATAATGGCTGTCGGCACCTTAGTTGTGAAACTGAGCTACATTCATTTTGTACTGGAAACCAATCTGTGGTCTCTCCTCAGGATTGATCCCGACGATGGAAGGGTTCTCACCCAAGACCTTCCGTTCGCAAGTCTAATAGCGTGGTTTAAGAGCACCCTTAAGCTAAAGAACCCATCGCCTAAACTTCTTAATCGGTTCAACAAAGCTCTCGATCAACTGGATAAGATCAATATTGAAAGAAATAGGATTGTGCACGGCTTTTGGACGTTTCCCAAAGACGGCTCACCTTTGATAATTCCAAAGAAAGGACCAGTAACTCAGGAGATTGCGCCGACGGTGATTCAAATTCTTGAGCAGATTGAAGGTGCAGAGAAATTTCTGAACGAATTTTTTGCTTGTATGAATCAATTTCACAACCCACATCTCGAAAATCTACGTATATCTGACTCTGCGCCATAACAGCCATTTCTTGTGGCTAAACTGTGGCAGGACTATCCTGTCCGATCTAGTTGCATCGGATCTTCCCCCCACCTCTGACTCCTCCGTAAGTGATTGAGAATGAAACGATGAGGAACTATTGTGACCTATAGTCTCTGAGCCAGTAGGGTCTTCAAATCTCGCAGCCTCTGTCTTCCTGCCAGGCAGCCGTCTCTTTTTTCCCCACGAATCTGGACGTACATGACGTTACCCTGGCGATTCACGAGGAGGAGGGCAAGATTGGTCGGTTTGAGTGGATCGGCGAGGCGCTCATGATGCAGCTCCCGACATCGCGTGATCACCTGATTATCAAAAGACTCCGCCCGAGGTAAGGCCTCGTCATCTTCGGCACGTCACATGCTTGTTCTGGAGCCATTCATGTGGATCTCGACACACGGAACGCATGTCCCATCCTTGATCGGCGCTCTAGCCGTTATTTCATGAGCCTCCGGAGGCCTTCTCCACGTCGTCTTGGCTGTCGCGGGGTAGGAACCAGCATTGCTATCCTTAAGACAGATTTGTGGGAGACAAAGGCGGCGCTCGATGGGTGATGGGTCTGGTCCTCCCAGGCCGCGGTGTCAAAGGTGTTGGTTTCGACGTCTTTTATAATCACTGTGGACCGCAGGTTCATCAACGCGCCTCATCTTCGGTAAATCCACCTGCCCGCCATCTGTCTGTCGCCCTCTCTGGCACTGGTTGGGCTTCCAGCATGTGGATGATCCTATCTCCCTGCCCGGATCGGAGATCATCCGAGTCTGAGATCGCCTCAGAAAGGACATGAATCAATTTCTTGGTATCGACTGGTTTTGGCAGACAGGCATAGGCGCCCTGGGCCACCGCCGGCCAGATAGTATCGAGGAGATTACCAGACATGAGAATGACGGGCAGCTGCGGCCACACCAGATGACATTGGCGGAGAAGGTCGAGGCCATCGAGGTACGGCACATGTAGGTCGGTGATTACAGCATCGAAATGACGGCGATGGAGTTCCCTCAAAGCCTGCAGCCCATCCGTGACCGCCACCGCCGCAAACTGGCGCATCTCCAGATACTCCACGAGCAGATGTCCTATATGTTCCTCATCGTCAACGACTAACACGCGTTTGCCATATGCCATCATCGTGCTCTCCTCCTACCAGAAGTGATTCTTCATTCCTCGACGCAAGTCTGGGAGAGGCAACAGGAAGGCTGCCTCTACCTCGCGCTCGGACCGAGCCTGGAGACCGGACGCTCGGACATGACCATCAAGGCAATTCGCTCAAGTCGACTGACATCTCACTTTGGGTCGTCCCCATCGGCTCATTGTCAGCGAGCAGAGCCGACTCCTGTGAAACGCTTGTCACCGCAGTATCGTCCAGATTATGGACGCGCTCGTGACGACCAGTTACGTTCCCACAGGTTGATCCCTGGCGCTGGTCGTGATGCCGATCGCGCATCTTCGCTTTCCAGCCTTCGCGCTGGTCCGGCGTCAACACCGCGAGCGCGCTCCGGATGGCTTTCACGCGATCGAGCCGCTCCGTCGTGGTGGCCGTTTCGGATTTCCGCAGCGCGGCCTCGATCGCCGACAGCTCCGATTGAGGATTCTTGATGAGGGCTTTCACATCCACTTCCGCCAGCTCCGCCGCAGCCCGGTTCCGAATCCTGGTCCTCGCATAGTCCGCGGCCAGCACTTCGAGCCTCCCCACCTGCTCAGCGGAGAGAGTGAAGTCTGTAGGATGATGGAGCAGCGCTCGGAAGGTTCGGCTGGCAAAATCTTTCTTCTGTTCCCCATGAAGGAACCACGTGCCTCCTGGACCTGAATCCGTATAGCCCTCGTTCGGAACAAGCAAGACAGCGGCCAGGCCTATTCCTGCAACACACATGGTCACCGTCCACTGGCTCAATCGCGCTTGTAACATGTGAATTCTCCTTTCTGTAGAAAGACCCATCCATGCCCGACCGTCTGTTCTGTTCGGCTCAACAGCGTTGTTTCTCCCACCTACGTAAGACTCCGTTACAGTCAAAAGTCAGCCCGAAATCTTGACAGAACGGTGTGAAGTCCTGGCCGTCTGTCCCGCTCTCTTCACGGCGATAGAGCCACAGCCGTTGTCCTGTTTCGAGGACTTGTTCGTGACTGGGCTGTCCTAAGACCTGTTCGAGTTCCACCGCCGTCGCATGATCAATGGCCTGCGTGAGGTAACCGTCCTGCGCCGAGCGACACCCCGTGAGGAGCACAAGTAAGAACAGGCCGTCCGTACTCGCCATGCGAAACCACCATCGACGCATCTTGGAACAGGTTTGCGAGGTCTTCTGAGATGCCTTGTGACCTGACGGCCATGTCGTCGGCCCATCGAAACTTCCGATTGCCTGATCTTCTAATAAGACGGAGCGGAGGATGGAAAGGTTACACGCGATGTGGGTCTGAATGAATGGCCAAAACGAATAGTGACATCTTACTCTCTGATTTGGCGGCGACCTGTAACCTTTTGACCCATCGTTTCGTCTTAAGACAGAGAGAACGAACTGGCATTCTTCCCATGCGGGCACCCTCGCCTATGGTCGAGCACTGCTACCCTACAGGAGGTATGTCTCTTGAGGCGTTGCCGAGGGACACGATGGTTCAGTCGGAGAGGGCGGATGACGACCTGGTGCAGCGGGTAGTCGCAGGTGAGACCGAGCGCTTTGAGGATTTGATGCTCCGTCATCGGGATCATGTTAGGCGAATAGTCGGAGGCCACATCCCGCCGGACCGGATGGCCGAAGTCGCACATGAGGTCTTTGTGAGGGCATACATCGGACTCAGAACCTATCGTTTTGAAGAACCCTTCCCCCATTGGCTGGCCACAATCGCCGTCCGCAGCTGTTACGACTTTTGGCGGACGCAACAGGCGGCGGAATTGCCGGTGAGTACGCTCACGACTGAACATCAACGTTGGATCGACCAAGTGATGGCAGCCCAGTCGGATGAGGGCTTTGCCGAACAGGCCCGCCGGCAAGAAGCCAGTGAGGTGTTACAGTGGGCATTGGCCCGCCTGTCGCCTGAGAACCGTCTGGTCGTGACCTTGGTGCATCTCGACGGTTATTCCGTCCGAGAGGCTGCCGCGTTATTAGGGTGGAGCGTGATCAACGTCAAAGTGCGCGCACATCGAGCTCGGCAGCTCCTGCGCACGATCCTTAGAGAGGAGGTCGCCAAACAATGAGCCCCGTCGACGAGGAACGGCTGCAAAAGTTGGAACAGGCGCTCACTGAAGCCCATCGGGCACGACACATTCCGTCGTGGCAAGCTGGATGGGTCGAGGACGTGATGCAGGAGGTCCGACGTGTGGCGAGGCGGCCGCCACGAGCCTGCGGAAACGGTGACGTCGTGCACCTGGTATGGCGGGCGGCCTGCTTCGCGGCGGTTCTTTCGATCTTTCTGCTGGTGTCGTTCCTGATGCAATCTACTGTGAACGTGAGTGAAGAAGGCGGTCTGATGGCGGAAGACGTTGAGGTGGGCTCATTGTTTTTCGAGTAGATGCGCAGAAAAAGGAGGCATGCACGATGTCACGAGGTGCAGTCATCAGAGGGCTGGTCGTCCTCTTTGCCGCCGGCGTGCTGTGCGGCGTTGCGGGCATCAGTTTCTATCACACGTACGAACGCGAACAACGCGAGGAACGTGGGGCTGCCGCGCAGCACGACCGGATCATGACACGTCTCGCGCAGGAGTTGGCGCTGACGACTGAGCAGCGAACGGACATTGAACCGATTGTGACGGAAGCCCATGTGGCCATCCTGGAATTACGGTTTGCGCATCAGGCCGAGATTGAGGCCATCTTGATGAACGGCATGGCGGCGCTCAAAGCAAAATTGTCCCCCGAGCAACAGACACGGCTCGAGGTACTGTATACACGGTTACAACGGCGGTGGACAAAATCTCGAGACTATCTTGAATCCACGAGGAAACGCTCGACCTTGCTCGTGCCATCCTATCCGCTATCCGCCGAGTGACGGTGAACTCCTGATGCGCACGCATCTTGGTATGGACATTCTTGACAAGGGAACACGCAAGCGCATTGGTGTGATGAACGGGGACCTTTGACTGCTCCCAGTGGTTGCGTTGTGAGAATCCGCGACACCGGTCGAGGGCTTACTGAGGCAGGTCGACCCACCCCTATTCCCCATGAATCGGGATAGACATGACGTTCACCTGCCGGTTCACGAGCAGGAGGGCGAGATCGGTCGCTTTGAGGAGATCGGCGAGGCGCTCATGATGCACTCTCCGAGACCGCGCGATCAGCTAATTATCAAGAGACTCCGCCCAAGCTGACACACTCGTCGTCTTCGGCACGTCACATGGTCGTTCTTGAGCCATTCGTGTCGATCCCTGCACACAGCGGCATGTCTCATTTTCGATCGACGGTCTAGCCGTTATTTCACGAGCCTCCGGAGGCCTTCTTCGCGTCGCCTTGACTGCCGCTGGGCGAGGAACCAGCATTGCTGCCCTCAAGACAGAAGGTTCGCTCTTCCGCAGGATGATGTCCCATAGGGCCACCATAATAAGAAAAGTTCGCCGCTTCCGATTCTCGGGTATTCCAGATGTGAAGGCATTGCGCCACCAGGTGTGGCAGCATTCGTGGAGCGCCGCCGAGCATTTCTGCGCTGGCTCGGTGCGTCGTGCCGACCACAGTCAGTCGATTACCGGCCTGCAACAAACTCGGCGCTACAGACCCTTTAAAAGTGATTGCGAACCAGGGTGCGCTGTCCTGTTGGGCGCCTGTCTGGGTGGACGCTGGATCCGTATCAAGCGACCGCTCCTCGGCCAGAATGACCACACCGTCTGGCTTCTGAATGACTCGTATGATCTCACCGGCCAACTCCACTTTCTGAGGGACAAACTTCGCGCTCGAGGGGTGATAGGCCGCGTCCTCCCAGGCCTTGACATCACGGGTGTTGGTCTCAACGTCCTTCGTAATTGCTTGTGGGAACATTGGGGAGGTGGAGCAAGCGCTCAACCACATACCCATCGCACTCATCGTGAGCAATCCGATCATACGCATAGGTGGCCCTCCTTTCATTCTTGCGCTTCATCTTCCCCTCCTTTCATTATCGCGCCTCATCTTCTATGAGTCCACCCATCTACTCGGTACCTGTTGCTCACAGAGCCAAACATCGTTGAGCTTCCGGCATGTTGGAAAGCATATCAACCTGATTGGATCGAGGATCATCCGTGTGCAGGATGGCTTGGGAAAGGACATGGATCAATTTCTCGGTATCGACCGGTTTGGGCAGGCATGCAAAGGCTCCCTGGGCCATCGCCGGCCAGACAATCCCGGAGAGATTACCGGACAGGAGGATGATGGGCAGCTGCGGCCACACCAGGCGGCACTGACACAGGAGATCGAGACCATCGAGGTACGGTATCTGTAGGTCGGTGATCACGGCATCGAAATGACGACGGTGGAGTTCCCTCAAAGCCTGCAAGCCATCCGCAACCGCCACCACCGTAAAGTAATGCAACTCCAGTTGCCCCACCAAAGGGCAGCCGCCCCGTTCTTCATCGCCAACCACTAACAGACGCTTGCCGTATCCCATCATCGTGCTCTCCTTCCATTTGAAGCGATTCCAGAGGCCTCGATGTGAGGCCGGGGTAGAGGCAAAGGGAGGGCGGCCTCCACCCACACTCGGTCCGAGCCGAGAAGCCGGAAGCTCAGACCCTGACCATCACCGGAATTCTGTCGAGACAAGAGAGCCGGAGTCGCTGTCCTGTATCGAGGACTTGTCCACGGCTGGGGCGCATCGGGATCTGTTCAATCTTCACCGCCGTCACATGATCGGTGGCCTGCCCAAGATAGTTGCCCTGCGTCGAACGGCATCCTGTCAGGAATACGAGCAAGAAGCAGGCCGTTCGTGCTCGTCATTCGGAACCATCCTCGAAGCACCTTGGAACAGATTCGCGAGTTCTCGTGACGCGCCTTGTGACCATGGCGGCCATGTCTCCAGCCCATCGAAGCCTCCGGTCGCTCTACTTCTAGGACGGAGCGAGGGGCGGAAAGGTTACACGCGATCGGAGAGTGAATGAATGACAACAGCAAATAGCAGAGATCTGTAACCTTTTGACTCGCCGTATCGTCTTGATACAGAGAATCGACGTCCGCACCTGCTACGACTTTTGACAGAATCAACAGGCGGCGGACTTGGAGGCAGATGTGACTTTAAAACTCGCCTCTGTCCTCCCCATACTGCGCGAGTATGTGAGACAGATCTACCGACCTCTATTCTCCCTGAATCGGGATATACATGACGTTGCCTTGACGGTTCACGAGCAGGAGGGCGAGGTCGGTGGGTTTAAGGGGATCGGCGAGACGTTGGAGTACCGCAAAACTGTTCACATGCTGTCGGTTCATCTCCAGCACGACGTCACCCGGTTGCAAACCGGAGGTTTCGGCCAAGCTGCCTTCTTCGATATCTGTCACGACAACGCCGGTATTCACCGGCAAATCCATCTGCCGTGCCAAAGGGGGAGTGACGTCATCAAAGACCACTCCGGAGAGCGGATGGACCGTCGATACAGCCGACGATGCAATCTGACTTTTCTTCGTACGTTCACGCGGCGCTTCCTGAATGACCAGATCGGCTTGGTACAGTTTCCCATCCCGGATGAGGTCCAGGCGATGTTTGCTTCCGATCGGCGATTGCGCCACCAGATTCCGCAACTGACCGCTGTCCATGATGTCCCGCCCGTCGAAACGCACCACCACATCGCCTCGTTTCAGACCCGCTCGTTCCGCCGTCCCCCTGGATTGCACGTCGGTGACGATCGCGCCCTTGACATCCGGCAAACGGAAAATTTTCCCCAGTGGAGGAGTCACGTCCTGCGTCGAGGCTCCCAGAAATCCTCGCACCACACGACCCGTCCTCAGAAGACTTTGCATGGCGGCACGGGCCATGTTGCTGGGAATCGCAAACCCGACTCCCACGCTGCCGCCGGTCGGACTCGCGATCGCTGTATTGATCCCGATCAACTCGCCATGAATATTGACGAGCGCTCCTCCCGAATTCCCAGGATTGATGGGAGCATCGGTCTGGATGAAGTCTTCGAAGTCCGCCACGCCGACATCTGCGCGCCCAACCGCGCTCACGATGCCGAACGTGACGCTGCGGCTCAATCCCAGAGGGTTGCCGATGGCGAGCACGAAGTCACCGACGGCCAGATGGCTCGAATCCCCCCAGACCGCTGACGGCAGATTCGAGGCCTGAATCTTCACCACCGCCACGTCGGTCTTTGGATCCGTCGCGACCACTTTTCCCTTGTACTGGCGGCGATCCGCCAGGATCACTTCCACATCGACGGCATCCGCCACTACATGGTTATTCGTGATGATGTAGCCGTCCGGCGTGACGATCACGCCCGACCCCTGGCCATATTGCCGACGTGTCGGCGGCTCTTTGAACAGACCGAACGGCAAGGCTTCGTCGCTGAAGGCCTGATCGCGCACCATCACGGTGGATGCGATACTGACCACCGCCGGAATGACCCTATTGGCGGTACCCTTGACTTGGCTCTGTAAATCGTGGCCGTTGGCCGCTGGAATCTGTTGAGTGCCGGCCAGTCCCAAACCAGGAACCATCAGCCCGACGAAGATTCCCCAAGCAACGATTTGCATCACCATACCCCGCCTGCTTTCCATCAATGGTCCTCTCATGCGGGACGGCGTTCTGAAATCATCGAAATACCGTGCGCCAGCCTATCATGTGGATAACGGCGCACGCATGCATAATTCGACATGACGTAAGCTACGTCCAGCAGGCGAATGCTTCTCGCGCACCCATTCTGCGTCTTCTGCGAACAGGATAGTACCTGCCCTTAGGCAGCGTGTAAATACTGTGCCGACCTTCGCGTCAAGCACAAGCCTTTTCACTGCTGATTCAACGCGGTCGCCAGTCAGTTGGGGCGCAAGCGTACCATTGTGCTACGATGATCGTCGACTTTTCTTACTTTAGAACAGGCTGCTATCCAAGAGGTACGCGATGACACACAAGTATTGCGGGTGATCATTCGTTCACCAGACTGCTTGCTCGAAGGAGTCTTGCTCGAATGTCCAGGCATATCCTGGAACCATACCTTTTTAGAGATCGGCCGCATGAGTCAGAGCGAGCAAGTGCGGCTCGGCTTGAAGAGGTCGGCTAATATGAGATAACAACGATAACCACATGCAAGCCGGACACTTCTTTCCAAGCAGCGAAGGCTGAGATGCTAACGACAGCACCGTATCCAGCTGGGAATACAATCGGCACCATCGCCGCCGTCCATGGACCGGTGGTCGACATCGCCTGCGATCACTTACCTCCTCTTCACCGAGCCCTCTATTCTGCACTCAACAATGAACGCTATATCTTTGAGGTCTATCAACACCTCGATGAACGTCACGTCCGAGCGATTACTCTTCACAGCACCGGTGGATTACAGCGGGGAATGCGGGTGTTTGATACAGGCGCCCCATTGCAGGTGCCGGTGTCACCGGACTGTCTCGGTCGCTTATTGAATGTCTTCGGTGAACCACTGGACGGCGGACCGGCTCTCAGCACCGGGCAGTTTCGCACTATCCTTGCTCAGCCTGTGCCGCTCCATCAGACGATCAGCGCGAGCGGCATTCTCGAAACCGGCATCAAAGTCATCGATTTGCTCTGTCCCTTCGTCAGAGGCGGAAAAACGGGGTTGTTCGGCGGAGCCGGAATCGGCAAGACCGTCCTGATCACAGAATTTATGCACGCGATTGTGACCTTGCATCAGGGCGTGTCCGTCTTCGCCGGGGTCGGGGAACGCATCCGCGAGGGACACGAACTCTGGCATGAGATGCAGCAGGCAGGAGTCATGTCTCACACCCTGATGGTATTCGGCCAAATGGACGAATCACCGGGCGTGCGATTTCGCGTCAGCCTCGCGGCATTAAGCTACGCTGAATACTTGAGAGATACCCTGAGCAAAGAAGTGCTGTTCTTAGTCGATAACGTGTTCCGTTTCGTCCAGGCCGGGAGCGAAATTTCAGGGCTCCTGGGGCGGATGCCGGCTACTGTCGGCTATCAGCCGACCTTAATGAGCGAAGTGGCTGAACTTCAGGACCGCATCATCTCCACGACGAAAGGGGCAATCACGTCGGTGCAGGCGATCTACGTGCCCGCAGATGATATGACCGATCCCGCCGTCACCAGCATCCTCAATCACCTTGATACCAGCGTGATTCTCACACGCTCCCAGGCGAGCAAAGGGTTCTATCCGGCCGTCGATCCGCTCCAATCCGGGAGCAAACTCATGGACCGACATTTTCTCGGCGACCGCCACTACTCAGTAGCCGAAGGGGTTCGAGAACACCTCGCGCGGTACCGCGAATTGGAAGACGTCATCAGCATGTTGGGCGTGGAAGAGCTGTCCGAAATGGACCGCCGCATTGTGATGCGCGCACGCAAACTGCAGCGCTATCTCACCCAGCCGTTTCACGTCACGGCCGCCTTCACAGGCATCAAAGGCACGTCGGTTTCGCTGGAGGGGGTCCTTCAAGACTGCGAAGCCTTTCTCCGTGGCGAGTTCGACGGCGTATCGGAAGACCACTGTTACATGCGCGGCTCTATGCGGGAGACCCTGTGATGACGGAATTCGTCATGCATTTGCAAAGTGCTACGCAATACGAGTGTATTGAGCGTGTGACCATGTTTGTGGGAGAGGATGCCTCCGGCAGCTTGGGGATCATGGCAGGCCACCACCGCATGATGACGCCGCTCCAGTTTGGATTGGCACGGTTCCGCACGGAGAACGGTGGGTGGCAATTCCTCGCTCTGCCCGGCGGGTTGCTGTACTTCGTCGACAACGAGCTGTTTCTCAATACCAGACGTTACCTGCGCAGCCCGGACTACGCCCGAATCACTCAGGCTCTGGAGGAACAGTTGCGCGGCGAAGAGGCCGCGTTGCGGGAGCTCAAAGAGAGCTTCCATCGCCTTGAAGAAGAAATGTTCAGGAGGCTGTGGAGTTTGAGCCGCGGTCGAGAGCCGTACACATGAATAACCACGACGAGTTGAAGCAACGCGTATCGAAACAGATCTCTCGCAGGCAACAGGCCGATAAGGACCGGCCGACTCTGTTGGCACAAACCGCTTACCTCGGGACGCTGGGGCTCCTCTTTGTGGTGCCGGTCATTGCGGGAGCCTATCTCGGTCGTTGGCTGGATGGGTTTGTCGAAGGCTATTCGCTGCGATGGACCCTCAGCCTGATCATTGTCGGAATCGCCGTGGGGGCATTCAACGTATATCGCTTAATCAGGGAATAGAGCATGCGTGGTGTAGAAACGGCTGGAACCATGCTTCAGATGAGACCACTCCATATCACTCCCTCGGTCGTGACTACGTGGGGAATCATGCTGGCATTGGTGTTCTTCTCCTGGGCTGTCGGGCGTCGCCTACGCCGTGAGCCAGGCCCGTTGCAAGCGGCGCTGGAAGGAGCCATGGGGGCCATCGATGACGCCATCCGTGCCGTGCTGCCCGATCACGTGGAACGAATCCTTCCCTTCATCGCCACGTTATGGATTTTCATCCTCCTGGCCAATCTCACCGGACTCATCCCGGGCCTCCAGGCACCGACCAGCGATCTGTCGGTGACGGCGGCACTGGCCGTCCTCGTGTTCTTATCCGTCCACTGGTTCGGCATCAGCATCGAAGGGATCACGCAGTATCTCCGCCATTATCTGACGCCGTCGCCCTTACTGCTGCCGTTTCACATTATCAGCGAGATTTCAAGGACCCTTACCCTGGCCGTCCGCCTGTTCGGAAACATGATGAGCCTTGAGATGGCGGCATTGTTGGTGGTGATGGTAGCTGGATTTCTGGCTCCCATTCCACTCTTGATGCTCCATATCGTCGAGGCGCTGATCCAAGCCTATATTTTCGGCATGCTGGCCTTGATCTATCTCGCCGGCGCCATCCAGACACGAGCGCTTCATTCACCATCAGAAAAAGGATGACCTTATGCGAGACATGACCTGGTTTACCGTATTGTCCACCGCATCCGCCGCGCTGGCGATCGCAATCGGCACCGTGGGGCCAGCCCTCGCCATGGGACGGGCGATCGCACAAGCGTTGGAAGCTCTGGCGCGGCAGCCGGAGGCGGAAAAGTCGATCACACGGACTCTTTTTATCGGCTTGGCAATGATCGAGTCGCTGGCCATCTACTGTCTCGTGGTCGTACTGATCATTCTCTTTAGAAATCCGTTGCTGGAGTATCTGCTGAAATGATCGAGAATAGTCCGCCACATGGTTGCAGCGCGGCGCGGTAAACCGAAAGAGGCGAAACGTGGAATTGGATTGGACGACGTTTACGCTGGAAATCCTCAACTTTTTGGTTTTGGTCTGGGTGCTCAAGCGGCTGCTCTATAAACCTATCTTGAAGGTCATTGCCGAGCGCAAGGCCGAGATTCAGAAAACGCTCACCGACGCGGAATCACTGCGAAAGGAAGCACAGGCGCTGCGAGATCAGTATGAGAATCGGCAGGTGGAATGGACCCGGGCAAAAGAAACGGCTCGGAACCAGATGGTAGAAGAGGTGAACGCCGAGAAAGTACGGCTTTTGGCCGAACTTCAAACCTCGTTGGAACAGGATCGCGCCAAGGCAAGGGTGTTGGAACAACGGCGATTGACCGACCTGACGCGACAAGCCGAAGATGCTGCCATTGCTCAGGCGGGACAATTTGCCGCCCGGCTGCTGACACGACTCGCAAGCACCGAGCTCGAAGCCAAACTGGTGGAGGTCATGCTCGAAGATCTGCGTCTGATTCCCGATGAACGGCGCCAAGCCATTCGAATAGCCTGTGTGAAGTGTGAGGTGCCGGCCATCGTCACCAGCGCCTATCCTCTCAGCCAGTCGCAGCGGCAGTCTCTGCTGGAAGCCCTTCAGTCGTTACTCGATCGGTCCGTTTCGTGTGAGTGGCGTGAAGACCAGGACTTGGTGGCCGGCATCCGGCTCAGCTTTGGTCCCTGGATGCTGGGGGCAAACCTGCAAGATGAATTGAAAGCCTTCTCCGAAACGGCACGGTCAGTGAGCGCCACCCATGCTTCGTAACTCGCTCCTTTCCGGACAAGCAGCCTGGCTCGACCAATATCGGTTGGGCTTGCGTATTATGGAACAAGGTCGTGTCCGATCCGTCGGCGACGGGGTTGTCTGGATCGAGGGGCTTCCTTCCGCCGCCATGGAAGAAATCTTGTTGCTCGAGGATGGCAGTCGTGCCCTCGTGTTTCATTTAGCAAATGACCGGCTGGGCGGGATTCTCCTGACACAAACCACCCGGTTGACTGCAGGGACGATCGCGCACCTGTCCGGACAACGTCTGAGTCTTCCGGTCGGAGACCAGTTGATCGGACGCGTGATCAATCCACTGGGTGATGCACTGGATGGACAGCCTTCAGTGGATTCTCCGAGTCGACGCGAATTGTTCGCTTCTTCTCCGCCGATTGTGGCTCGCGATTTCGTCCATCGTCCCTTGTACACGGGGAGCAAGGTCGTCGACACCCTCATCCCCGTTGCGAAAGGGCAACGGCAGTTGATCATCGGCGACAATGGAATCGGCAAGCGCGCCTTCGCTCTGGACACGATCATCAACCAGCGAGGGAAAAATGTGCGATGCGTCTACGTCTCGATCGGTCAAAAGCGGTCGAGCATCGTCGATGCCATCGACACGTTGAAGACCTATGGCGCCATGGAGTACACGGCTATTGTCGCCGCTGAGGCCACTGCGCTGCCGGGGCTCAAGTACCTGGCTCCCTTCGCGGGATGCGCTCTGGTCGAAGGATGGATGTGGGAGGGTCAGGACACCCTCGTGGTCTACGACGACCTCACCACTCATGCGCAAACCTATCGGGAACTGTCGCTGTTGTTGCGGCGCCCGCCTGGGCGAGAAGCCTATCCGGGCGACATTTTCTTTCTTCATTCGCGTTTGCTCGAACGCTCCACCTGCTTGGCGCCTTCATTGGGAGGCGGCAGCATGACTGCGCTGCCCGTCGTTGAGACCACGCAAGGGGAAATCGCCGCCTATATCCCGACCAACCTGATTTCCATCACAGACGGGCAAATCTACTTTGATACGCGACTCTTCGCCGCAGGCACGATCCCCGCCATTGACGTCACAAAGTCAGTCTCACGGATCGGCGGCAAGGGGCAACATCCTCGGATCAAGGAGCAAGCCGGGCGCATGAAACTGGACTTTCTGCAGTTTCTCGAACTGGAAGTCTTCACGCGGTTCGGCGCCAAATTGGAAGCGACGATGGAAGCCAAGATTAAACGGGGCCGCGTGTTGCGCGAAATCTTGAAACAAGACCGGCTTGCTCCGCTGCCGATCGAATTCCAACTGGCCTGGCTCACAGGATTCAACCGCGGCTTGTTCGACGACGTTCCGCCGGGGAAGATCGGACTAGTGATGAAACGCGTCGAGTCGCACATCTCCATGAGTCGTCTCACCCTTGACCAGCGGGATGAACTCTGGGCCGAGGCCGTGACAAGTTGGCTGAAGGAGGACTTCACCACATGAGCCAGCGCCGGGAACTCGACGACCACCTCCATGCATTGCGCGATATCAGCGGCATCCTCCGCGCCATGAAAAATCTCTCGCTCATGGAGCAGCAAAAGTTGACTCGATTTCTCGCAACCCAACGCCGGGTGGTGGACAGCATCGAGGCCGCTGCGGAGGACTTCTTCACGTTTTATCCTCAGGCCGCTCGCCAGCTGGGCAAGGGCACACCGGTGTGGTTGGTCATCGGTTCAGAGCGGGGCTTTTGCGGAGACTACAATGAACAGCTGCGGGACGGCATGGAGCGGCACATCCGTGAGAGTTCACCGCACCAACCGCCTCTGATTCTCATTGGGCGGAAGCTTATCGCGAAACTTGCGCAGGACCGACGGGTCACGGCGTCGCTCGCCGGCCCGACCGTCGCCGAGGAAGTGCCCGTGGTTCTCATCGGACTGATGGAGAAGCTGAGGGAATTGCAGGCACAGCAGAAACCCGGAGTCCGCTTGGAGTTCACGATCATTCACCAGAGTCCCGTCTCAGAAGGGGGTGGGATACGCGTTCACGAACCGATGAAGCGTGCACGCCGGCCGGTTCGCGCAGGTTATCCACCCTTGCTGAACCTCGATCCATTCGCCTTTGCGACAGACCTGATCGACCAGCACCTGTTCAGCCTCTTGCACGAGGTCTTTTACAGTTCATTAATGGCTGAGAATCTCCGTCGCTTCCAACACATGGACCAAGCCATTCAACGGTTGGAAAAGGACAGTGGGGAACTTGTCCTGAAACGGAACAACTTGCGCCAAGAGGAAATCACCGAAGAAATCGAAGTCATCATGCTGAGCGCGGCAGCGCTGAAGCAGCCATGACGATCCAATCGGAGCAAGTCGTTGGGCTCACAGCAAGAGGCGCTTGGTTGCAGCCGCTTCAGGCGCACAAATTGAGTTGTTCCACAGCCTGCCAGCTCAACCTTTTTCACCACTGGGTCAACGTCACCTGCGGCATGTTGGGAAGCATGCCTGCCATTGTGTTACGCTAGTCGTCTATTTATTTCTCACTTTAGAATTGGGAGTTATCCAAGAGGTACACAATGACGCATCTCGCGAACCACATTGTCGCTGTCCTGCTGACGATGGCGGTAGCACTGCTTGTCTCCTCTGGACATGCCGAAGAAGGCAAGTTTGGAACCCCCAAGGGTGAAGAAGGCACCAGGATTTTCAAAGCCGCTGAGCATCCCCATTACAGCGGCGAGTTTCACCTGAAGGGCGAACGGGCGACCCTCGTCGGGAGCATGAGCGATACTGCGCCATGGGATCATCTGGACTATGCGGGCAAACATTTGAATTCCGTGAAGGGAACGATTGAGATCGAGGTGAATGAACTGACCAACAGGGGTCGAGTGGTAGCCGAGTTTGTCGAAGGGGTTGACCGGTATCGCATTGTCTTCGATCGGTTTGCCGCCAGAGCACCGTTCCAGGATGGAGGCATCGCCACAAGAATCTATGAACATGGGGATTCGAACAATGGCGATCCTTTGTACCCGAAAACCTGGTTGTACTTGGGGGGCTGGGGTACCGCGACGATGTATAAGGATGAGCAGGTGCTCTACAAGGACTATGACGCCCATTTCATGGTGATGGAGCGCTCTCGCGATCCCAAAACCCATGAGGTCCGATATCCAATCAAACGCACCCTGCCCGGCGGCGAAACCGATCCGGCTGGGATGGAGATAGATCTCTGGGTGAGATCCAAGGAACAAAATACAAACAACTTTCCTCCCTTTGAGACCTTTGTTCATCTTTGTTGGGAAGAAGTGACCTGGCGATAGGCCATGCGGCTTGCTCGCCAATACTTCTCCCAATTTTCGCCAGGTCTGGCTCTGGACCAAATCTGATGCCGTGACCTATTTCGATGGCCTAAAGCTGCAGATCATCCGCTGAGCAACATTCAACACCGACAAGGCCTCTGTCCGCACATACGGTGCCTCACTCTTTGGCTTCCTCGACCTCATGATGACAACAAGCGGACCGCTCTGAACCTATCCGACCGTCCATACAGTCCTTATAGGCCGCATAGGCTTTGAGAGCCCATTCTTCTCCCGGGCACCCTTGCATCGTCATCGCGACTTCGAGGAATTCGACCAATTCTTCCTGAGTGATCCCCTGGTGGTAGGCCATCAGGACGTAGGCACGAATACAAGGCTCGCAACGAATCGCGATCGAAATGGCCATGGCAGTGAGTAATTTGTGCTTGGCTGCCACAGCCCCATCTCGATACGCCTGTTGCCGCATGCGCAACAGCCCTCCGGTGACTAGCGGACTCAACTTTCTCAGTTCTGCAAAGAGTCCGGTTTCACTACTTGGCGCTTGGTCCATGAACATTTCTCCTTCCTCGGTCTGACAGAACCAGAAAACAGCAAATAGTCCCTCCCCCAGAGCTTTTCTCTTGGAGATGCTGTTGGCCGTGCTATTTGGTGAGCACCTGCGCCTTATACGCCGACAGTGGGCTGCTGGCGCTCTCGACCGCCTTGATCAAGGCCTCCACATTCGTCTTCTCCGGATCAAACGTCACTGACGCGCGGGCGTCCGAATAATTGGGGAACCAGATCCACTTCTTTCCCGTGCTCAGCCCCACCTCACTGACACCGGACACCTTGGACAGCGCGGCTTTGACATCCTTGACACATCCCCCGCAAGTCATGCCATCGATCTGCAATGTGACGGTCTGCCGGCTTTGGCTTGCATCGACAGTTTCCTGAAATCCGATCAGGCTTAGGGTCACAACACCGATCACGATTATCGTATGAACGAGTTTCCACATGGCTGATTTCCTCCTCTCCATCGCCTCGCTTCCCCTCTAGGGAGACGGGCCGGCTGAAAATGATGTTACGCCCTCACATCTCTCGCTTCACGGAAATCATAGGCCCAACCAATAGGGTGCCAGAACCAGTACCAACGCCAACGACGCCATGATCCAAAGCCATGTCCTGTTGCGACTCTTCAGACTTCCCTGAGCACACACTTTTGCTGTCGCACATCTCGCTGTCTCCGGCTTTCTATAAGCAAGATAAAAGCCGACGCCCAACAGAAGTATCGTCAGGCCGATGAAGGCCGGTCGATACGGCAGAAGATCCTTCAAGACCCCAGCCGTACCGGCCCAAAAGCCTGTAGCCCCGACTCCCACACCAAGCGCCGCGAAGACCAGCGGCCCAATGCAGCAAACGGAAGACAGCAACGCTGCGCTCAATCCACCGACAGAAAGTATTGTCACGGGGTTGTTTGGCGGTTTCGCTTCGGAAGTGAGTTCGCGATACGGAGGCATGGCCATTACCTTCTCGATACAGGTCCTTTATCCAACCTCTGGAGAATCGGACAGTGACCGGTCGGCTGTCTCGCGCGGCAAGTTACGATCTGTGGGTTCCATTTACGACTCATGAAGAATGAGTACCCACTCCTGCTCCTCATGTTCTGGGAGCATACATCATGACGATCATACCGCCCAAACAGAGAATGGCTCCTATCGCGTCATAGACGTCAGGCCGATCCCCGTCGATACTCCAACCCCACAACAGGGACAATACAATAAACATTCCGCCATAGGCGGCATACACACGACCAAAATGGGCTGGTTGAAACGTCGGTATGATGCCGTAGAAAATAAGAATGGCCGCTCCTGCAATTCCGTATGCAATTGGCCGTCCCTCGCGGAACCAAAGCCACACAAGATACCCACCTCCAATTTCACACAATCCTGCGAGCAC
>PHGD01000150.1 GCA_011090425.1 Nitrospira sp. LK70 | reverse complement strand
AGGATTCGGTTCGAAGATGATCACGCAGATGCAGGTCAAGGGGCTCATGTTTGACCCCTACAACAATGCGTACATCGTCATACTCCGAGACGATGATCAATCGGAAATGTTACCGATCTGGGTCGGGAAATCGGAAGCCAGTTCGATCAGCCTGGCGATCGAGAATGTCGCCCCTCCCCGTCCCATGACCCACGACTTCATGAAGTCATACTTGGATGCGTTCAACGCCAAGGTCATTAGTGTGGTGATCACAGATCTGCATGAACATACCTATTTCGCCAAGGTACATTTGACCTATGCAGACTCAGAGTACACGGTCGATTCCCGTCCCAGCGATGCCATTGCTCTCGCTCTCCGGAGCGAGGCTCCGATTTTTGCGAGTGAGTCTGTGATTCGAAAGCAGAGCTCAGAAGAACTCGATCAGTGGCTGGAGAATCTAAAACCAGAGGACTTCGGGAAATTGGACACCTGACGAATTTGTTGATCGTCGCATGGAAGAGCAGACGCCCCAAACGACCGAACCGTTGATACGGCTTACGGTCAATCGAGTCGTAGAAGACTCGACGACGGATACCAGGATCGTCGTGCTGGCACGAACCGATGGCGCGTCGGACCATTTCATGGTATGGGTGGGAGCGTCGGAGGGTGAAGCGATCAGGCGTGCCCTGGACACATCGACCACACCACGGCCGATGAGCCACGATCTGATCAAGAGTTTTGGCGAGCATCTCGGTATCAAGATGGAACGAGTGGTCCTCACGGAGGTCAAGAGCAGCACCTACTATGCGACCGTCTTCCTTGAAAACAAAGGAGTCATACGCACTATTGACGCTCGACCGAGTGACGCCATCGCGCTGGCCCTTCGATGTCAAGCGCCGATCTACGTCACTCAGGATGTTTGGCGCAGGCGTAGCGGTCAGAATCTGGACGCGTGGTTGTCCAGACTGGAAACAAAGAATATCGGTGCCCAAGAGGTCTAACGCCTGTCAAATGCTGACAGAATTGCAACGGTGGAGAGAAAGATGACGACGTACTTCGCGAATCCGACTCATGTAAAAGAAACCTGGCATCTGGTGAACGCCGAGGGCAAAACCCTGGGCCGATTGGCGGCACGAGTGGCCGGCGTCTTACGGGGAAAACATCGCCCGACTTTCACGCCGAATGTCGATCTGGGTGACCATGTGGTCATCGTGAATGCGGAAAAGATTCAATTGACCGGCGACAAGATGGAAACCAAACTGTACCGGCGTCATTCTGGGTATCCAGGAGGGTTGAAAACCGCCTCCGCCGCACATGTATTTCGGAAAGACCCTACGCAGCTCTTGACAAGGGCGATCAAGGGCATGCTTCCGAAAACCCCGCTCGGCAATGGGATGGCGCGTAAACTCCGCGTCTACGTCGGACCCAACCATCCGCATCATGCTCAACGTCCTGAACCTATTTCTCTCTAGAGACATGTCCTCAAACAGAAGGAGACGAGTCGAATGGCAGTGGTGACACAATATGCAACGGGTCGGAGGAAGTGCGCAGTCGCCCGAGCCTGGGTCACAGGCACCGAGGGCGATATTATCGTGAACGATAAGCCGTTGGAGAAGGCGTTCCCTCGTCTCACCCTGCGCCAAATCATCCAGCTACCCCTCGAGATGGCCGGCCTGATGGGCAAATACTCGATCAGCGCGACCGTCTATGGGGGCGGCCCGACCGGGCAAGCTGGCGCCCTCCGGCATGCCATCGCACGGGCGCTTGTCGCGATAACCCCTACCACCCGCAGTCCCCTGAAGAAAGAAGGGTTGCTCACTCGTGACTCGCGCGTGAAGGAGCGAAAAAAGTACGGACAAAAGGGCGCGCGCAAGCGGTTCCAATACTCCAAGCGCTAGACGCAGGGGCCGACGATCCAGAAAAAGGGAAGGCTCCATGCCTTCCCTTTTTTGTGTCTTTTTCAGGTGAAACGACTGTCGGCGAGGATAGGACGATTGCCCCATGAGTAAGAAATTTCGAATCGCCATTGCCGGAGCCAGCGGATATGCCGGCGCGGAACTTGTTCGGCTCGCGGCGGCCCATCCCTATTTTACCATCGCCGCCGTAACGTCTGAAAAATCAGCGGGTCAGTCGGTCTCATCCGTGTTTCCGAGCTTCAAGGGAATCGTCGACCATCAATTTGAAGCCTTGGCGCCGGAAGCCTTGACGGAGCGGGCGGATGCCATTTTTCTCGCGCTGCCCCATACAAAATCACAGGATCCCGTTGCGGCCTGTATCAAGGCAGGCACACCCGTCGTCGACCTTAGCGCGGATTATCGGCTGAAGGACAGCAGCATCTATGAGAAGTGGTATCACACTCCGCATGGTTACCCCCATTTGCTCCAAGACGTGGTGTACGGATTGCCGGAACTCCATCGAACCGCGATTGCCAAGTCAAAACTGGTTGCTTCGCCTGGCTGTTATCCCACTGCCGCAATCCTACAGTTGGCACCCCTCTTTTCCAAAAGGCTCGCGCGGCCGGAGACGATTGTGATCGACGCCAAGTCCGGCGTGTCAGGAGCGGGACGGAGTCCTGCCCTGGCCTACCATTTTCCGGAAGCGCATGAATCCCTCGAGCCCTACAAGATCGGTCAACATCGCCATACGCCTGAAATTGAACAGGAACTTTCCGGACTCATGGGCAACGTCGATTCCGTGACCGTGACATTCACTCCTCATCTTGTACCGATGAATCGCGGTATCCTGAGTACGGCATACTGTAAATTGACGCAACCCGTGCAGCTTTCCGACCTTCGGGACTTGTACCGAGAGTTTTACGCAGGTGAACGCTTCGTCCGACTCTACGAGGACATCGTTCCCAATCCGCGTTACATCAAAGGCACAAACTATTGCGACATCGGCGTGTATGTGGATTCGCGCGCCGGATGGGTCGTCACCGTGGCGGCGGTCGACAATCTCGTCAAGGGAGCCGCTGGTCAGGCCATTCAAGCCATGAATTTGATGCTCGACATTCCCGAGGACACCGGTCTTACCGCACCGGCCAGCTATCCCTAACCAATCTCCTCGATGATCGCGTACTCAACCGTCACACGACTCGAGAACTCGTTATGAAACCAAGACACGTCGGCATCACTGCACCGCTGGGATTTCAAGCCGCCGGAATCCATTGCGGGATCAAAAAACCGGATCTGCTCGATTTGGCCCTCTGCCTGTCCGACGCAAGCGGACCGATCGCCGGGGTTTTCACGAAGAATCGCGTTGTCGCCGCACCGGTACTCCTGGATCGACAGCATCTTCGGTCTCGTCGAGGACGAGCTATCATCGTCAACAGTGGGAATGCCAATGCCTGCACGGGTGAACAAGGGCTGGTGGCGGCGAAAGCAATGGCGAGGGCCGTGGCGGAACAGCTTTCCCTACCAGTGCACCAAGTATTCGTGGGTTCGACCGGTGTGATCGGTCGTGTCCTGCCGATTGATCGCATCACCGCGGCCGTCCCGACCCTGATCGCGCGTCTCAGCATCCCAGGAGGCGATCAAGCAGCGCAAGCGATTTTAACCACGGACTTGAGGCCTAAAACCGTCGCAAGACGAGCGAAAATCGGCGGTTGCGCCGTCACCATCGGAGGTATGGCCAAGGGCTCGGGCATGATCCACCCGAATATGGCCACCATGCTTGCCTATTTGACGACGGATGCAGCGATTGCTCCAGCTGCCCTCCAGTCGGCGTTGAAATCGGCAGCCGATCAATCCTTCAATTGCATTACGGTGGACGGTGATACTAGCACGAACGACACGGTTCTTTGTCTCGCTAATGGCCTGGCGAAGAACCGATCTATTCAACAAGGCACCAAACCCTTTCGCGAGTTCGAGCGGCTCTTGACTGATGCAGCACAGGAATTGGCTCTCATGATTTGCCGCGATGGAGAAGGGGTCACCAAGGTCGTCGCGATTCGGGTGCACGAAGCCGCTACGACGGCAGCGGCCAAACGAGTGGCCGACACGATTGCGACATCAAATCTGGTCAAGACGGCGTTGTTTGGAGAGGATGCCAATTGGGGCAGAGTCATGGCTGCCATCGGGCGATCGGGTGTCGCGATCGACCCAGCTCAAATCACGGTGCGATTCGATGACATTGTCATGGTGCGGCGAGGGGTAGGAATGGGACCGGAAGCGGAACAGAAAATCGCGCGCGTCTTCAAACAAAAGGAATTTACGATCACCGTTCAGCTTGGGCAGGGCCACGCCCATGCGCACATGTGGACAACAGACCTCTCGTATGACTATGTTCGCATTAACGCGAGCTATCGATCCTAGTTCAAAAGGACTGCGGGCAGCTTGAAACCTCGACGGGACTATGGTAGCGTCCCCGGTCTGGGTTCGGCAGGGGTTCGTTTCCGACACAAAGAGAAACGGCCCCATTGAGTAAAATCTCTATCAGCGTCGATACGCTGCGCGGCTTGAGAATAAGGGAAGCGATTCCCTCGCCCGGTGTCTGGGTGCTCTGCAAGCTTGAAGGGAGGTGAAGGCATGGGAGTGGTGGTGATCAAGGAATTGTTGGAAGCCGGCGTTCATTTCGGGCACCAGACCAACCGCTGGAATCCCAAGATGAAGAAGTTTTTATTCGGTGAACGCAGCGGCATCTATATCATCGATCTTCAGCAAACCGTCGCGAGGATGGAGCAGACCTATGCCTTCGTCCGAGACCTTGTTGCAGCCGGAGACTCCGTCTTGTTCGTCGGCACGAAGCGGCAGGCGGCGGAAATCCTCGAAGAAGAAGCCAAGCGCGCCAACATGTTTTTCGTCAACCAGCGTTGGCTGGGGGGGATGTTGACCAACTTCCAAACCATTCGACGCAGCATCGATAAGATGAAAAAGATGGAGACGACGCTCCTGAATCCCAGCGAGCATGGTCTCAAAAAGAAAGAAATCCTTCTCATGCAGAAGGATATCGCCAAGCTCCAAAAATACCTGTCCGGTATTAAGAACATGCGCAGCCTTCCTGGTGCGGTGTTCGTTTTGGATACAAGAGTCGAGAAGATTGCCGTCCAGGAAGCGAAGCGACTTGATATCCCGGTGATTGCCATCCTGGACAGCAACTGCGACCCGGACGACATCGCCTACCCGATTCCGGGAAATGATGACGCCATTCGTTCGATCAAACTGATTACCTCCAAAATCGCCGATGCCTGTATCGAGGGCGCGCATGTGAAAGCCCAGCGAGAAGAAGCAGAGTTTCAAGCAACTCCCGCCGGCGGCGAAAAGAACCAGGCGATGCGCGTCGAAAGCGTTCCGGTTTCGTAAATTAACACGAGTGATCCATCAACGGCTCATCCTCATCATCGACCAAGCGAAGGAACAGAACGAATCATGGCAGGATCCAGTCAGCTCGTAAAAGAGCTTCGGGAAAAAACAGGCGCCGGTATTCTGGATTGTCAGAAGGCGCTCAATGAAAACGGGAACGACGTCGACAAAGCTGTCGACTATCTACGGCAAAAAGGCCTCGCAGCGGCGGCCAAGAAGGCCGGTCGCGAAACCAACCAGGGGCTGATTCATTCCTACATTCACATGGGCGGCAAGATCGGGGTCTTGATCGAGGTCAACTGCGAAACCGATTTCGTCGCGCGAAATGAGGAATTCAGAGCCTTCGTCAATGATCTGGCTCTTCAGGTGGCGGCCGCGAAGCCGTCATTCGTGAAGCGTGCGGATGTTCCGGCTGATGTTGCCGAGAAAGAGAAAACGATCTACGAAGGGCAGGCCAAGGAAATGGGCAAGCCTCCCACTGCATGGCCGAAGATCGTCGAAGGCAAGCTTGAAAAGTTCTACCAGGAAAGCTGCCTGTTGGAACAGTCATTCATCAAAGACCCGGCCGTCACCATCAAAGATCTACTCGCTCAGAAGATCGCTAAGATCGGCGAAAACATGAACATCCGCCGATTCACCCGCTATCAGTTAGGCGAAGCATGAGCTCTGCTAAATACCGCCGCCTCCTTCTGAAAGTCAGTGGGGAGATGTTGGCCGGTGAGCAGGGTTACGGCATCCAGCCATCCATTTTGGAAAACCTCGCGGAGGAAATTGCTTCCGTCGTGGCCCTTGACGTCGAAGTGGCGATCGTCATCGGGGGAGGCAATATTTTTCGTGGAATTGCAGCAAGTGCATCCGGTATGGAACGGGCCTCGGCTGATTACATGGGGATGCTGGCGACGGTGCTCAATGCGCTGGCGCTCCAAAATGCACTCGAGCGGATCGGAATCATGACCCGCATTCAATCTGCCATCGAAATGCGCCAGCTCGCAGAGGGGTACATCCGTCGGAGGGCGATCCGCCATCTTGAAAAGAGCCGCGTGGTCCTATTTGCCGCCGGCACGGGTAACCCTTATTTCTCGACCGATACGGCCGCCGTCCTGCGGGCGATGGAGATCAGTGCTCAAGTGATCATGAAAGGAACGAAAGTCGACGGCATCTACGATGCCGATCCGGTCACCAATCCGTCGGCGAAGAAGTATGAGCGGATTTCCTTTCTGTCCATCCTCAACCAGAAGCTCACGGTCATGGATTCCACGGCGATCAGCCTGTGTATGGACAACAAATTACCGCTCATCGTATTCAACCTGAAAGTCAAGGGCAACTTTAAACGCGTGGCATTAGGCGAGCCGATCGGCACCCTGGTTACGCTCGGCGATCGCTGATCCCATCACGAGGTGTCTCATGTCCAACGCAGCCCCGGTTCGGCAGGCGTTCATCACCCACATGGATCAGTCTCTCGAACACTTGCGGAAGGATCTGTCCAGTCTCCGAACCGGGAGGGCCTCCGTCGCGCTGCTCGACGGCATCCGTGTCGACTATTATGGAACCATGACTCCGCTCAAACAGATCGCAAACGTCTCCACCCCCGAAGCACGGCTCATCATCATTCAGCCCTGGGAACCGAAACTGATCAAAGAAATCGAGAAAGCCATATCCGCTTCAGGGTTGGGGGTGACGCCTTCAAACGACGGTAAAGTGATCCGAATCCCGCTTCCGCCCCTGACGGAAGAGCGCCGGAAGGAGTTGACGAAGATCTGCAAAAGGCATGGAGAGGAGACGAAGGTCCAGATTCGAGGTTTTCGGCGAGACGCGAATGAAGAGTTAAAGAAACTCCAAAAAGATGCCAAGCTCACCGAGGACGAACTGCGCAAGGCCGAGCAAGAGACCCAGAAGCTGATCGAGCAATATGGGCAGAAGATCGATGACGTGATCAAGAAAAAGGAACAGGAAATCATGGAGGTCTGAGTCCGACTTCCTGATTC
>PHGD01000149.1 GCA_011090425.1 Nitrospira sp. LK70 | reverse complement strand
CGGCGCCCGATCG
Source organism: Nitrospira sp. LK70 (assembly GCA_011090425.1). Lineage (GTDB taxonomy): Bacteria > Nitrospirota > Nitrospiria > Nitrospirales > Nitrospiraceae > Nitrospira_D. The sequence goes on along the minus strand of PHGD01000149.1, from coordinate 7,346 downwards.
TGCCGAAGCCGGACCATCCGTGGAGGAAGCGGCTGCTGCAGAAACGGGACGTACACGCGGCAGCAGCCGGACCATAAACCGGACATTTCTACTTTGGGAAGAAGAGGACATTTCTAAATTGGGTTGACATCTCTTTGGATCGGGATTGCATTTGCCTGTTCAAATGAGAGAAGCTTTCACATGATCCATTTACGTTATCTAGGCCCATGGTGAATGGTCGGATAAGGGAGCAGGGTTTTGCCCGGAATTCTATCGGGCGGAGGGGAGCCGGCGATCCGTGCCCCTTTGCTACAACTGACCGCGTCGTCGATGAAGGCGGATGGCTCAAGGCCGACCCGACGTTTCGGATGAAACGGTACATCGCGATCGGTCCGGTTATCATCGGCCTCTGTCTATGCTTCTCCGCATGCGCAAGCGTGGATACCATCCTGCTCACGAACGACACCTTTCCTCCCAAGGGGTCAGCGGAGGAGGTCGCTGTGTTGAGACAGACTCCGACGAGGCCTCATCGCGACCTCGCGGAGTTACGGATCAGCGACAGCCAGCTCAGTTTCGGGAACCTGCAACACAAGATCTTGAGTCGAGCCGCCGCACTCGGTGCCGATGCCGTGGTGTTCACACAACCACAAACTCAAACGATACGCCGGGAAACCTATTCGCCTCTCTATGGCCCGTGGGGCTATAACAGCCCGTACTACGGAGGCCCCTGGGGATATGGCATGTATGGCATGTATGGCGGGCTATATGGGGGATGGGGTCCTTGGGGCGGAGGTCCGTTCGGTAGCATGGCGGTTCCGTATGAGTATCATGAAACCGTGCGAATCCTCACGGGAACGGCAATCCGGTATACCGACGCATCCGGCGGCATCACATCCAACGACCTAGGATCACAGGCCCTCTGCCCCACCGAGGAAGAGGAGGCAGTGAGGAGCAGCAACCAGCTGGATGTTCGACTGAATCTTTAAGACATCATGCCAGCCGGCGGACGGATGCGATGGGTCGTTCGTAAGGGAGGATGTATGAAGAGACTTGGACTAAGGGTGCTTGTCGGAAGTGTGCTTGCCATCAGTGTCGCAGCTTGTGCCAACACCGGTCAGACACAGGGTGAGCTTGCCACTCCCGATGATTCGGTCCTCGCCCTCTTGAATAAAGGCATCACGCAATTGGACGTCAACATCAATACGGTGTCCAAGCGCATGAACGATGTTCAGCAGACATCGGCAGGGACCGATCCGGCCTTGCAGGAACTGCAGGCTCTGGACCTGTCCGGCTGGCAGCTTCAGCAGCAGCAATGGGTACTGCAGCGCAACCATCTTGTCTTGACGCGCGATACCCTTCAACAGGTCCAGATGAACCGGGAGGGGAAGAGCCAGGTGCTCGCTCAGTGGCAACAGCACCGCAGCCAGTATGTGAAGGCAATGGACAACCTTCGTCAACAGCGACACCAGTTGGAGAGCAAACATCTGGCGGCAGAGGCTCGCTTGATCGAACGCAGGCTTCAGTGACAGCGTCACCTGTCGCCAGGTTCCTCGTCACGATGCATGGTTCCGAACCGTCCTCTTCGCTCATTCGGAACCGCTCCGGATTCATGCCGCCGATATTGTCACCTTCCCTGTCCAGCCCGGGCAATTAGTTCTTTCAGTCCATTCAAATCCAACGCCCCAGGCACCAGTTCGTTGCCCACGATGAAGCCGGGTGTCCCTGAGATGCCGAGATCACGGGCGAGGGCCCGATTCTTGTCTATCACAGCCTGCCACTTCGGATTGGCCATGTCGACTTCCAGGCGTTTCGCATCGAGGCCGACGCTCACAGCAATCTTCAAGATGGCCTCCTTGCTCATGTCGACATGGGATGCGAGCAACGCTTCATGGAAAGCTTGATGTTTACCTTGTGCCTGGGATGCGAGCGCAGCCTTGGCCGCAAGTTCCGACGGTTCACCCAGAATAGGGAAGTCCTTGTAGACCACCCGCACCCGTGGGTCTACTTTCTGAAGCTCCGTGACGGACGGCGCCGCCTTCTTACAGTAGCCGCAGCGGTAGTCATAGAACTCGACCAGGGTGATCTCGCCATTCGGATTGCCGCTGACCGGCGATGCCGGATCGTGCAGCAGTTCATTTTGCTTCGTCGCCAGGGCAGCTTTGTGATGCTCCTTCAGTTCTGCTTCTCGTTTGGCCAGCAATCCCTGCAGCGATTGTTCGATCACTTCCGGATGAGCGCGGATGTAGCGCTCGATCGCAGCATCGGTAAGCTCCTGAGAGGAGACTGACGCGCTCTTGGCTTCCTTGACTGTGGTTGAACAACCAGACAGGAGTACAGCGAGGCCAGTAAGGACACAGAACGAAAATGGCACGCGACTCGAGATACGGATACTGTTCATCGATGTGTCTCCTGTACGGTTTGAGAATGCGAGACTGCTGGTATTCTTCCCATTCTATCTCCACCCCTCGCCACTCGTGCCGCCGCCAAAGCCACCCCAGTTGCCGCCGAACCCCCCTTGGCCGGTTCCCCAGTATTCACCTTTTTGGATGCGTCGATAGGGGTGTCGCAGATCGGGACGGCTGATCCACCAAAAAAACAACACGACGGCAATCGTGGTGCCAAGCGTAATCCAGATTCCGAGTCCCTTGATTCGAGGTCGTGAGGGTGTATCAAGCCTCACTTCTTGCGCCGGTGTCGCCAAGGCAACCGCCGTTCGATACAACCCTTCCCCGAAATGCCCTTGTTCGATCGCAGGCTGAAGATAGTCGCGGCTGACCTCGCTCCTGACCGCAGGCGTGATGACCGGAAACATCTTGCGTCCCAAAGCCATCGCGGCTTGCCGTTCCTGCACTGCCACGAGAACCATCAACCCATGTTCCTGTTGCGTCGAACCAATTTGCCATTTTTCATACAACGCGTCCGCATAGTGCTTGGCCGACGGATATGGCTTGATGCTGGTCACCGTCACAATGACCATCTCCACGCCGCTTTTCTTCTCAAGATCGATGCAAACGGAACGGATACGGTCCTTCCACTGCTGCTCCACCACTTGTGCATGATCGCTGACATACCCAATCGGACTCGGAAGCGGTATACGTTCTTTTGGCCTCTCATAGAGCGCTGCTTGCGTGTCAGCAGTCCACAGGACGAGTATCAGGCTGAAGAAGATAATTCCTATGGTATGTCTCTCTGCTCGATGCATCATCGGGTGATCCGCAGTTCGGCTGCAGTCACGAGCTTCGTCAAGCTCTCAAGATATCGGTCCATCAGCCTCGGGATCTCCTTCTGACCCGGAGAGATACGTCCACGTTTGAGCAAGAGCGCATCGCGAGGCCCGGCAAGGTCGAGCTTCAAATGAGCTTCGAGATCGCTGAGAAGCTGGTCCCCATGAGCTCGGACAGGGCGATCCAGCAATCGTTGCAGACCCCGAAGCGCCGGCAGGAGCGCGGTGATCGACAGCGGCAAGAGAATGGTCATGGCTTCTTCGGTGCTTCGTCCTTCCACGAGTCGCTGACGGAGGCGGATCAGGTTCCCTCGTAACGCCTGGAGAACTTCCGCGGCCAAGTACCGGACATCGATTTTGAGGCCGACGAAGGGATCTTGCCCCCACAGCAGCCGATGACATTCGAGGATGTCTTGGTATTCGAGAGGAAAGGCCAGCGAAGCGGATTGGAGATCGGCCGCCGTCAAGAACAAGGGGACAACGACTTGCTCCTTACTCCAACGGTGGTGAATGCTGTCGTACTTTTTCAGCACCGAGAGGTCATAGGATGTCATCACCAACAGTAGATTAAGATTGGAGCGGCCCGGCAAAAATTCTCCTCGCACCGCGCTGCCATACAACAGGACTCCTTCCAATTCATTTCCGTATGCTTTTGCTACATTCTTCACGTATGACTTTAGGAGTTTTTGGGTTTCATCCGGCAATCCATCTATCGTCCAGTCGACCGACTGCATGGGTTACCGAATGCCTCTTGCTGCCATCTCACGGGCTGAAGAATCCGGTAACAATCCGGCTGCCATCAAACGGTCCAGCATGCCGAATGGAGGTTCCTTGCGGAGTCCGGCCGTCGTCGATAGGACACGATAGCGGAGCCGTGCATTGCCGTCCAACGTACGGAAGACGCGGTCGCGGAGAAAGGCGATGATCGGATTCGCCGTGTTCCAGAACAGCACCTGTTCATCGGCCAACTTTTGCAGCATCGTAACCTGCGGCCGTCGCGAATCTTCATAGCGCTTGAGCGTCGCGGCAGAGTAATCATTCGTGGCCAGACATTCGGGCAAAAGATCGGCCAACGTCATCGCATCCACCATCGCTTGCATGCGCCCCTGTGACGCGTGAGGATTCATGGCATGTGCCGCATCTCCGATCAGCACCGCCCCGTCAGCCACCCACGTCGGGGTACGGACACGCCCGGTCGGCATGAAGGCGGTTTGCCTCCAGTCGGCCAAGGTACGGAAGATCGCCTCGCTGGACGGATCGATCGCGATCCAGGATTCTTGTAGCGCAGCGATGCCTCTCTCTTTGACCTGCTCGTACGAGCCGGCCTTGATCATGTAGAAAACATAGACTTTGTTCCCGGCGGCGGGAAACATCCCAAGGATCGTTCGCTTACCGACAAAATACTTCGCCTCAGTCATGGGAATGGCGGCATCCAACAGCGCGATCAAATACCCCTGTGGATAGAGATGAAGATCGGCTGGGATCTGCAAGGCCTCTCGAACTTTCGAGAACGCCCCATCAGCACCAATGACCACCTTCGCCTTCACGGTCACGAGGGCTTCTTCTTGCTTCGTCGTCAACCCAACGACTCGCCCATTCTCTCGAAGCAGACCCGTGAATGCTGATCGATACCGCAATGAGACCGAGGCTTCGCGCTCGATCGTGTTCAAAATGGCATGGTGCGCTACATTCGGCAATGTCACCACGGCTCGATTGTAGGGTGGAGGCAGTTCGCTGTAGTCAACCGTGCACAGCCGCTCGCCACCGACACGACAGAAATGAAACTTGTGCACCGTCCTTGTGGATTCAATCGGCAATCGACCCAGGAGACCCAGGCGATCGAGGACCTGTTGCCCGTTCGGCTGTAGGATCTCGCCGCGCAATCCCTGCGGTGGTCCTGGTGCCTGTTCGAAGACGATGGTCTTGATCCCCTTCTGGGCCAATGCAAGGGCCAGCACGGCCCCTCCTCCACCGGCTCCCACTATGGCGATGTCGGTTTCTTCGACCATTGTTCCTCAGCGTGCCTCAGCCATGGCGATGCGTTGCCACCTTACCCTCAACATTCCTACTTTTTCCACTCCTGGAAGCGCTCATGGTCTTTCCAGAGCGAAAGAAACTTTTCACGCGCTTTGACGGCAATCGCATGGTCCCTGATGATATCCAGCCGCTCATCATTGTAGCGGTTCCCACTGGTCGTCTGATTCATGGACCCGTTGCTATTGATCTCGTCGTCGATCACCACTTGCTTCAAATGCATGAGCGCATCATGCCGATTGATCTTGATCGGAATCCCGGCTTCGCGCAACGTTGACAGGGCCGTCTGCTGCTTCACATCCTCAAGGCGTTCGCGATCCGTCACGATACGCACATCCACGCCACGCCGTTTCGCCTCGACCAGCGCTTTCACCGTGAGCGGCGACGTTAAGCCATAGACGGCCACAAAAATGTATCGTGTGGCACGATCATACAACCGTACGAGATGTTCGAGCGGCCTATCCTCTGGGCCATACCAGACTTCTACCGATGCAGCTGAGACCTCCAAGCCTTGCCCAAGCAGAACTGCGGCAAGCAGCCAGATGATGACCTTACGGCGGTGTTGCGTGGGTAATTGAAACGGTGAAGGCCGGATCATTCCAGTTCGAAGAGGTCGCGAAAGTGGTCCTCGGACGATTCCCAGGCCTGGGGAGCATGTACCTGGAGCCATTGTTGAAGAAACCGTTTCTGTTCCTTTGTGAGCAGTTGCTTGATCTGATGAGCGCGCCCTTGAAGCGGCTGGAGCAGACTCACGTGCTTCCTCACGTCCAGCATCGCAGTTCGGACATACATATTCGTAAAAGCGGACGGCTTCTCTTCCGATCCTTCGCCTTGCACCCACACTGAGAGAAACTTGTCCAGGACAAGGCCTGCACTGTCCAGCGCCGGTTCCGTATCATGGAACAGCTCGTTCTCAGACTCAGTCAACGGTGACGATTCAGTAGCGCGAAAGAGGAAGTTCTTTTTCCACATTCTGGAGACCTTGCAGGCGGCATAGTGGCGGCACGAGAAGGCAAAGTCAACAGCCACCTGCGGGACAATCGAGCCCACGCCTGGCGAAAGTACACGGTCAAGAACAGCCCGCCATCTCCTTCAGGCAGAGGCGGACAGGCCATGGTTGGGAGACCTCTCACACCACTGAGGTGAGCGACCTACTTCACTATTGGTTAGACAGTCACTGAAATTGTTCGATGAACCCTACTTTTTCCAGATACCGACGCCACTGCCACCCAAAACACACAAGTAGCATTGCGCATTGTTTTGCGGTAATCGCTCAAGTTGGTACGCTTTAACGCTCAGCAACAGCGGCGCGAGGAACGAGCGTCCGCTGGGGCGTCTGGTTAGGCGCTGATGATTTCATTCAGACCTTCGATGACCTGAGCCAGTTCCTCAAGATTCACTTTGCCGAGTCGCTGCCCGATCCGTTCAACCGCCAAGGTGCGAATCTGGCTGATCTTGACCCACGATTTCTTTGGAAGGCCCTTCGACTGCAGGGCAAGCGTGAGAGGGAAGCCCGCTCGTTGCGGTTGGCTCGTGAGCGCGATTGCGATCACCGTACCAGAGCGTTCATTGAACACGTCGTGGCTGAGGACCAGCACGGGGCGCCGCCCTGCTTGTTCCTTGCCGCGGACCGGGTTGAGATCCGCCCAACGAACCTCACCCCTCAGTATTCGGGCCATGCCGAAGCATCCTCAGACAGGCCTTCCTCGGCAAGCGTCCTTTCGAAGGCGGGGTCGAGCTTCGCGCACTCCCTGGCCAAGCGGCCTCGGTCCAGTCGGGCGAGTTTTTCCTCCACCGCCTCTTGAATGGCTTGACTCCGACTGGGAAAGGCGGCTTTTTCCACGAGAGTATCGAGGCGTTCCAAGGTGGACTCATCGAGGGATATCGCGATTTTTGATCGTGCCATGTCTCTCCTCCGAGTATGACGATACGTCATACCTCCGTCATGGTCAAGCCCCTTATCACGTCCTGTAGCTAGCACATCATCTGTCCGCTTTTTGTCGCACATGAAGTGTCCGGTTTAGGGTGCGCCCTCAAGGAGGGCCACCATGATGCGGGCACGGATCCTACAGGAGGTGCGACAGATGCGATTTGAAGAACTGTATGCGCG
>PHGD01000148.1 GCA_011090425.1 Nitrospira sp. LK70 | reverse complement strand
CCCGTGGATCGGGTGACCGATCGATCGTTGATCCTAGGCCAATTGTGCACGAAAAAGTTTCGGCACGCGGTTGAAATGATTCGAACAGAAAGACCGGACAGATCATGTGCTACATACACCGGACAAGTTAACTTGCTATCTACACCTTCTGTTTTTTCCTTGCCGCTGTAAGAATACGTCCTATACTGTCATACGTATCAGCGTGAGCTCTTCGAGCATACGAGCCGGCGAAGGAGGGCGTGGTGGCCATTTTGATCGTCGACGACTCGCCTGACGAGCGTCTCCTACTCCATCATCTCCTGAAGAGCTCCGGGTATCGGGACTTGATCACCGTCTCTTCCGCTCGCGATGCATTTACTCATTTGGACCTCGACCATCGCGGCGCAAATGGCATCGCGATAGATCTGATTTTGATGGACATCAAGATGCCGGACATGGATGGCGTCGAAGCCTGCCGCCGCATCAAAGCCCTCGATGCGTTTGTAGGGGTTCCGATCATCATCGTGACGGCACGGAACCAACGGGACTGGCTCCAGTCGGCATTCGATGCCGGGGCGACGGACTACATCAGAAAACCGGTCGAGCAGGTAGAGCTCCTCGCACGAGTGAAATCTGCCCTCAAGCTTAGGCAAGAAACGGAAGCAAGAAGGAATTGGGAACAAGAGGTCACAAAAACCATCACTGACCTCGACCGCACCGTTCGGAACATCGTTGCATTACAACAACTGATACCTGTGTGCCCATCCTGTAGAACATCTCATCCAGCGCACATGTCCGAGGCCGCCCTGAACGAGTACGTACGGGCTCATCCTGAGACGAAGTTCCGGGATCTCATCTGCTCCAAGTGCGTAGGGCGCTGATCCTGTCCTGTCGTCGTCCTAGCTCTCAGGTCGCATCTCCACATCGAGCAACTTGATCTTCCGGTGAAGATGGCTTCGTTCGATCCTGAGATCTTCAGCGGTCCTGGAAATATTCCAGTGGTGTTCCCGAAGTTTTCGGCTGATGTATTCTTTTTCGAAGGCATTTCGAGCATCTCGGAGCGAGTCGTAAGATTTTGCCAGAAGCAAGTTAGGCGTTTGATTGCCTGTCGAGATCACGCCGACGGTTCGTCCTTGTAACGAAAGAGTGGCTTGTGCGGCATCGATCACAAATCCCGGCACCATGATCATGAGCCGCTCGATCAAATTCCTCAGCTCACGAATGTTCCCGGGCCATTCGTACTGCTGAAACACGGCCATCGCCTCCGGCGAGACTTCCTTCATCCGCAACCCTTGCTCCTCGACATGCGTCTTCATGAAATGCCGAACCAGAGCCGGGATATCTTCTCGCCTCTCCCGCAGGGGAGGCACGACGATCGGAACCACGTTGAGGCGATAGTACAGGTCCTCCCGAAATTGTCCTCTGCCGATTTCTTTTTCCAAGTCCTTGTTGGACGCCGCCAGCACCCGCACATCAACCTTCATCAATTTGGTCCCGCCGACTCGCGTGAACTGCTGTTCCTGCAACGCTCGCAACACTTTCGCCTGCGTATTGAGGCTCATGTCGGCGATTTCGTCTAGAAACAGCGTCCCTCCATCGGCCTGCTCGAACTGACCGCGCTTCATGGATGTGGCTCCGGTGAAGGAGCCTTTTTCGTGACCGAACAATTCGCTCTCAATCAATGTTTCAGGGATGGCCGCACAATTGACGGCCACGAACGGATGGTCCGATCTGGTGCTATACGTATGAATGGCGCGCGCAACCAATTCCTTCCCTGTTCCATTCTCGCCTCCGATCAACACCCGACTGTTCGTCGGGCCTGCCGTTGCGATGAGCTCCCGTAGCCGCTGCATGGCCGGAGAGTCTCCGACCAACTCGAACTTTTGTTGGACTTTGGTCCGCAGCGACCGATTCTCTTGCGCCAATCGGAACTGCTCCAGCGCGTGCTTGACACGGAGCGTAACATTTTCCAACGACAGGGGCTTCTCGATGTAGTCGTACGCACCCAGCTTGATGGCTTTGACGGCCGTTTCGATGGATCCATGCCCGGAGATCATCATGACTTGCGTCGTAGGCACAAATTCTTTCACCCGCCGTAGGGTCTCCAGCCCATCCATTTCAGGCATCCAGATGTCCAGAATCATGAGGTCCGGCGGGTCAGCTCCATATATTTTCAACGCCTCAACCCCATTGGCGGCTACCGACACGTCATACCCTTCGTCCTCCAGAATGCTTCGCAGGGATGTGCGAATCGCTTCCTCGTCGTCCACCACTAGAATCGATGCCGACATACCCTCTCTCTCCTTAGCACGTACCCTTCACCGGTCTACCCTAAACCGGCAAATCAAACGTAAACACGGCTCCCTTCGGGTGATTGTTTCCCACCTGGATCTGTCCTTCGTGATCCGTGATAATCCGGCGGACAATTGCCAACCCCAACCCGGTTCCCGTCTTCTTACGAGTAAAATACGGCACAAATAACCGTTCCTGATCCTCAGGAGCGATGCCGGGCCCCTCGTCCGCCACGGTGACGATCACGCGGCGGCGTTTCGTATCATACTTCGTGCCGACCCACAGCCGCCCTCTCTGATTCATGGCTTGGACCGCGTTGTCGAAGAGATTGACGAACACACGTCTTAGCTGTTCGCGGTCGAAATTGATGGACGGCAGATCTTCGTCGAGATCCACCATCAGCTCGACATCTTTTTGCGCCTCGCGATAGAGGGTAGCCACTTCCCGTATCACGTCGTGCAAGGATTGTCGTGTCATTTGCGGAGCAGGGAGGCGAGCGAATTTTGAAAATTCGTCCAGCATCTGTTTCAGGCTCCCGACTTCGTTGATGATGACGTTGGTGGCGTCATCGAACACCCGGTCAAGATCGGGAGATTGTTCGAAGAACTTCTTGCGCAATCGCTGAGCCGATAGTTGAATAGGAGTCAGTGGGTTCTTGATTTCATGAGCGACACGTTTCGCCACCTCTTGCCAGGCCGCAACTTTCTGTGCTTTAATCAACTCCGTCAGATCCTCAAAGACCAACACAAACCCTAAGTCTTTGTTCGCTTCATCCCGCATACGAGAGCCTTTCAGACCAATCGTAATCAGTTTCCCTTGGAGATCCAATTGTCCTTCCAGGTCCAAATCGTCGCGTTCATCGGCCAGCATGCGGTCATAGGCGGTCTGGAACAAGTCGAGACCGAACTCTTTGAACACCTCATTGGCCGACCGTCCTCTGAATCGGTCGGCGTCCAACCCTAAGATTCGCTCTGCGGAAGGGTTGAAGGTGGTAATCATTCCATTCCGATCGATCGACAAGAGCCCAGCAGCAATCGTAGCCACGACCGTTTCGATATAGGCGCGGCGCCGATCCAGTTCGACATTGGTGCTTCGCAGAGTCAGGTTGGTTTCTTCCAACTTCGACTTACTCCCTTGCAGATCCTGCGTCATCCGATTGAACGACTCGATCAACGTCCCAATTTCATCGGTGGCCTTGGCATCGATCTGCACCGACAGATCGCCCTGGGCGACTGCTTCGGTCGCTTCCGCCAATCGCTGGATCGGAACGGTGATCCCGCGCGCCACATAGAAGCCGAACCACGTCGCGCTGAAGAGAATCAACACCGCCACGACGGCAACAAAAAAGTACGCCCCGGCTTTAATGGGGTTTTTCATCGCCTTGATCTGTTTGTACGCCGTGTATTGACGGCCGATCCCCTCCATCTTGGTCAACAGGGATTCAGGGACGTAGGTTTCGACGACCACGACCCCCTCTAACTCGCCCCGTCGGCTTCCGGAGGCCACCGGGATGGCGGCGCGCACCAACCGTCCCGTCTGGGCCTCCTGGACAGAGGTAAACTCTTGCTTGCCGTTGATGACTTGTAAGACCAGCTGACTGATCGGCAGGTCCAACACCCCCGACGGAATGTCGCCATCAAATGCCTTGGTGAGAGTCTCCATCTTGTTCGAAAACACCTCGATCCCGGCGACGCCGTATTCCATCCGTTTCCGAGCCATCGCGGCGATCAAGAGATCACGCTGTATCGGGGTCAGCATGTCTTCGCGAAACAGCTCCTGAGAAATGGCCCGTGCGCTGTTGACCGCGAGCGCGACATGTCCAGCATGCTGCATACGAGCCACCTCATACGAGTCTTTCATGACCTTCTCGATGTGCTCGCTGAACCACATATCGACGGCCTTGTTGACCAGCCCGCTCGCGACGAAGGCCAGGAGCAGCGTCGGGATCAGTGAGAACCCGATAAACGCAGCGATGAGTTTGGTACGAAATCCTGATCCAACGAGACGGTGCCGGCGTTCGAAATACGCTTTGATCAAATTTCTGGACAATAGAAGTACCAGCACCACGAAGCCGATCAGATCTAAATTGACCAGCAGAAGAACCAATGCATAGCTGGTCGTCGGTAGGAAGAAACCGCTCTCTTCGGAGCCAGGGGCAACAACTTGTGAGTAATACAGCGTGAGGGCCACGCAGGGTATGAGAAGAATCAGGACGATCCAGACAGGGCGAAGATGGCGTAGTTTTCGCTCAGGCTGCTTGAGTTGGCTGTCCGAAGCACGGCGCCGGTGACTGCCGACTGGAATGAGGTGACCAGCGGAACTTCCTTCGGAAGCAGATCCAACTGTCCGTATGGGATGATTCAGCTCAGACATTCACTCGTCCTCCGGCCACCGTCGGCACAAGAAAACAGGGGGTTCTTAGCACTATAACCGACTTGCGAGGGAGTCTCAAAGCCTGCTGCACAATTTGCAGCCATCAGAGAGCTCGCGGGACGGAGAATCAAACGATAGGATTCTACTTTGGCGGGGCCAGCGTGACATACTTCATGCGAAGGGCATACAGCATATCGCGCAGGACCGTCTGCTCATCAGGGGTCAGATTGCCTTTTGTCTTGCCTTCCAAGACAGACAATAGATCGATGATTTCCTTAGCTTGGGGCAGATTGACGGGTATCGTTGGCTGGTGAGGATCCAGTTGCTCGCCCATGAGCATGAGCGACGACGAGCCCAGGGAGATGACAAAGGACGAGAACGTGACCGGAGGTGACGGAGGTGTTTGGGATGGCTCGGTCGGTGCTGCAGCCGAAGGCTTGGCCTCCTTTGAGGGCGAAGCTGCCGTCTGAGCGGCCTCGGCTGCTCCGCTTGCCCGCCGATCGCGAATGACGAATCCGTGCTCTTCCTCTGCCATGTTTTCCTCTCTCCCACATTCCCTAATGTTGTCGGTACCCTACCATAGGGTCTATGCGGTCGCAAGCCGGACAGAACGTTGAATCGGGAAACATGTCAGAGAAATCCGACGTGGCGGGTCAGGTTGAGTGCCGAAGTAGCTGTCAGGGGATAGGAACTTCGACATAGCTGCTTGGCGCGGCGGAATCAACGGCTTTTATCACGCGTTCAACGGCTCGTTCGATGCGCGGCCAACTGGTTGTCGTCAGCACAATAATGGCGATTCTGCGACCCGTGAGGTTCTGCTGATATCGAAGATTCTGATCGGTCGTGACGAGAACGGAAAAACCGCTCTCTTCGGACTGTTGCAGCAGTTCGCCGTTTTTCAGATTGTTCCAACCAAGCTCAAAAGTCGTAACGACCTGATGGGCTACCAGGTGTTTGCGAAGAGGGACTGGAGTACCCTGGTCAAACAGAACGCGCACTTACGCCGCTTCTAGAGAGCGGGCTGCGTGCTCAAGCACCGCTCGGACTTGCGCGAGCGTGACACCAGGAAACCAGACAATGAAGTCTGAGACTTGTGCCCCATCTTCGAGATTCTGGAATAGGGCAGTCACAGGAACACGAGTGCCGCGAAAAACCCACGCGCCACTCACACGCTCGGGGTCACGCTCAACGGCTGAGCAAGAGGACCATTCAATCATGCGGTCATTGTAGAACGAGCATGGAGACGATTCAATTCAATTGTTCGGACCGGAATTATGGTTGACGTGCGATGCAAAGTGTTGGAACAGATTCGGTGTGGTTCAGAACGTGCTTACTTCCGTATTTCGCCAAGACAAACAGAGTGAGCTTGCATTAGCGCAGAACCGATCGCTTGCGAACTGCTCGCGGCATCGATACCAGTGACTCTAGATCGGATTGCGACACACGAACAGTATCGCTGGAGTTGGCGATCGGTAAACGGAGAAGGGCCGGTGCGCTGCGGGGGGGGCGCTACGCCGCTTCATTGCCGTGATCCACACGGAATGACTTGACCGCCCGGTTAAAGGCGGACGCGTTGTCCGCCTGCATCATGTGCGATGCACCTTCGATCTCGGTTCGTTGGGCGTGTGGAAGAAGCTCCTTGAGTCTATCAATCAAGTGATGAAATAGACTCAAGCTCTGCTCTCCCGTCATCAACAGGACAGGGGTCCTTATGGCACGCACTTGGTTAGGATCCAATGGCTCGAAACCCGAACCCAGCAGTTCTGCCTTCACATTAGAGAGATTGTCGCGCGCCTGCGACTTCCAGGCTTCCTGCAGTCGCTCAAAGCCGTCGCGACCGAAGACCGCGTTTCCAAAAATGCGGAGGCCCGTTTCGACCTCTCCACGTCTGAACGCCCGTTGGGCCGGGGCCGCACCGGCCATGCCAAACTTGATGATGGCCGCCGCCGCCCGTGGCCGCGTTATCAGGACCTTCAGGAGCTCGGGCAGCCGGGGATTGTTGCTGACAAAGAGCGTGATGGCTGCCGGCTCGGCTAACACAAGACTCCTCGCCAGATGCGGCTCCCTCAGGACGAGCAGCAAGCAGAGAAGGGCGCCGTACGAGTGGCCCACAAGGTGCGCAGGCTTGGCGCCGAGCGAATCAACAACCTGCTTCAAGTCCTCCACATGCTGGAGCATCGAATAGTCGAGGCCGTCTGTGATCGGGCGATTCGGCCAGTGATAGCGTCGGCTGTACGCGATGGTGCGGAAGTGCATAGCAAAGGCGTCTTGTTGGAGTTGCCACGTCCGGTAGTCGCTCGCCGATCCATGGACGAGCACCACCGGCTCACCAGAACCGCATTCGGTGTATTCAAGTGAAGCTCCATTGACGTTCACGCTTGGCATTCCACTTCCTCGATGAGCGGCCAAGCTATGTTTAGGCCGATCTGGATAAGAGTCGGATTCGCCCATTTCCGCCCGTATAACACCTCATCGAATTTCCTGAAAATAACGCATTGCCATTATCATTTCAATGAGCTATGCACCATCGGCTATTTGTCACGTGTTCTTTCCGGATCAGCGAACGCTCATTCTCGCGTCATTTGGGTTTCCGCGACCGCAATGCCATCCTGACCCTCATGGCACTACCTTAAGCCATAGCAGGGCCACGGTGGGGGCAAGAAGGGAGTAGCCGAGAGTCGCACATTGTTGAAGATGGTGGACCCGACCGTCACAATCAAGACAAGGAGGATCCACCATGTGTAACGATCGCAAAAAAAC
>PHGD01000048.1 GCA_011090425.1 Nitrospira sp. LK70 | reverse complement strand
GCGTGATGGGAATCCCCAGTCCCTGAAAGGCCCTCATCGTGTTCAGACAGTCCTCTCCCTGGCAATAGCCCGTTATCGTGCTCGTTCCTTCTGCTAGTGCGGTAAGGATGATTGCCCGATGGGTAAGAGACTTGTCGCCAGGAACTGCCGTCATTCCTCTGAGTGGCCGGCCCGGGGTGATCGTCAATGATGTCATGAGTTACTCGGAGAAGAACTATTCAATTTTTCACGCTCATCTTTGGCACGTTCAAGCAACTTTTCAATTGCGGCCGCATCCCCACTCTTAATCACTTGCTTCAATTCTTCCAAGGCCTGTGCATACCGGTCGATATAGGACACCACATTATCCCGATTCCACAAGAAAATGTCTCGCCACATTTCGGGAGAACTCGCGGCGATCCTGGTGGTATCCCGTAATCCTCCCCCAGAATGGCCGACAAGATCCAAGGAAGGCACTTGCTGGTCACGAAGCTCGGCCAAGGCATTCATAAGGGCGAAGGCGACTACATGGGGCAGATGACTGACTGCGCCGAGGATTTGGTCATGCAGATACGGATCCATCGTTAAGACAATCGAACCGGCCTCCTCCCACAGTTGCCTGACTCGCTCCAGTGCCGTTGGATCCGTTCGGTTTGTCGGGGTGAGAATGCAGCGTGCGCCCTTGAACAGCTGATCCGACCCGGCAGCGACCCCCGTCTTTTCCTTTCCTGCGATCGGATGGGCCCCCACAAAGTGCACGCTTGTCGGCAAAGCCGATTCCGACCGTTCGACCAAGGTTCCTTTCACACTGCCCACATCACTGACGATCGCGCCAGGGGCCAGACAGTGGGCCCATTCATGGAGGTGTCGCTCATAGGTATCGACAGGTGTCGCGAGGACCACCAAGTCAGCGCCACGCACACCCTCTTGAGGGTCGGCTACATATCGATCGATTGCACCCAAAGCGACGGCGGTCTTGAGATTCTCGATACGCCGGCCGACACCGACAACCAGGTCTGCCAAGGCTTTTCGCCGAAGGATCATACCGAGTGATCCGCCGATCAGCCCCACTCCAATGATGGCAACCTGCTTGAAATGAACGGCCATACCGACTTTACAGCTCTCTGCCTACGGCCTTCGCGATATTTTTAAGATCAGTCATCAACGCCTTGAACTTTGAGGGCTTGATGGACTCTTCACCGTCACACAGCGCGCATTCTGGGTTCGAATGAACTTCGATGAGCAGGCCGTCGGCCCCGGCTGCAACTGCGGCCTTAGACATTGGAGCGACAAGATCCCACTTCCCAGTGGCATGGCTGGGATCGACGATAACCGGGAGATGAGAGAGCTCCTTCAATGTGGGAATAGCCGCGAGATCCAGGGTATTTCGATATTGAGTTTCGAACGTGCGAATGCCCCGCTCGCACAGCATGACGTTCTGGTTGCCGCGTGACATGATGTACTCGGCCGACAGGAGAAACTCTTTAATCGTCGCCGACAGGCCCCGTTTCAGGAGTACCGGCTTGTCGTACGCGCCGACCTCCTTGAGGAGCTCGAAGTTCTGCATGTTCCGAGCGCCGATCTGAATGATGTCCGCCTTTTCGAGAAAGAGTTCGATGTCCCTCGTGTCCAAGATCTCACTGACGACCGGCAACCCGGTTTGTTTTCTTGCTTCGACCAAGTAATCCAACCCTTCACGACCCAACCCTTGAAAGGAATAAGGCGACGTTCTAGGCTTGTAGGCCCCTCCACGAAGAATCGTGGCCCCAGAAGCCTTCACTTCATGTGCAATCCCCACCGTAAGCTCAAGTCGCTCGACCGCGCAGGGCCCCGCCATGATGGCCAGTTTTTTGGCCCCGATGTTAACACCGCTGACATCGATGATGGTGGCTTCCTTTTTAAACTCACGACTGACCAGTTTCCAGGGAGCAAGGATCGGCAAGACACTTTCTACGCCAGGAAGCGCCGTCAAAGGCTGATTGTGCAGGATGCGGTCGTCTCCGATGACGCCGATAATTGTACGCTCCTGGCCGGTGGATATCTGCGATTTCAAGCCTAGATCTCTCAATCGGTCGATGATATGGTCGACTTCGCTTTCCGACGCTTCTGGTTTCAACACGATAATCATAATTTCCTCGCTATTGCTTCTCTTTCTCCATGCAAGACCTTCTCGAGGGCTTGGAGAAAGGCGGCATTTTCGTCGGGCTGACCAATGGTGACACGGAGCATGGCTCCATCGATATGGCGCACAATAATCCCCTCTCGCAGCAATGCTTCGAACACCAGTCGCCCATTCTGATTTGCGTCAAAATAGAGAAAATTCGTCTCGCTCGGGACCGAAGTAATACCTAGCGCACCCAACCCCCGTTCCAACTGTTCCATCCCTGCCACGTTAACTGTCCGGCTCTTGGCCACATGTTCGTCATCTTCCAACGCTGCCAGCGCGGCTCTCTGGGCGAGACTGTTCGCATTGAACGGGGGGCGAACTCTATTGAGCAGGTCGATGATCTCCAACGTGCTGATGCCATACCCGACGCGCAATCCCGCTAACCCATAGATTTTAGAGAATGTTCTTAACACGATCGCGTTCCGTCCCTTTTTCACGTAGGCCATCGCATCGGGAAATCGAGGACTGCGGACATACTCAAAGTACGCTTCGTCAAACACGACGATGACATCTTCAGGCAATTTTGCCATGAGTCGATTGACTGCTTCCTCGGATACGATGGTCCCCGTCGGATTATTTGGATTGCAGAGAAAGAGTAACCTGGTTCGAGATGTCACGACACGTAGCATGGACTCAAGGTCGTGCGTCCAGTTGACCAGTGGTACGACCACCGGCTTGCCATGGACGGCAGTGACCTCCATTTTATAGATGACAAACGTGTGATCGGCCATGATGGCTTCATCACCCGGAGTCAAGAACGTCTTAGCCAACAAGCCAAGGATCTCATCGGACCCGTTACCTAGAATGACTTGCTCTCTTGCCACCTTCCAACGATCGGCGATCGCCTGTCGAAGTCGATAGGCGCCCCCGTCAGGATATCGATGCAGCATATCCTGCGCCCTGCTCAGCGCTTCCACTGCTTTCGGTGAAGGCCCGAGTGGATTTTCGTTGGAGGCAAGCTTGATGATCCGGGTAAGGCCAAGCTCTCGCTGTAGTTCATCGATCGGTTTACCTGGGACGTACGGACTGAGCGAGAGGATATCTGGATGAACCTGGAGCGCCATGGTCAGTTATGGATTGGGTAAGAACCCAAAATCTTCATGAAGAGACAGCGTCCCTTTACTTCTTCCACCGCTCGATTGACGCGCTCCTCATTGATATGGCCTTCGACATCCACGAAAAAAATATACTCCCAAGCCTTTCGCTGGGAGGGACGAGATTCTATCTTGGTCATGTTGATTCCGTGAGAAGCAAATGGGCGGAGGAGGTCATACAGGGCACCGACTTTATCCTTGACCGACAGCATTAACGACGTTTTATCTTTCCCCGTTCGCTCTGACGGCTTCTGCGACAGAATCAGGAAACGAGTAAAGTTGTTGAGGTTATCTTCGATGCGGGCCTTAATTACTTTGAGCCCATACAGCTGACCGGCTAATTCCGACGCAATGGCAGCCGATGCTGGTTCATCTATGCACAGTTCGGCTGCCCGGGCGGTACTTGCGACTTCAACCGTCGGCACATGCGGAAGATTGGTCTCTAACCAGTTCCGACATTGCGCAAGGGCATGGGGGTGAGAATAGATTTTCTTCACATCCTCGATGAGTCCTGATTGCGAGAGGAGGTGATGTGAGACCTCCTGAAGGACCTCTCCGTAGATCGTCAAATTGGAATCGATAAACATGTCGAGAGTGTGATTCACCACGCCCTCCGTGGTGTTTTCGATCGGCACCACACCAAAATTGGCCCGGCCTCGCTCAACTTCGCTGAACACTTCCTTGATGCTATGAACGGCCATATATTGCACCGACGAACCGAACTTCTGCATGCAAGCCATGTGGGTAAAGGTCGCTCGCGGTCCCAGATACGCGACCTTCTGCGGCGCCTCCAGCGACAACGAAGCCGACATGATTTCACGATACACCGATCGGATGGCGTCGCTGGGAAACGGGCCCCTGTTGAGCTTCGTTAATCGTTCGGTAATTTCAGCTTCTCGACCCGCAGTATGGAAGTTGGCTGCTGGATCCTTTTCCTTCTTAAGTTTGCCGATTTCGATGACACTCTTCGACCGCTCATTGAGCAGCCGAACGATTTCATCATCGATCCTGTCGATTTCTTTGCGATGTTCAAACATATCTCTTGGCATGGTGAGCCGAACCTCTGACGTCAGACCCGGGAGGACTACCTCATCCCTGCGACGGGAGGGGGATCACATCGGCAAGTGGAGAATTCTACAGGAACGATGGAATCTATTGCAAGGATAGCGCTTGGATATCAGGAGTTTCGATGCATTCAACCATACAGGGCTTACATCAGCAAGGGAGATGGTCGTTTGAAGTGATCGTACGCCAAACGAGTCACTTGTCGGCCGCGACCGGTACGATCCAGGAACCCGGCTTGGATGAGGTAGGGCTCATACACGTCCTCGATGGTTCCCTTGTCTTCCTGGACTGCGGCAGCCAAGGACTCTACACCGACGGGTCCTCCATTGAACTTCTCGATGATTGTGATCAGGATTTTGCGGTCCATGTCGTCAAAACCTGCCTCGTCAATCCCAACCCAGGCTAATCCTTCCTTGGCCACCTGTTCGGTGATATACCCATCAGCCTTGACTTGGGCATAATCCCTGATCCTCTTAATCAGCCGGTTCACGATTCGCGGTGTTCCACGCGCTCGACGTGAGATTTCCTCGGCACCAGCCCGATCAATCCCAATACCTAAGACTCCGGCCGAGCGCGTCACAATCGTCTCCAGGTCGGACGCCCCATAAAACTCCAGCCGATAGACTAAGCCGAATCGATCCCGCAGCGGGGACGTCAGAGAACCGGCCCTGGTCGTCGCTCCCACAAGCGTGAAAGGAGGCAAATCAAGCTTGACCGTTCTCGCAGCAGGCCCCTGTCCAATCATCAGATCCAGCTGAAAATCCTCCATAGCCGGATACAGGGCCTCCTCAACGGCCGCGGGCAGCCGGTGAATCTCATCGATAAAGAGCACATCATGCTCCTGAAGATTGGTCAGAATCGCCGCCACATCGCCGGCATGGGCTAAGACCAACCCTGACGTCGACCGCAATGATGCGCCCATCTCCTTGGCAATAATGTGGGCAATCGTCGTCTTTCCAAGGCCGGGCGGTCCGTAGAAGATGGCATGGTCGAGTGCCTCTTCCCGCCGCTTGGCCGCTTCGATACAAATTCGAAGTGATTCCTTCATCTTGTCTTGGCCGACGTACTCATCGAGCGACTGAGGTCGAAGCACATTCTCCTGACCCCGCTCTTCGTCCGTGGCGCGATTGGTCACGAAACGTTCCGTCATGGTGCGATCCTCTGTCTACTTGCTCCCCGGCATCTGTTGATACTTCGGGGGTGGTGGTAGAGTTCCTTGACCAGGTTGGGCTGTACTGCCGCAATCAGGAGGACATCTCTTATATCCCTGGGTCGAGTCGGGAAAATTCTGCTCCATTGTTTTCAACTGACATTGTGTCAGCCGGCCACCGTCTTTGCTCCCACACCGAGCAGGAACTGAGGAACTGCCGATTTCGGCATAGCCCTCTGGACAGGATCCGCACACGCCCAGCATGTTTGCCCCCAGCGGCACACATTGCACGAGAGTCGGGTCGTCGTCCTTGCAGATTTCCACAGACTGGGTGACGCCGGTCGTCGCATACCCATCCGGGCAGGCTCCGCAGGTCATTCTGATACTTTTCGTCTCAGTAGTCTGCTGCGCGAGACTCCAAGATGGGAACGTGACCGAGAGCACGGCCCCGATCGAGATGCCGTACGCGAGCATCTTACCGATGTTCCTGAGGTCGAGCAGCATAGACTTACCCCCTTGCTAGCTCCGTAAGCCCTTTGCGGATGAGATCTTTCAGCGCCAACGATCCTGTCGCCGCCTTTGTCACACGCGTCAAGGCTTCCTTGGCATCCTGGGAACGATAACCCAAGTTTATCAGAGCGGAGAGTGCATCCTCGTACAGGCCATCCAACTCAGGTGCATCAGGGGTACTGGCTTGGGGACGAACACCCTGTATCTTGCCCACCTTATCTTTCAGTTCAAGCGTGATACGCCCCGCCGATTTTTTCCCGATCCCGGGAACGGTCGCAAGCTTTTCGACATCCTCAGACTGGATCGCACGAACAAGATCCGTGATCGACAGGCTCGACAGCACACTGAGGGCGAGTTTGGGGCCGATGCCCGACACGCTCGTCAACAGCAGGAACGATTCCTTCTCGCTTTGCGAGAGAAAGCCGAAGAGCTGAATCGCGTCTTCGCGGAGATGTGTATGAATATTCAGCGCGGTGACTTCGTCAAGATTCGGAAGGGAGTAATAGGTGCTGAGTGGAATATGAACTTCGTACCCGACCCCCTGCACATCGAGCGTGAGGTGGGTAGGTGCCTTGAATGCCAACCGCCCCGTGAGAAAGGCGATCATCTCGTCTCGTTATCCGAGGGGAACAACCATGATGGGTGGATAATGGTCAGCCCGCTGTCGTCGCGGCAACTTTCTCCATCACCTCATCCGGAATATCGAAGTTTGCGTGGACCTTTTGGACGTCATCGTGCTCGTCCAAGACTTCCATCAACTTCAGCATTTGCTCGGCAGACTTCTCTTCCAGCCTGATGGTATTCTGAGGAAGATACGTAATTTCCGCAAGCGTCGTTTCGATCTTGGCATCGACCAACGCTTTCTTTACCGCTTCAAAATCTTGAGGACTGGTGAGCACCTCATAACTCTTCTCACCGACCTTCACGTCTTCTGCACCCGCGTCGAGAGCCAACGAAAGAAGCCTATCCTCATCAACTCTCCCCTTCTCAATCGCGACGAGCCCCTTCTTATGGAACTGCCAGGCGACGGCGCCCGCTTCCGCCATATTCCCGTGATTCTTCGTCAGGAGGCTGCGAACCTCCGCCACCGTCCGGTTCCGGTTGTCGCTGGTGATTTCCAGCAGGAGTGCCGTCCCGCCGGGTCCATATCCCTCCAAAGAAAATTCCTCATAGGTCACACCAGGTAGTTCGCCGGTCCCCCGCTGGACGGCTTTCTTCATCGTGTCGCCGGGCATATTGGCTTCCTTGGCCTTGGCAATCGCCAGGCGCAGCCGGGGATTCCCGTCTGGGTCACCACCGGACCGAGCGGCAATGGTCAGCTCCCGGATGATTCGCGTGAAGATCTTTCCGCGCTTCGCGTCCTGGGCCCCCTTGTGCCGTTTGATTGTAGCCCAGTGACTATGTCCACCCATGTGATCCTCCTCTATCCCTGCTCGAACTCTGCGAGCTGGTTAGAGATGCCTAATAATGCTGCAATGATCTGATGCGTAGACGTAGCACAGGCCTCGGAAGGGTGTCAAACTGCATCGAGCCACTCACCATACACACGTATCAGGACTGTTCTGAATACACAAGAAGCAGAAGCCCAAAGAGAATCACAGAGCCCGCCCAAGCCACTTCCGCCCATTTCACAAACTGCCGTGACGCACCAGGCATCCATGATGCTATCGCCTTTGATAAGGCGGCGCCGACTCCCACAGTTCCCAGTACGGCATGGTGGAACTCGATCCTCTCGCTGGCCGGGTGATTTCCGTGTGAATGGACAAACAACAGAAGCGCACACGCCAAGGTCAAAAGAATCAGCGGAGCCGCCCATGCCGGATGCCGAACCTTGCCGCTTCGACGGAGCGCCTCACAGAAGGCCATGGCTACTGCAAGTACCCCATAGAATTTGTGTTCGACGATTTCCCGGTCTTGACCGAAAAATGTCTCACCAAAGCCGAGTGAGCCAAGAGGCCAAGCCTCCTGATGACTCCACACCAATAGGAAAACGCCGGTAACACCGACAATACTCGGGAAAACGAGACGAGTCCATAAGAGCAGCGGATACTGCCACGCATAGCCTAATTCGGCTAGTCCAATCAGCACATCGCAAAGACCAATGACGTGATGAATGAACTCGGAATCAGCGCCCTCGTCGGTGGAAATTTCGATACCTTCATTGGCATGCCCACCGGAATGATCACTTGTCATACCTGCTTTGATCGAGACAACTTGATGCCCTGAACGTGATTGCGCTTGTACGTCTGACGTTAGGATGAATGGAACAAGGAAGAACGGGAAGGCGCATAGCAGAGAGGACCACCGCTTCATGCAGAGACTCCTTCCTCCATAGAAGCGTAGACAATTCATTTGATGGACGTGTTCCATCCATCTACTCGAAATACAAGAGCAGCTGAATGCCTATTGCGATCACGAATCCTCCCCAGGCCATTTCCCACCTCTTCACTTGATGATTCGAGGCACCGGAAGTCCACGAGACCATAGCATTCGATACGGCAGCCCCAATACCAAGGCTTCCGAGAAGTGCATGGTGCAGCTCGATCGTGTGATTCCCTGGGTGATTCCCATGCGAGTGGGCAAAGAGCATCAGCGCTCCGGTCAAGCCAAAGAACAGCAATGGAGCCGCCCAGGCTGGGTGTCGAGCCCAACCGATTCGCCGAAGCGCCTCACTCACCGCAGCAGTAGAGGCAAACACTCCGTAGAATTTATGCTGGAGAATTTCCGGGTCTTGCCCGGAAAACGTCCGAACAAAACTCAGTGGCCCGATCGGCCAGGCCTGATGGTCACTCCAGACCAGCAGATAGGCTCCGATGACCCCGAGCGCGCTTGGCAGAATGAGACGAGTCCAGAATGGCAACGAGTACCGGAGCGCATGCCCCAACTCAGCCAGACCAAACAGTAGTACGAAGAGCCCGGCAAAGTGATGGTTGAACTCAGAATAGGCGACGCCTTGTTCAGACCCTTCCCAGCCTCCATCGGCATGTTCATCGTGCGGGTTATTTGTTGCGGCAGGAGGAGCGACGGAGATTTGATGATGCTCCGACGATGATTGGGCGTGCACATCTTCCCTCCAGGGAGACTGCGCGACCATGAGCACCAGAACAAACAGTAAACAAGCCCACTGCTTCATGCGAGAACTGCCGAACGAATGCACATAAACAATCTGAAGGCCCATCCGGCCTCCCGGATGGGCCTTCACGACACCTGATTCATGCAGCTCTCGACTACATGAACTTCATGAACTTGTCCTTCGCGTCATCCATCACTTGAGCGGTGATGGTCGACAACCCACGTTCCTTTGCCAGCCGCTCGATTTCTTTTCGCGCCATGGGGCGGATGAAGTCTGGAATATTGTCGAGCCGTTGTTCAGCCTCCCGTGACCAGGTCATACCGTTCGGCGAATCGTTCTTCGAATCGTCCATGACTTGCAACGTGATGGTCTTAAATCCATTCTTGCGCGCGTAAGCTTCCACACTGCTCTGGACCATCGGCTTCACGAAGGCGGGAAGCCGGTCAAGCTTCTCCTTGGCATCGACAGTCCAGGTGAACTCAGAGGAGCCTGCGTTCGTGCCGTTCCCCGGCTTGCCGCCGGTCGTCAGTCCCATCTCAGCTACCATCGCCGAGAATGGACAGCCGCTCGTTTTTTCTCCAGCTTTGGCCGGCGATGTCGCTGCGGCGACAGGCTGGCCGCCCTGAATCTTCTCGTTGAGGTAGGCCCCCATCTGGCTCGCATCGGCCGATGCCTCATCTTTCAGCCTCCCGCGGGTCATCTCGAAGGGCTCAGTTGCAGCCGTTCGTCCGCCGAGGTTCACACCGAGCGAGCTGACCATCTGCGTTTCTCCTGGATTGGTGATCATGGAGAATTTGGCGCCGCAGGATGGACAGCCAAAAAACACACCGAGCGATCCTTCGCCTGGTTTCTCAACCTTCTCGAAGTTCATGTAGGTTTCGCAGTTGAGGCAAACAAATTTCATGGTGACTCCTCTCTCTACCGCACAAGCGTCACAGTTTCTCTGCCAACACCTTCTTGTAGTCCAACAACGTCCTGATGCGACCGGCAATTTCCTGGTACCGTTGAATCGTGGGATAGGTCTCGTCGAGCAACGGGGCTCCCTTATCGAACGTGCGGGCAAGTTTGCGATCAAACGGAATCCGCCCCAGGAGTGGGAGATCGAGCACCTCGCACATGGCTTCGGTATTGCCTTCAAATAATTCGTTCAACTCGCCGCAAGACGGACAGCGATACTCACTCATGTTTTCGACGATCCCGAGCACCTTGATGCCCATATCGCGCGCATAGGTCACGGACTTCTGCACGACATCTGAGGCGACTTCCGACGGCGTGGTGACGACGATAGCGCCGGCCAAGTCGGGAATGAACCCCGCGATGACCGGCGGCTTGTCGGCTGCAGCACCGGGAGGCAAATCAGCGAGCAAGAAATCCAGGTCTCCCCACACGACATCGGCCAGGAACTCCCGGATCACGTTCATTTCCATCAGACCGAGCCAGACGGGGCTGACATCCATCGGCCCTTTCCACCGGACGGGGGAAGCATCGTCCAGGAAGAAATCCATTGAAGCGACCTTTACCCCGAGAGGGCCCACGGGAGGAATGGCTCCTTCCGGCGTCATGGTCAATGATTGGCCATGAAGCCCCAGCATGCGCGGCACACAGGGACCGTTCAGGTCCACATCCAGCACCCCCACTGTGGAGCCTTGACGGGCGAAGGCCAGTGCGAGATTCACGGTGGTCATGCTTTTCCCGACACCGCCCTTCCCACTCATGACCACAAGCTTGTGCTTGATCCCGGCCATGCGTGCACGGACCTGCTCGGACTGCTCGGTCATCTGTTGAATGACCTTGGCATCGTCCGAATATTTCAATTTCCCAAGGATGGCTTTCAGGTCCTTCTCAGGCGCCATATCCCTACCGCTTAAGATCGTCTAAAATTGCAGTTAACCTACGCTATCACAAGGATTTTCGGTGAGTCAAACGCGGAGGGTGGAGAGGCAAAGGCGAGCGCATGGAGTACGAATCGCGGGCGATACAGTCTTCGATGTCCTGAAGATCGTTCCCGACGGTCAGCGACCAACGGACTTGCGCCATCGGCCGATTCTTTCTTTCAGCTCGTTGTGGGTGAGGACCCGGCCCTCGGCGACATCCGTCAGGCCTCGCTCCACCTGCTGTTTGAAGAACAACTCTTCCATGATTGTGCCGGTGCTCACGTCATCCGGTAGATTTTTGATCAGTTCCAACGCTTCAGCTTTGGCCTTGGCCATGTGATTCCTCCCTCATCGCCAGTATTGATCAGGCTATGCCCAGCCGTGCGAAAAAGCAAGCTTCCGAGGCGTGAGACATGGCAAGCGAGAGAAACCGTGGTCATACAGGGCGAGCAAAAAAGATCGCAAATACGAGTCAATAGTCATGTAAGACCTCCATCGCGGCAATCGAGATGGGCGGAGACTATGATCCTCAATATATAAAAGCCTGACCCCATAGTCATAGTTCTGGATGCCTAAATAGCATTGCAGTAAGCTTACGCAGCATAATCTATGGAGCATTTCGTGTCGTCGTGGTCTGCAAGAATTCAAATTGTCCTCATCCTTGTATTTACTGGTAGACGACATGTACGCGTTGCATAGCCTTGGTTGGAATGATTTTCAGCAGCTTTGTCTCACGATCACAAGGGAGATCCTGGGGCAAACAGTGGAGTCGTTCCTAGATTCCCATGATGCCGGAAGGGATGGGGCATTTGTTGGCACATGGGATCCCACTGGACAGGCGAGCCTGAGCGGGGCTTTTGTAATTCAGTGTAAGTTCACGGCTAGGACCAACTACGCCTTGAGAATGTCCGATTTGATTGATGAAGTCGAGAAAGTCAAAAAACTTGCTGAGCAGGGTCTTTGCGACTCCTATGTGCTTATGACGAATGCAGGTCTATCAGGTACTGCAGCCAGAAAGGTTGATGCCCTTTTCAAGAGTGTTGGAGTAAGGCATGTTGCAGTGTTCGGTTCAACCTGGATAAGTCAGCAGATTCGGGAGAACAAGCGCCTTCGTATGCTTGTGCCACGCGTGTATGGACTCGGAGACTTAACTCAGATCCTGGATGAGCGCACCTACCTTCAGGCTCGGACAATCCTTGAATCGATGCGAGAAGACCTCGCGAAGGTCGTCGTCACAGACGCCTACCGAAAGGCCATGGATGCCATCGATAAGCATGGTTTTGTGCTGCTCATCGGCGAGCCTGCTGCTGGCAAGACGACCATCGCATCCCTGCTCGCAATGGCGGCACTCGATCAGTGGGGTGCCTCGATACTCAAACTGAACGATCCCGGCAAGGTTGCTGATCGGTGGAATCCAGAGGAACCATCACAGTTCTTCTGGCTGGACGATGCCTTTGGAGTGACCCAGTACGAAGATTTTCTGGTCCATAACTGGAATCATATGTTGCCGCAAATCAGGCCGATGCTCCGAAAAGGAGCAAAGATCGTCATGACCTCGCGCGACTACATTTACAACCGAGCACGCAAGGATTTGAAGGTGGGCGTTTTCCCTCTGTTGAAGGAGAGTCAGGTCGTAATCGATGTTCAGGACCTGTCCATCGCAGAGAAAGGTCAGATCCTTTATAACCATTTGAAGCTCGGGAAACAGCCACGCTCCTTCAGAACCGAGATCAAGTCTTACCTTGAGGATGTCGCCATTCATCTGCGCTTCATCCCGGAAACGGCGCGGCGTCTCGGCGATCCTCTTTTTACGAAAGATCTGTTCATCGACAAATATTACATTGATCAGTTTGTCGAAAAGCGCGAGCAACTTCTCCAGGAAGTGCTCCAAAGCCTCGACACCGACAGCAAGGCGGCGCTGGCACTGATTTATATGCGCAATGGCAGCCTGGAGAGCCCAATACAACTCCGGCCCTCAGAGACCCAGGCCCTTGAGCGTCTCGGCAGCAATCTGGGTGGATGTCTCTCCGCCCTCGAAGCCTTGATGGACAGTCTTGTGATGCTTTCTCACGCAGGTGATGAGTTGGTATGGCAGTTTATGCATCCAACCATCGGCGACGCGTATGCCGCTATTCTAGTTCAGAGCCCGGAACATCTTGGCATCTTCATCGAGGGTAGCGCTCCGGAGCGGTTGGTCGATCAGGTGACCTGTGGTGACGTTGGCATCGAAAACGCAGTCGTGGTTCCAAAATCTTTGTTTCCGCAGATACTTGCGAAGTTGAAGGAGATGTCACAAAGCAAGTCGTATAAGGCTCCCTGGCTATCGATGTTTGGTGCGAAGCGGGACCTGCAAGGATTTCTCGCTCGTCGTTGCTCCAAGGAGTTCCTATCGCTATATCTTAAGAACAATCCTGATCTCCTAGACCAGGTTTCAGAACCAGGACTATTTCTCGACACCGTTCCGGAGGTGCGTCTAGCAAAACGTCTCTATGAAGTTGGGCTCCTGCCGGAAGAAAAGCGTAAGAAATTCGTAGAAACGGTCAGCAAGTACGTTCTTGATGGACAGGATGGAGATGCTCTGGATGACAAGGGAATCCGAAGCCTTTTTACGGAAGATGAGTTTGAGGACTTGGTGCGAAGGGTGCGGACGGAGCTTCTGCCACGGCTTAGCGATGTTCGGTCTGAATGGGAGTCCAATTACTCTCCAGATGATTCACCTGAGGGGCATATGCAGCAGCTGCTAGAGTTATTTGATTCTGTCAAGAATCAGTTTGGTCAGGAAGAGAGTGCTGTTGAACTCATCGATAGAGAAATACGAAAGACGCGTGAATGGATTGATGAAAACACTCCGGAAGAATCAGAGAGGGCTCCCAGAAAATTAGGAAAGGTCGAAGCGCAGAAAACACTCCAAAGTACACGGAGTATCTTCGACGACGTGGATCTGGATGAAGAGGCGAGGGCTGAATGACGTTCGGTCATAATAAGGGTCATCATAATAAAGGTCGCCCATTAGAAGGCTCCGGTCAAGTGGGCACACATCGCCTATGGTTCTGAGCGTTCTCATGTACTCCGACGACGGCTCCTCACGATCGCCAGCCACCCCTGTTCACTGCGTCCGAGTTTTCTCTGGTTGCGGTGTCGACTGCATACCCTGAGTCGCACCAGTCACCCATCAGGATCAAGGCGAAGAGACGAAGACGCTCCCGCTCCTGGCCAATGATTGGCCCCAGAAAACCGTTGGTATCCACGCATGTCCCTACGAGGCGATCACAGATCTCGTGGTTGCCATGTGGCTCCACCCTCTTCTTGGCTCATGCCTGAGGCAGCTCAGGAGTCCTCACCGGAGTCGTGAATTGGGGTCGAATCTAGAATCGTGCATGCGTGTATCTCTCCATAGTCCCCCTCACCGGCGGTTACACATGTCTCCGGACATCCATGCGCTGGTGCAGCACTCGAACGATCCAAATACCGTGTTCCGTAGGCATGTAAAAGATGATGTGGGAGCGATACTCCCACCGCCGCAGGCCTCGCGCGAGTGCATCGGCCTCGCGAGTGCATCGGCCTGACGTCCCTGTGTCGGTTGCTCCGCTAAGATTTGAAACTGCTCCTGCAGGCCCAAGAGATAGCCGCCGACAAAGGGGACATTCTACTTTTCACCTCTGAACCTGGTGCGGATGTGAACGCTCTCTGTTACTTGGTCAGCCACGTAGTCGGTCAGCTGCCTGAAGGAATGTAGAATGTCCCCTTTACCTCTTCTCCTGGAGGAACGCGTCGTCTCGAGTCGCTCCCGGCGCACCCCGCGCGGGGTGAAGCGCAAGATGAGCAGCTATCCCCTGCGGCCACGCACGCGTGACCGGACAAGACCGGAGCCCATGGCCCTTAGCATCAGGATTATAAAGTGAACAGCATTGGGGTTAATCCCGATCTCCGACCCAGCTCGCGAAGGCAACCGGCTTGAACATCAGCGTGGCAGCCAACGCGGCGTGGTCTGACGGCCACAGTCCGCCCTTAGGCGGTGGGTCCGTCTTATCGCGCTTCTTGTTACCGAGGAGCTCCATGTCCAGCACGCGTAACGGCTGGTCGAGCGAGAAGATCATGTCGATCCGCTCATCCAACTCGCTCCGCCGGTTCTCAAGATCCTCATCCTGACAGCAAGTCAGGCCTGGTCTGTGGTGATATCGCAGAGTCCATGCATCCGTAAAGCCGTTGAGCGTGAAGACCTGATACGGCGTCTTTACCGGCAACGTCGGAGCCCATGGAAGGTATGCCGGGTAGGGCGGCACTGGGATCGTATCTCTCGGATCGGAGTTGATATCGCCGATGACGATCACTTTCTTCGATAATCCGTCCCACCTGTTCCATGTCCCCAAGGCAAAACCCACGAGCTCATAGGCCTGTCCGACTTGTAGGAGACGTGTCTCAGGCTGGTTCTCGGCAAGCAGCCGCTGATCGAGATGCGTATTGAACACGCGGTAATGCCAGCCCTTGACCGTCACGTCCACCGCGAGGAAGCCACGCTCGATTGCAACGGGGCCAACTGGCGTTTGCAGCGGCGGTGGCGCAGTCTGGTAATTGCAGCCATCGTCAGAAGGCTTCGAGCAGGCGAAGTTCACCCGTTGCGCAGACAGGTCGGCGCGAACCAGGATCGCATCGCGGTCCGCGACCGAGAGTAGCGCAGAGTAGCCGTTTACCTGGAACTGGATCGGGGGTGAGTTTGGGTTTGGGTCGCGGGGGACCTTAAGGTTGGTCACTTTACCCGCGACAACGTACTTGCCACGCAACGCCTCTTCGGTGTTCTGCAGGTGATCGGAAAAGGCATCCTTGATCAACGGGTCGTCGCAGCCCATGCCCTTCTTTGGTGGGAAACCCTGAGCTGGCGTACATTCAAACTTGAAGGCCTCCTGCAGCCCGACTACATCCGGCTTGCGCCGCGCAATCTGCTCGGCAAGCGCGCGGACCCTCTCGGCTGGCCGTGCCGCAGCGATCTTTGTGAGCGCCTCCACGACAGCCGTGTTGATTGCGACGGGGTTGAGGGGATCCGTCATCGCGGCTTCGAACACCGGAGCCAGATCTGCACCGAGATACTGGTTCTGAGTCATAACTTCGATCTCGCCTGCCGCCCGGAAATGGTGCTTGTGACTCATACCCTCCATCTCGTCCGCTGCACTGAGCGACGCGGCGCCGAGCAGTACCGAGCCGAAGATGCTCGCAAGAATCACTTTCATAGGGTCCCTCCCTTACCTCAACAACCAACCCACCTTGGTCTTGCTTTCGTCAGACACTTGAACTTGGTGGCCTCGGATTTCACTTTTAATGTTGCGAACCTTGTACCAGAAACCTGCTGCACCGACAAGACCGTTCGCGTGTTGATGTTGCTCTGTCCATTGGGAAAGGGGACATTCTACTTTGCACCTCTGAACCTGGTACGTATTTGAACGCTCTCTGTTACTTGGTCAGCCACGTAGTCGGTCAGCTACCTGAAGAAATGTAGAATGTCCCCTTTACCACCTCCCTTTACCACCTCCATAGGAATACGGAGAAGTGTCAATGCTTGACAGAACCCACCAAGCTGGACGAAGCTAATCAAGCAATCAGACGGGAAATACGGTAACCTCTAATGTCTGCCACTAAACCGATGATTATTTCGCTTCCCGCCGACCTACTGCGTGAGACGCAACGGGTCGCGAGCGTGGAGGCCACCACGCCGGCCAAGCTCGTGGAAATGGCGCTTCGCCAATACCTCACCTCTCATCGCTGGCAGCGTCTTCGCCAATGGGGTGCTGATACGGCGAAACGCCTGGGCCTCAAGTCCGAGGCTGACCTGGAGCGTTTCCTTCAGCGCGGACGATCTCGTTCGCGGAACAAGCGCCGGTGATCACCGCCGTCGCGGATACCAACATTTACATTTCAGCGATACTCTTCGGCGGTACTTGCGAGACAATCCTCGGCATGGCCAGAGCCGGTCTGATTGAGCTGTATCACTCTCCAGCCATCGAACGCGAGCTGCAACGAACATTGCAGGACAAATTCCGATGGACGGATTCTCAAGTTAGAGACGCGCTCCTGGAACTACGTGCGGTCGGCCATCGCCTCCTACCAACTATGCGCTTTACGGGCATTGTGGCAGACGACACGGATCATCGGATCCTTGAATGTGCCGTTGCCGCACAGGCAGACTATCTGATTACCGGCGACAAACGACATCTCCAACCCCTGAACCGTTTTCGTGGAATCGCCATCGTCTCTCCACGCACCTTCCTGACTCTCTTTGCCTAGGTCAGCAAGATGAGATCGCGGCCGGCACAACGCTTCAAATCGTGTTGGAGCTGCTGGTTGACTAGATCACATACTGAAAGACGGCTTTCGCCCCGATGGCCTGGGCCAGGACGCCCAGACGCTTCACTTCGTCGAGGATCGGAGAGTAAGGTATCAAATTGTGACCCTTATCATCTAAGGCTGCCGACAAAGAACCTGAACGCACACATCGAGAAGGAGATCATCCATGACGCATGATGACGCACCAGTGGGATGTCTCCTTTCCCGCCGCGAGGCTATGGCGCTGTTGGGCGTCACGGGCGTGCTGTGGCTCACGGGCGGCCTGCACCTCCGGCGAGCGCTTGCGGATGTCCGAGGATTGTCTTGCGTCGTCCGGCCCGAGCAGACCGAAGGGCCGTACTTCGTCGACGAGCGCTTGCATCGGTCCGACATCCGTTCGGATCCCGCTGATGGACTGGTCAGGCCCGGTACTCAATTGGCTCTCACGCTTGCAGTCTCTCGCATCAATACCGGAGGCTGTCAGCCCCTCCCGGGGGCTCAAGTCGATATTTGGCACTGCGATGCGATGGGCCTCTACTCCGACGTGCGCGATCCGGGGTTCAATACGATCGGCCGGAAGTTTTTCCGCGGCTACCAGATCACCGACGAGCGTGGCGAGGTCCGATTCGTCACCATATACCCCGGTTGGTATGAAGGCCGGACGGTGCATATCCACTTCAAGATACGGACCGCCCCAGCGGCCCCACGGGCCTTTGAGTTCACGTCGCAAATGTATTTCGACGACGGGCTGACGGATCGCGTCCATGCTGACCCGCCCTATGCCGCGAGAGGAATGCGCACCGCGCGAAACCAGCATGATCGGATCTTCCGGCGTGGCGGCGATCAACTCATGCTGACTCCGGCGGCAGCGGCCGATGGCTACCAAGCAACGTTTGCGGTCGGCCTCCAGCTCCCGTGAACAGCAGCGTGGGCGGCTGAATGTCTCACGTCGCTTCACGCGCTTGGATTGCTTGCTCCACACAACACCCTACGAGAGGCCTTGACGAGATAGACGGGTTGATTGGTACAGTCTGTCCGACCGACGGCGTGCCTTCACATGAAGGCCTGATCCCCACCAATTTGTCATGAAAAACCCTGGCTTCATCGTCTTGCGCTCTCCGGCTCGTTGGTATTGCGCCGTGCTTCTTGCTTGCCAGCTTGTGGGATGCGCGACGACCGACCGGCCGGCCTCGGCGCAGCCGCCACAAGTGCAGATAGCCGAAGGGTTGACTCTGAAGTTATGGAGCGAACCCTCGCCGCCACGTGTGGGCTCGAATCAGATTTTTTTGGAAGTCAACGCACCGACAAGGAACGCCATGGACAAGAGGGACGTCCTGCTCAGCTATCAATCGGCAGAAGGGACGAAATCCATTGCCCGAATGCGGCCCGTCCCGGGGAAGTTCGATATCTTCAGTGCCCTGGTCGAATTCGACTCAGCCGGCAAAAAAACCCTCACGGCCACGGTGCAGAGTGCAACCCAACGGCCTGCGATTGCCCATTTTCAGTTGCCGGTGATCGCATCGGACGAGGCTCCATAATCACGCATTACTCACGAGCGCTTCCCCTGCAAATCCTGATTCGACCGGTCAGAGAGCAAGAGTCCGATTGAGGTGGAACAATGCGGGCTACTTATCGAATGAACAGATCAGTGACAAAATCACGAGCTGTTGGCCGCGTACGAGTCCGATGACCCCAGGGGCGACTTCCCCTCCCTTGAAGAAACCCCCGTTCGGTCCCGTCGATTCGTCATACCGGTATTCCAAACGGAGGAGTGCACTGGTCCATTCCCGCACAAACTGATATTCCAACGTCGTCGTGATCGCCCTGAGCAGTTGTTCCGACCCGGTAATCCGGCCGTCGGGATCCCAATAGACTTCAGGCCGGAGCGCCACACTCCAAGGTCCTTGCACGTTCCACCGAGCGTTAAAGGCTGCACCCGTCCAAAATGTTCGAGGGTGCCCGACTTGCTCGGCGGCATTCTCTGTGCCGATGTCGTAGCTTATCGCCAGGACCACAGGTTTTCGTTGCCATTCCAGGATGCTGTCGGAGAAAAACCGCCAGAACTCGAGCGCGGTGTTGGCTTGATCGGGACCATAATACAGGTTTTGGGTGAACGTGAGATCGGGACGCACTTTCCAGGAGACCTGGGTCCCATAGCTCAATTGATCATTGATATGGGAGAGGTAGTTATACCCATTGATCGCATAGAAGCCGACGTTCACGCTGTCACTCACGGGGTACCGAACCCGGAGTCCAAACATAAAATAGGGAGCGTTGTCCGCTATGTAGGGTCGCGTATAATTCAGGTTGTACTTCGCATAGATGGATTCGTACCCAATGTAGCTGTTGAATAATCCCGCTGTGACCATCAGACCCTTTCCCATGGGGATCAGATACGACACATTGGCCCGGGAGAAGTGCCGCAGGGTATCCGCGCCGGAGATCGGTTTTTCTCGTTCAGGAACCGGTTGGGGCACCAGCCCATCCGTGTCATAGCCTGCTTGGACCGCCAACTCCATGCCCCATGAGGACGACAGAGAGATGTTCTTCTTGACATAGGCCAAGGCCATATTGGGAGCAAACTCATTGACCCGGGTTGTGGTGGTCTTACTGCGCCAGAGGTGATTATCGGGAAAATTGAAGTCCACGGCATAGCCGAGATCGAGGAAGCCCCCATAGTGCCAGCCGGAACTGACAGGCCCGGTATCTTGGCTCTGAGCCAGGAGTGGGGTGAGTAGAAACGTACAGGAAAACAGCCAGGTCCACGCTGCCTTCTGTAACCACGTCACAATGAGAACATCCCCTGAGATGGTTTCAAGGCGGGGCGGCTGTTAGGATTCGTCAACGACGAACCGCCGGACATCGGCCATTGCGTCGTCTTTGGGAGGTCTCGATCAGGACTCGCCGGCCGGGTCTGGTGGAGTGAGGTAGCAGCGATCCGAACCAAGGGGAAGGCAGGGAGAAGAAATCTCGTGGTCGGTTGCAACGTCAATCCCCCGACTAACAGTGGGAGGACATAGCTTCGCGAGGAATTACCACAGTTTCATGATGTCTCACAAGTTAAGATTCCTATTCATGAACTCTGACCAAGCAACTTCGGTTTCGAAGCCGTTGCGACGTTCACTCGGACCTTGGACGACTTCGGAATATGGGCGGTATCGTTCGTGATGCTGGTCTGACCGGTGATGAGTTCAGGGCGTTGCAATAGAAAATCAACTGCCCAGAGAGAAGCGGCCGTGGCGCAGAAGAAGCCGGTCTGATCACTGGCTAGATCGAATACTGAAACACCGGCTTCGCCCCGATGGCCTGGGCTAAGACGCCCCGGCGTTTGAGTTCTTCAAGGATGCGAGAGGTCGCTGCATCGAAATCTGTGGGGCCAGTGAGGACGACATCGGTACTCGGCGGTGACTCTTCCTCAGACTTGCTCATATGAACGGCGATGACCGGTGCGGGATGCACGAGGGTCCTGATCGCCTGGGAGGCCTCTCGATAGGCGAGACCGAATGGATTGGTGGTCGAGACGACGATGAGGCCCGTATCGGTGAGGAGCCGCGCCACTTCGCCGTAGCGACGAGCCATTTCCGCCGTCTGCCCTCGCTCTTCTTCGCTGAGGTCGGCATCCAAGCCGCGGCGCAGATTTTCTCCATCCAACAGATAAGCATGACGCCCGTCCGCTACGAGGCGGCCTTCAAGCTTTCTAGCCAAGAATGATTTACCAGTGTGCCGCCCACCGGTAATCAGAACGACTGCCGCTCGATGACCGTACTGTTGAGCACGGTCTTCAACCGTCACTTCGCCCTTGACCCAGGCGAAGTCGCGCCGCCTGGCTTCTTCACGGAGAAATTCCTGATCGTCGTGAACCAGCTCCGTGATGATGCCGCCGCCTGCAATATCGTATTCGTCAACCAGGACAAAACGTCCAGTAGCTTCGAACGACGCTGACAGATCAAACGCGACCGGCGCTTTGGTGCGCAGGGTCAATTCGGCCACTTGGTTCTTGCTGATGCTGTTGCTGCTCTGTTGCTGAGCCAAATCCATCGTATCGATAATCCGATGGATCGAGGCCACTTCGCAGTCCACCTCCTTGGTCGCCACGCGCAAGAGATATTTTCGCCCTTTTTCTAATGGCCGCTTGCCGAGCCAAAACAGATTGGCACGAAAGGCCGTGGAGACGAGGGGCAAATGCTCCTGGTGCGAGGCGACTTCGCCGCGTTCGACAAAGATCTGTTCATCGAGCGTCACGCCGATCGATTGGCCGGCCTGGCCTTCGGTCGGTTGCGGCTCGATATTGAAGGCCTCCACCGTTCGAATATTGGCCCTCTTGTTGGAGGGCGAAAAGACAAGGTGATCGCCCACTTTTAGACGTCCGGCTGTAATGCGTCCGGTGATGATTCGGCGCGCATCGAACTTATAGACGTCCTGCACGGGCAGTCGAAGGGGCTGTTCCGAACGAGCCGCTTCCTTCTTGAACGCGCCGAGCGTTTCCAGGACGGTGGGACCGCCGTACCAGGCCATCTGCTCGCTGCGGTTGGCGATGTTGTCGCCGAGCTTGGCACTCACTGGAATGAACTGCGACGGCACGGCTTTGAACTGTCCGAGAAATTCTCGGTACTCTTTCTCAATCCCATCGAACACGTCCTGTCGGTAGGCGACCAGATCCATCTTGTTGACCACCACTGCGAACTGCCGGACGCCCAGCAGCGATAGTAAGTAGCCGTGTTTCTTCGACTGCTCCCTGACGCCTTCCAAGGCATCGATGAGCAGCAGTGCCGCCTCGGCCCGCGCAGCGCCGGATATCATGTTCTTCAGGAACTCCTTATGCCCCGGCGCATCGATGATGATGTATTGCCGGCCCTTCCACATGAAAAAGGTGCGAGCCGTATCGATCGTAATCCCCTGCTCCTGCTCTTCGAGGAAGGCGTCGAAGAGGAAGGCATATTCGAATTCCTTCCCCTGTTGCTTGCAGATAGCCTGTACCTTTTCCAACTTGCCGTCGGGCAGCGAGCCTGTGTCGGCGTAGAGCCTGCCCAGTAGGGTGGACTTTCCGTGATCTACATGGCCGACGATCACGATGTTGAGGTTCTCAGATGGTTTAGCCGTCTCGCTCATGGTCACATGTATCCATCTTTCCGTAATAACTCCATTCCTCGTCCTTCGTCCTGTGCCCGCCCCGACCGCTCGGCCACGGTGGTATGGCGGAGTTCTTCGATAATGTCGTCAACGCTCTTGGCGGTGGATCTGATCGGCGAAGTACAGGGCGCACAACCGAGGCTGCGATAGCGCGTGCCGTCGCCCTTGTCGAGATACAGGTCGATGAAGGGAATCTGTTCCAGCTTGATGTATTCCCAGATATTAATCTCGGTCCAATCCAGCAGCGGATGGATACGGATGTGCGTGCCGGGTGGGAAGGTGGTCTTATATTGATCCCAGAGCTCAGGCGGTTGATCGCGGAAATCCCAATCTCCATGCTTATCCCGTGGAGAGAAATAGCGCTCCTTGGCTCTCGTTCCCTCTTCATCGGCGCGGACGCCGAGGATCACGCCGGTGTAGCCCTTATTCTCCAGCAGTTGCTTGAGGCCGTTGGTTTTCAGCGCGGTGCAGCAGACCACGCGACCCATCGTGTGGTTCATCCCCGCCGCCAAGGCTTCCTTGTTCTGGCCGACGACCAAATTCAACCCCCACTCCCGAGCCAGACGGTCGCGGTACTCGATCATCGCCGGGATCTTGTAGCTGGTATCGACATGGAGGAGCGGAAACGGTACGTGTCCGAAGAAGGCCTTGCGGGCCAGCCAAAGCAACACGGTCGAATCCTTGCCCATCGACCAGAGCATGGCGAGATTATCGAAATGTTTATAGGCTTCTCGAAGGATATAGACGCTTTGATCTTCACGTTGCCGAAGGTGTTTCATAGGCTTCTTCCTTAGGCCCTACGCTGCGACCGGCTGTCGCACCAATTCATCCAGTTTACGAGCCGCCGCTCCACCATCAAGAGCGGCGCGTACAACCGGGAAGCAGGCCGACAGAGACGCCCCTTTGCCCGCCGCATAGAGCAGCATGGCCGCATTCATGAGCACCCAATCTCGCGGCCCACCCTGCACCTGATTCTGAAGAATGCGCCGGAGCAGATCGGCTTCTTTCTCGCGTTGATTAGGTGGGAATCCCGCCATCTCCCTTGATGGGACAAACGCCAGCCCAAAATCTTTCGGAGCCACTCCCAGCGGTGTGATGCGTTCATCGCGCAATTCCAGCACTCTCGTTGCCATCGAAGCGGACAATTCCGGATCACCTTCAACTCCACGGATCACCAACGCCCGCCGACACCCGAGGATTCGCAAGGCTTCGGCTGTCTTCTCAAAGTGCGGCGGATGCGTCAAGCCCACGACTTGCACTGATGCCCGCGCCGGGTTCAGGAGCCTGGCGATCGGATGGAACACATTCCTGACCCCGAGCTCTTGACGCATTTCTAGGAACCGATAGAGAGGCGGATGGTACAGTCCGATATCCAGATAGGCAAAGCCTTTCTTGTTCACGTCTTCTGAGGCCAGCTTGGGATCGGCATCAACCGAAATGCCCAAGGCTTTCAGCACTCCAGCACTGCCCGGCCGGCTGGGAATTCCGTCATAGCCGTGCATCAAGACTGAAGCGCCGGCAGCAACTGCCACAATGGACGCGCCAATAATCGCGTGAAACGTGTCCTGCTTCCCGGCATAGGTCGGGACATCCACCAAGGCCAAGTCTCGTGAGACAGTGAGAGGCGGCACGTACTGTCGAGCAGCTGCCGTCAATGCCGCCAATTCGGTAACCGACTCCGTCTTGAACCGCATGGCAATGAGAAAGGCGCCCACTTGCGCCGGTGAGGCCTCACCTTCAATCAAAGCCTTCATCGCCTGTTTGCACTCATCCCATGTGAGGTCCTTGGAAGCTTTCGGGCCCTTTGCAATCTTGGTGAGGAGATCTTGAATCGGCATGTTACGACTTATGCAGTCCGCACTCGGTCTTGACAAAATTCTTCCAGCGACCGGCCCGCGGATCATCGCCGGGCGCCACTGGTGCGGTGCAGTGGGTACAACCGATGCTGGGATAATCCTGATCGTGCAGCGGGTTGTATGGAACTTCATAGACCTTGATGTAGGTCCACACATCGGCCCACGTCCACCGGGCCAGTGGGTTCACCTTGACCAATTCAAACCTTTGGTCCCACTCGATCAATCCGGCATTCTCACGGGATGGGGCTTGATCACGCCTAATTCCAGTAATCCATGCGTCGTATCCCCGCAGAACATGGGTCAGCGGTTCGACTTTCCGCAGCCGGCAGCACTGGTCCGGATCTCGCGCCCACAAGGCCTCGCCGTACGATTCTGCTTGCTTTTGTGGTGTGAGCACTGACTTCACCTGGATGATCTGGGCCGGCCTGAGTTCGTACCGTTCAATCACTCGATCCCTTGTGGCATAGGTTTCAGGGAACAAAAACTCGGTGTCGAGGTAAAACAACGGCACCGAGGGATTGATCCGATGCACCATAT
This sequence comes from Nitrospira sp. LK70, assembly GCA_011090425.1. Taxonomy (GTDB): domain Bacteria; phylum Nitrospirota; class Nitrospiria; order Nitrospirales; family Nitrospiraceae; genus Nitrospira_D. The sequence goes on along the minus strand of PHGD01000048.1, from coordinate 7,859 downwards.
CGACGAGGACCACGTCTTCCGCTCCGAAGCTACAAGCCACAACAATTTTTGGGCCATATCGCTCGATCGCTGCCACCAGTACATCTTGGGGCTGCCTCGCCTCGAACGAAGCGCTCCAAGCTCTGAGCTCTGCAATCAGTTCGGAGCGGCCGTTCGCGGTCATAGCAAATCAGATCCCCTTACCCTTCGACCTTCTCCACCAGAATCCGATAATGCGATGCTTCCGGTTCCAATGCTTCCTGTATCAGCAGCTTATGTCCGTCATTCTTAAGACTCATCGGTACGTTCTTGATCGGTTCACCCGCATCGAGCCACACTTCCAACTGTTCGCCGGCATCCATCATTTCCAGCTTCAACTTCGTTTTGACATAGTTCATCGGGCATGCAACACCGCGCAAATCGTAAACGGGCGCACCCGTTGCAATTGAGATAGCTGGTTTGGTTTCAACTGGTGCAGGCGCGACGGGAAGCTTTTCTTCTTTCATCGCCGACAGCCTCAGATCCTTCCCCATCTGATCCGTCGCCGCACGGCAGGCCTCAACGAACCCCTTGGCAAATGTCATCTTCTCCCGGGCTGATTCGGCTGACGTCTCTTTCGACCCCAGATCGCCGACCTTCTGGCTCAAGTCTCGATAGGTGGACGGCACAACACCTTGCTGTGCAATCTTCCTGTCGAACCCGATGAACGTTTCGGAGTCCGTCGAGGGCTCCAGTCCTTCTGTCACCAGCATTGCCTTAGCCGCAGCCAGTACGGCTCGATAGGATTTGTTCACCGAGACCGAATATTGATGCTTCTCAATAAGCAGCTTCGCTTGGTAGAGCTCTTGATCTGCCTCCAGAATGCCGTTTTCGATCATGTCCAGCGCACCGCCCGCACATTCGCCGGGACCGAGATCCTCAAGGATAAATTCTTCTTCTCCCTCCCAATCATAATAGAAGGTCGGATCCTCTTTATACGACGGCACGATGGTGTAGGGAATCAATTCGTCTTTCAGCTTGCTCTTTCCGACGCGCGTGATGAATTTCGGTAAATTCTCGTTCGCTTGGCGATCACGCCGGTACAGGTCGATCAAATGAGAAATCGCCGCCGGTACGGCTTTTGCGGGCAACTTCACGGTCATCTGGCCGATCTTTGCCGTGCCGTTCACCGAACCACCGAGATGCAATTCATAATGCGGCGCGACGTGGTCACCGAGGCGTTTTCCGACTCCATGTAGCCCGATCGTTGAGATGTGATGTTGTGCGCAGGAATTATGGCATCCGCTGATTTTGACATCGACCCCTGCCAGATCTTCCGGCACACGACCTGCTGGAAACACCTCGGCCAGCGCTCGTGCAAGGCCTTTGGAAGACGTGATCCCGAGACCGCATGTATCTGTGCCGGGGCAGGCAATAATGTCTTCGACCAGCTCGGCTCCGGGATCTGCCAATCCGTGTGACGTTAGATCCTCGTACAAGTGCTGGATCTGATCGGTAGGAACCCATCGGATAACCAGGTTTTGATTGATCGTGGTGCGAAGATTGCCGTTCGAATAACGTTCAGCCAGGTCAGCGACGAACAGCATCTGTTCGGCCGTAATATCTCCCATGAACAGCTTGATGGCGGCTGTGACATACCCATCCTGCTTCTGTTTCACAACGTTGGTCCGGCTCCACATCTCGAATGGCGTCTCGTGGCCATTCCCATGAGATCCGTTCCGATTCCCGTTGCCGTTCCCAGCTCCAGTGATCAAACCGTTGCGGGTCGGCATGATGAGTTTTGGCTCGTCCTGATGCTGCAGAAGCGCCAAGGACCCGCTCTTTGGAAGCGCATGACCCATCGCAACGTAGGCTGCTTCCCAACGCCGTTTGAACTCCTCGAAGCCCAGCTTGTCGATCACGAACTTCATCCGGGCCTTGTTGCGGTTTTTTCGATTGCCGAGGGTATCGAAGACTTTGATGACGGCCTCAATGCTGGGAATCAGTTCCTCCATCGGAGTGAACTCACGGAGCAGTTGTGCAATCCGTGGAGTAGAGCCCAGTCCTCCACCAACCACCATTCGAAAGCCGATCACTCCGTCCGCTTGTTTCACCGCCAGCAAGCCGATGTCGTGGATGGGAGTCAGGGCGCAATCACGCGCACAGCCAGAGAAAGCAATTTTGAACTTTCGCGGCAGACTTTGATTCAAAGGGTTCCGCAGTAAGTGATAGGCGACTGTCTTCGCATAAGGAGTCACATCGAATACTTCTCCTTGGCACACGCCGGCGAGGTGACATGCCGTCACATTCCGCACGGTATTGGCACAAGCCTCTCTGGTGGTCAGACCAACTTCTGCGAGTTCCCGCATGATACTCGGCACATCCTTCAGTTCGACGAAGTGCATCTGAATATCTTGTCTCGTCGTGACGTGGCCGACTCCGGTCGCGTATCGGTCCGCGAGCTCCGCCACACGTCGTAGCTGATTCGCGCTGATGCCGCCGAACGGGATCTTGATACGGACCATTTGCACACCAGGCTGACGCTGGCCGTAAATGCCGTATTGCAGGCGGAAAGGCTTGAAAATATCGGCGGGCAGCTCTCCGCCCAATGTTCGCAGGGCTTCAGCCTCGAAGGTTTCTATTTCTTCCAGAATGGCCGGCGGAATGGGATTCGTGACAATTTTGGGGATAGTGAGGGATTCAACTGGGTTCATATATCGATCTCCTTGCTTCCTCGGGAGAGGAGCTTTCTAAGTCAAATGTGGTACATCGGATTGTGCTGGGCGTCGATCGTCTGTAGCCGCATTGCCAAGTGTTCGACGGTAATGTTTTCGAGAACTTTCCGTTCCGCCTGTTGAACCTGCTCCCAGACGTCATCCAGCAGCAGCTCCGGCTTGGTGGCATGACGATCACGTGTCTGTTGATCGACAGATGAGCGATGAAAGGCCGGCCCTTCCAAGGCCTCGAATATATCGGCGATCGACATCGCTGCCGGCTCATGCATGAGCAGATACCCTCCCTGGGCACCTCGTTGGCTTTCTACTATGCCGGCGTTCTTCATCGCATGGAGAACTTGCTCGAGAAAACGGACGGGAATCCCGTGGCGCCTCGCGATAGCTCGGGCTTGAATCGGGGCTTCGCTTGCATGTATCGCAAGATCAACGGCTACCATAATTCCGTATGTCGCACGCTTGGACACTTTCATTCTTTACTATTCCGATAGGGAATTGAAAATTTACATTCTTCTCTCCGTATCTGTCAAGATACCAGGAGCTTGCTGGGTTAAGATGATCGGCATTATTTAGCTGGAAGATGTTCTTTGGGGTGAAGTTGAAAGTCCTGATCGAACCGGAAACCAATCTCCTTACTGACTTCATATCTGCAAAGCGATACGGGAAGCCGGTCGGAGGGACGCCGCGCCCATAGAATCCAATTGACATCGCTTACGCCCTCGGCAATAATCCGCCCTCTTCTTCGGGTGGTGCCTTCATGTCTGTGCCGTCATCCTCATTTACTATCCTGCTATTCACGAATGATACGGCCGTGCAGGCCCTGGTGAGGCAGGTATTCAAGGACGCCTCCGTTACGATCGCTCGGGACGCTTCGACCTTTCAAAGGGAGTTGCGAAAACATCGGTTTGATGCCGTCGTGATGGAGTCGCAAGGTGGACAGGAACAGGTGGGCGTGCTGAATGATCACCTTGACTCAGCTCGCACCCTTTCTATCGGAGGGTCTAGGGCTGCCTTGAAAAAGACGCTGAAAACGATCCAGCTGATGAATCAACCGGACAGCCCTCCACAGAACAAAGCCCGCGACGCCTCCCTCGAAAGTTACTTAGAGACGAAAATGGGTGAATTCGTGAAGGGAATGAGAAATGGATCGGCTAAAAACCTCCATCCGATCCTGATTTCCGCTGTGGAACGTCCTCTCATCACGTCAGCCCTGCGCGAGACAGGAGGCAATCAAGTACAAGCGGCTGAACTGCTCGGACTCAACCGTAACACGTTGCGAAAAAAAATCGTGAGTCTTCACATTCCCTTGAAACAAACGAAAGCGAGGGCGAGTCGGCGTGCCTGAACCGGACTTCCAAAGATGGGCTGCGGGCGTACTGCCCATACCAACTCTCAAAATTCATGAAGGAGGAACAGCATGACAAAGGAAGAGTTGATCGCAAAGATGGCCGCTTCAGCAGGAATTACGAAGGTTGCAGCCGGAACCGCGCTTGAGGCATTCACCGGGGCGGTGACTTCCTCGTTGAAAAAAGGGCAACGCGTCTCCCTCGTCAATTTCGGCACCTTTACGATTTCAAAGCGAAAAGCACGAATGGGAAGAAACCCGCGGACGGGTGAATCACTTCGAATCCCGGCGGCGAAGGTTCCGAAGTTTTCAGCAGGAAAAGAGCTTCGCTCTGCTGTGAGGTGACGGCACGCAAACTGAGGGGTGTCTGACCCACGACATGAAACAGATGATCAGCACGTCTTTCAAACGCGCTGAAGGAAGGCGCCCTTCATCTTCGTTTTCTTGACACGGTCAACGAGGCTATATTAGCATGCCTCCTTTTCGATAGGCGCGTAGCTCAGGGGGAGAGCGCTACCTTGACACGGTAGAGGTCGACGGTTCAAGACCGTCCGCGCCTACCATTCAACTCGAGCTACCGGTCAGTCTCTTAGAGACTGAGTGTCCGTTATGTTTTCGCTGTGGATCAAATCCATAAGTCATGAAGATATCAGTTAAGGACGGTCCAAGCGGTGACATTCAGACCGGGGAGACGGTCGGTGACGCTCTATCTGAGTTAGGAGTCACAAGCGGGGATATTTTGGCAGCCAAAGTCGAAGGAGAGGTTGTTGATCTGTCGCGTCCTCTGTCTGCGAGTTCGATCGTCGAACCACTGAGGTTCGACAGTTCAGAGGGCCGCGAAGTATACCGCCACAGCAGCACTCACATCATGGCTCAGGCAGTCAAGGAACTCTTCCCTTCTGCACAACTGACCATCGGTCCGGCCCTTGAAGATAGTTTTTATTATGATTTTGCCTTCGAACGTCCCTTTACTCCCGAAGACTTAGAGAGAATCGAAGAACGCGCTGCCGAAATCATCAAGCGTAATCTCACTATCACAAGGCGGGAGTTTTCGAAGCAGGACGCGATAGATTTTTTCAAGGCCCGTGGCGAGCATTACAAGGTCGAGCTGATTCAAGGTTTCCCCGATGGAGAGCCGATCACCGCCTACACACAAGGAGACTTCGTCGATCTCTGCCGCGGGCCTCATCTCCCGACCACCGGCTCCATTGGTGCCATAAAATTGCTCAACACGGCCGGCGCCTATTGGCGCGGCGATGAACGTAATCCGATGTTACAACGGATCTACGGAACATCCTTTCCGACGCGGGCGGAAGTGGATGCCTATCTGGCCCGGCTGGAGGAAATTAAGCGACGCGACCACAGAAAAGTCGGGAAAGAGCTGGATTTGATCAGCATTCAGGATGAAATCGGACCAGGTCTGGTACTCTGGCATCCGAAAGGCGCGGCAGTCCGTCTGTTGATTGAAAACTTCTGGCGAGAACAACATATTCGGGATGGGTACCAGCTGGTCTATTCGCCTCATACGGCGCGTCTTGATCTCTGGAAAACCAGTGGGCACCTCGATTACTACCGCGAAAACATGTTCCCTTCGATGAAGCTGGAAGGCAGTGAATACCAGCTGAAACCGATGAATTGTCCGTACCATATCATGATCTATCAGAGTCATCTTCGCAGCTATCGAGACCTCCCCATTCGCTATGGGGAACTGGGAACGGTCTATCGCTATGAACGGACCGGTGTGCTGCACGGGCTCATGCGGGTGCGAGGATTTACGCAGGATGATGCCCATCTTTTCTGCCGCCCGGATCAGATGGAGCAAGAAGTCAGCCGGGTCCTGGACTTTACATTTTTCGTGTTACGGACATTCGGATTCCATCAATTTGAAGTGTTTTTATCCACGCGGCCCAAAGAATCCGTGGGTGGTGATGAACATTGGACCTTGGCCACCAGCGCATTGGAAGCGGCGCTGAAAAACCGTAATATCTCCTTTCACCTTGATCCCGGAGGAGGAGCGTTCTACGGACCGAAGATCGACATCAAGATCAAAGATGCGTTGGGCCGCTCGTGGCAATGTTCCACGGTGCAAGTTGATTTCAACAATCCGGAGCGGTTTGAACTGAATTATATTGGTGAGGACGGCAAAGCCCATCGCCCTATCATGATCCATCGCGCCCTGATGGGATCCATCGAGCGCTTTTTCGGCATTCTGATCGAGCATTACGGGGGCGCGTTTCCGACCTGGCTGGCTCCGGTGCAGGTGGTGGTCATGAACATCACCGACCATCAGCAAGACTACGCCGCAGCCGTCGTCGCGCAATTGAAGGCGGTCGGGTTCCGTGCCGAAGCCGATCTTCGGAACGAAAAAATCGGGTTTAAGATTCGTGAAGCAGAAAAGGCGAAAGTCCCGTTCATGTTGGTGGCGGGGAATCGCGAAATGCAAGGCGGGACTCTCTCGGTACGAGGCCGAAGCGGGGCAAATTTAGGGACTAAGACAGTGGCTGAGGTGTTGGATCTCCTGCAAACTGAGGTCGCACACACACAGCGAGACCTTCAACACACACATTAAGAAAGAGGTGGCCTATCGTTCCCAAACTACGCGTGAATCGTGAGATCCGAGTCCGAGAAGTTCGAGTAATCGGCCCGGAGGGAGAACAGCTCGGTGTTCTCCCGACACCGGATGCCTTTCGTCAGGCTCAAGAAAGCGGCTATGACCTGGTCGAAGTCGCCCCCAACTCCGTTCCCCCGGTCTGTAAGATTATGGACTTTGGGAAGTACAAGTACGAGCTGAGCAAAAAAGATCATCAAAGCCGGCGCCACCAAAAGTCCACCCAAGTCAAGGAAATCAAGTTGCGCCCACGGACCGATAAGCATGATCTTGAGATTAAGGTCCGTCAGATGAAGAGCTTTCTAGAGGAGGGCAACAAGACCAAGGTCACCCTCACCTATCGCGGACGAGAAATGGCGAACCAGGAGATGGGTCGGGCAGTCATGAATTCCGTCATTGAACAGTTGGCCCAAGCGGGCACCATCGAGTATGCTCCTCGGATGGAAGGACGCAGTTTGATTATGATCGTCGCTCCGAAACATTGATGTGCAGCACGGTGATTGCTCAATAAAAAGGAACCTCCTCATGAAAATGAAGACGCATTCAGGAACGAGCAAACGATTTACCAAAACGGGAAGCGGCAAGATTGTCCGCCGCAAGGCGGGCAAGCGGCACATACTGACCAGCAAGCGGCACGACCGTAAACGTCGCCTGAGCGGAACAGCATTGGTGGATTCCACGGTTGTTTCTACATTGAATCGACTCCTGCCGTATGCATAGACGACGATCGTGTAGTGTTGTGAATTTCAGGACCCAAAAGGAGTAATAAATCATGCCTCGCGCAAAGGGTGGACCAAAAACTCGGCAGCGGAGAAAGAAGCGGATCAAGCTGGCATCAGGCCAATACGGCGGGAAAAGCCGCCTCTTTCGTTCGGCGACAGAAAGTGTTGATAAGGGCTTGACCTACGCCTACACGGGACGCAAGAACCGGAAGCGTGACTTCCGGCAACTGTGGATCGCTCGCATCAGCGCGGCAGTCCGTGCGCAAGGAATGACCTACGGTCGATTCATCAATGCCCTCAAGAAGGCCAATGTCGCCCTCGATCGCAAAGTCCTTTCGGATATGGCGATTAAAGACGCAGCAGGGTTTGAACAACTCATCGGTCTTGCCAAGCAACACTTGACTCCCGCCACAGCGTAACTTCACGTGTTCGATAAAATGTTCGACGGAGGGGAAGGCGACAATTGTCGTTACCCTTCCGTCGTTTCCGGTAAG
>PHGD01000147.1 GCA_011090425.1 Nitrospira sp. LK70 | reverse complement strand
CGCCGTGGGGCGAGACCTGGCGCCGCGTCGCCATCGCGGTCGGCGCCACACCCGGCTAACGCGGAATCATGCCGTGTCACAACCTGCATCTTCACAGACGGCGAACGGCGGGGTCTGTCCGAACGCGCCCGATTCCAGAGTCAGTCCTTGATGGTCGTGTGGTGCCAGGCCTTCTCACCCTTCTGAAACTCCCAATCGCCCCCCTCCCGCACGGCCGGACTCCTCTCCTGATCCTTCCGATCGCCATGAACACGATCAGTGGCCACCGTCATGAATAATCCCGGTTAGGCGAATAACCAATTCCAGATTTTGGAGAACCAGCTCATGATCATTCCGATCCACGAGTCGTCGGTCGTCGAAGGTGGGTCAGCCTTCACGGAAGGTGAGGATACCGCCGGTGTGACAGGAGATGGGCTTGGAGGAGTCGGATCGGTTTGTTCCATGTGTGGTGATGCCGCGTCTGAATCGGTCTGTACCGTGGAGGGACTCGGTTCCATGACGGCGGGCTGAGGTACGGACGGCCTGTTCGCGTTTGATGCGGTCAACGTCGACGATCGGGCTGGTTTCATTTCCTCCTTGTACTGAGCCACCTTGGTTTGCAACGAGGTGCTCTCCTGCCGAATGTCCACGATCTTGCGCGCCAAATGCCAACTTTGATTCATTAAGGTTGCCACCTGTGTTTTGAGCGACGCGAAGGTGTCCTCTGCTTGTTGTCTCAGGATCGGCAATTGTTCTTCTTCCCGCTGAATAGCGGCCTGCAGCTTGGACCTGGTGGCATCTTCTCGTCGATTCGAGGCCTGCAATTTCACGATCTCCTGGTTCAGCTCTCTGACGTCCGCTCGTACGACTTCCAAGGCTTGGGTCTGTTCCCAGGTCTCCGCCTTGACTCTATCGTACGTACGCCGACTGACACAGCCGACATCCAAGAGCAAGGTCACAGCGAGCATCCAGAGAACAACCCGTTGAGCGACCAGGGATATTGGACCGGTAGGGCCAGTCATAGCTGTTGCCTCATGGGTTAATTAAATCGAAACCCCTTGTGCCGGAGTCGCAGTCGGTCCGGTGAGTAGCTGCGCGTAAGATGTACACAGATGATGAGAGTCAGTCAACCCTCCTCATCCTCAACTCCAAGCCTGCTTGGATAATCAGTCGGACTGTGCGTACTATAGGATCATCATGTCGTCTGACGCGACTATGTCCATTCATCTCCCACCGACGTGCGAAGCTGCTCTCTTGGAGCGGTTTCTCAAAGCCGAGGCGATGGCACTTTGGACGGTACGGTCGGCGCGTTTACAAGATGTTCCTCCAAACGTCTATGCGTTTCTCCGAAAACACGAGGAAGATGAGCAGCAACATCTGGCACAATTTGAAACCATGATCGGTCGCCGGCCTCGCGAACGGGAACGGTTTCCCTCCGTGCCAAGACAATGGCCCGCGTTGGCCGTTCAGCTCTATGGGTATGAGTCGCTGGGGCTTGAATTCGCCACGTTACTCGTCACACTACGGCCGGACTTGGCGTCGATCCGAGAGGACGAACTTGTCCATGTGGAATTTTTTGAGCAAGAGATTCACCGACTACTCAGAAGCGAGGCTGCTGCTGCCGAACAAGCCCGGATCTCCGCGCGTGCATGGTGGCGGAAATTGCCGCGAACGGTCGATCGCTATCTCGATGCGGCGGTGCTCGATCCCTGTCGGCAGACGCTGATAAAGCTGATTCTGGCTGCGATCGAACAGCGTTTTCGCGAAACAGGACTGCTTGGGGGAAAGGAAGCGACGATGATGCCGTCGGTCAGGCTTGCTGTGGGAGAAGACCCGTAACCGACCCCATCTTTCGGTATTTCTGATCCCGCTGAGCAAGGAGTTGTTCGACGGGCAGATCAAGCAGATCGAACAGTTGGTTGGTCAGCGCCTTTCCGACCAGGCTGCAGACGGCTCGCGGCTCGCGATGGGCACCACCCAGCGGTTCGGCAACAATCGTATCGATCACCCCGAGCGCCATCAGATCCTGTGCGGTCATTTTCAATGCAGAGGCGGCATCGGGAACCTTTTCCGGGCTGTCCCAAAGAATTGCGGCACAGCCTTCAGGTGAAATGACCGAATAGACCGCATGTTCCAGCATCAGGATGCGGTCGGCGACGCCGAGGGCTAAGGCTCCTCCGCTCCCTCCTTCACCGATGACCACGGAAATAATCGGCACGGTCAAGCGGGACATGACGAACAGATTGCGGGCGATGGCTTCGGCTTGCCCACGTTCCTCGGCGCCGATACCAGGATAGGCACCAGGCGTATCAATAAAGGTCATGATCGGGCGGTTGAACTTTTCCGCCATTTTCATGAGCCTCAGCGCCTTTCGATACCCTTCCGGGTTGGGCATGCCGAAGTTCCGTTGCATGCGCTCTTTGAGAGTCTTGCCTTTTTGATGGCCGATAATCATCACAGGGCGGTCGTTGAATCGGGCAAACCCTCCCACGATGGCCCGATCGTCTCCAAACACACGGTCGCCATGAAACTCAAGAAAGTCTCTCGTCAGTTCATTGATATAGTCCATGGTGCTTGGACGTTGAGGGTGTCGGGCCAGTTGCGTTCGTTGCCAGGGCGTCAGAGTTTTGTAGAGTTCGTGTTCGGTTTGCGCAAGCTTCGCACGAAGCTTGCGAATGTCGTTTTGGACGGACGATTTCCCGCTGGTGGCTGAGTCAGAAAGTTTCTCGATCTTCTCTTCGATCTCGCGGATCGGCTTTTCAAATTCGAGGTAATCGCGCATAGTCCTGTTCAACTCCGTGCAACGATCGGCCAAATTGACTACCTGGAGACTTCTAAGATAGCAAAGAGAGGGTCCCTTTGCCTAGCACTTCCTCAACATCTGAGACGAAATGGTCGCTCGCACAGACGGTGAGATGAGGGAGGGGGGCGGTCTCGGCTTCCAGGGTGTCGTCGGTTCGAAACGACATCGAGATCGAGGTGCTACCGGGGTGCCGTCGAAAGACATCAAGCAACCGAGGCAACTGCTCACGGACCTCCGGACGATCACTGAGGCGGATACGGATACGTTTGATGGACTGTGCCTGGACCTCGGCTAATGACTCGATCTTACTCCCTCGAATTTTGGTACCCTTATCGCCACGATCGATGGTGCCGGTGATGCGGACGATTCGTTCAGGTGCGATCAGCTCACCGGCAGTCTTGAACAAATCGGGAAACACGATCACTTCAGTGGTGCCTTGCAGATCTTCCACCGTGAGATAGGCCATTCGATCGCCCTTCTTGGTCAGCATCGATTTGACCGTGGCGATGATGCCGCAGATCTTCACCTCGCCGCCGTCGGGGCATTCTTTCAATCCCACTGTCGTAGTGGTCGATAAGGCACTCAGGGTCGCTTCGTAGCGGGCCAGGGGATGGGCGGAAATATAGAACCCGGTCAGCTCCCGTTCATACTTCAATCGTTGCGCTTGATCCCATTCCGCAAGCGAAGGCAGCGGGGGAGTCGGCAAAGCGGTTGAGGTGGGGTGCCCATTCATCTCCTCACCGAAAATGCTGATTTGTCCGAGCTCTCGCTCGCGCTGTGCAGCCGCGCCTTCTTCCACAGCCTGATCGAGCACCGCCATCAGTTGGGCGCGCTTGGCGCCGGTGGAATCGAACGCGCCGGCCTTGATGAGGCCTTCCAGCATACGCTTATTTACTTTATGGAGATCGACCTGCCGGCAGAAGTCAAAGAACGATCCGAAGGGACCGGCTTGATTCCTCACCTCCAGGACCGACTCCACAGCTCCCTCACCGACGTTCTTGATCGCGGCCAAACCGAACCGGATTGCCCCGCCGGCGACGGCAAAGTGCGTGTGGCTGGCGTTCACATCCGGACCCAGTACTTTGATGCCCAGATCCCGACATTCGGTGAAATAGCCGACCAGCTTGTCCTGGTTGCCCATGTCGGTCGTCATGAGAGACGCCATAAACTCGGTCGGGTAGTGGGCTTTTAAGTAGGCTGTTTGGTAACAGACGACGGCATAGGCGGCCGCATGTGATTTATTGAAGCCGTATCCGGCGAATTTTTGAATCAACTCGTAGAGCTTCTCGGCTTTCTTCTCAGGAATCTTCTTCTGTTTCGCGCCATCGAGGAACTTCGCGCGTAGCTTTTCCATCTCTTCCGGCTTCTTCTTGCCCATCGCACGACGAAGAATATCGGCTTGGCCCAACGAGAACCCGGCCATCTTGTTCGCGATCGCCATCGCCTGTTCCTGATAGACGATGACACCATAGGTCTCCTTGAGGAGCGGTTCCAATTCTGGAACCTCATAGGTAATCGGTATCTTGCCCTGCTTCCGCTTGATGAAATCAGGAATGAGGTCCATCGGTCCGGGGCGATAGAGCGCGATAATGGCGATGATGTCTTCGAATCGATCGGGCTTCAGTCCGGTGAGGAGATCCCGCATGCCCGAGCTTTCCAATTGGAACAGTCCCGTTGTTTTTCCGGAGCTCAACAGCGCGAATGTGGCCGGGTCGTCGAACGGCACCTGATCGATCACGAGCTGCGGCGCCTCGGGATGCGTGTCGTTGATCAAGGTTTCGGCGCGCCTGATCATCGTGAGGGTCTTGAGGCCGAGGAAGTCGAATTTGACCAACCCGATCTTCTCGACGTCCCCCATCGAGTACTGGGTCACGATTTCGTCGTTAGCACCCTTGTAGAGCGGCACATGGTCGGTGAGCGGTCCTTCGGAAATCACGACACCCGCCGCATGGGTCGAAGCATGGCGAGCCAGGCCTTCGAGGGATTGCGCATTGGCCATGAGTTCTTTGATCTTCGAGTCCGTCTCCACCAGCTCGCGTAAACGCGGCTCTGTCTCCAAAGCCTGTTGCAGCGTGATGTTCAACTGATTGGGGACCAGCTTCGCAACTTTATCCGCATCGGCGTAGGGCATTTCCAACACACGCCCTACATCGCGGATCGCGGCCTTGGCTCCGAGAGTCCCAAAGGTAATGATCTGAGCGACATGGTCTGTGCCGTATTTGTCCACCACGTAGTTGATCACTTCCCCACGGCGATCCATGCAGAAATCCATATCGATATCGGGAAGCGAGACGCGCTCGGGGTTCAAGAAACGCTCGAACAAGAGTGTATAGACGAGCGGATCGAGGTCGGTAATGCGTAGGGCATAGGCCACAAGGCTGCCGGCGGCGGAACCTCGACCTGGTCCGACCGGGATCCCCCTTGATCGAGCAAAGCGGATGATGTCCCAGACGATGAGAAAGTAGCCGGCAAATCCCATCGAGCAGATCACCATCAGTTCTTCCCTGAGACGCTGATCGTAGACAGCGGAAACAATCCGACTGGGCCTTTCTTTTAGTCGTTCCTTCAGCCCGGCGAGGGCGAGATGTTCCAAATAGGACTCGCGATCCTTGAACCCATCCGGGACGCGATACTGCGGAAGATAGGTCTTGTTCAGCGGGAGATCGAGCTCGCAATCGTCGGCGATGCGGCAGGTGTTCATCACCGCGTCGGGAAATTCTGTGAACGCCGGAGCGATTTCCTCCGTTGATTTGACGTACAGTTCATCCGTGTCGAACTTCATCCGGTTGGGATCGCTGACCGTCTTTCCTGTCTGCAAGCACAGCATCAGCTCATGCGGCCGCGCATCTTCCTTTTGTAAGTAATGACAATCATTCGTGCCGGCCAGCGGAATCCCGAGTTGCTTGTGAATGTCCATCAAGCCGGCATTGGCTACCCGTTGGTGATCAAGTCCGTTGGCCTGTACCTCGAGGTAGAAATGATCCTTCCCAAAGATCTCCTGAAATTCACCTGCCACCGCCATCGCGCCGTCCATATCGTTCTGGCCGATCAGATAGGGAATTTCGCCGCTCAGGCATCCGGATAGCGCGATAATTCCATCGTGATGTAGCTTTAACAGTTCCTTATCAATTCGAGGCTTATAATAAAATCCCTCAAGATATCCTTTACTGACGAGCTTGATGAGATTCTGATAGCCGGTCAGATTTCTCGCGAGGAGAATCAGATGGTAATAATCATTATGCGCAAGACCGCTGTCCTTCTTGGCATGTCGACTGCCGAGCGCCATGTAGGCTTCACAGCCGATGATCGGCTTGACGCCCACCTCTTTGGCCTTGCGATAAAACTCGACCGCCCCGAACATATTGCCATGGTCCGTCATGGCCACAGCGGGCTGATTGAACGATTTAATCTGCCGGACCAGCGGCTCAATTTGATTGGCGCCATCGAGGAGACTGAATTGGGTGTGGAGGTGAAGATGCACGAAGGACGAAGCCATGGGGGAGGATTCTATGGAGATGGGGAGGGGAAGTCAAACGGTGGAGAGTGCGGTGTAGCTAGGAGGCGCTTGAAGGAGTCGACGAATTGGTTGAGAATATGCCCCCGTCCTCAATCGTGGCGGCAAAGGTGAGTACGTAGATGAATCAGATGAAAACACTTGATCAAGAAGAGAAAGAGGTTCTTGACGCATATGAGTCCGGTAAGCTGAGGCGCGTTCCTGAGTCCAAGAAGGAGATTGCGTGTCACAAGCGCTATGCGGCAGCCACATTCAAGAAAGACGCACGAATCAATATTCGCATCTCTTCAAAAGATCTGAAGGAACTTCAGAAGTTCGCTTTGAGCGAAGGGTTGCCGTATCAAACACTCATCTCAAGCGTTCTTTACAAGTTCGCGGAACGGCGGCTAACAACGCGTTCCAGCCGACGGTGGGCAACAAGATGAAGAAGGTCCAGGTTTCGAAGGGAATGCGGATTTTGGAGGCTGTTTCCTTCGTTAGCGGCTTGGCGAGTCTGGGGATCGATGTCGTCTTTCGTCTGTCTGGATCATAAAAGGTGCCTGACACCTTTTACTCTGTTCATTGTGAACGGCATGCGTGTTCTCGTTCTTGTTCTGATCGTCGCTGCCGTCGAATTCTCCTGTTTTGGATGAACTTCCGGGAGGTAAGTCATGTTTGGCAAGCTCTTTGGATCGAAGGATGAAGCGCCATTTGAGGGTGAGGTAAAGACTGCTGACTTGGCATTTCGCGAATCAGTGCTGTTAATGAAGCTGCTTGAAGCGGAAGGCAGCACCGAATCGGCGAAGGCAACGCTTATAGCTGCTTCGGCTAAGTGGCGGCAGTCGCTTGACCCACGCTTGCGAACTACCGGCATCAGTCCGTTGCGATTTCTGTTCAAAGCCATGCACGTCGCCTACAGCAAGCCACTCCTAGCCCGCATTATTCACGACTCAGGCCAGAAAAAAAGCCATCGAGGCTCCGAACTGTGCTATAGGGGCGGCGACCAAGCAGCTTCTCCGGACAGTGCCGGAGGAACCCGATGGCGACAGCGTGTAGACCGCAACTGACGTTCGAATTCCATCCCAAGCTGAAGACCGTGGCTCGCTTCGACCAGGCGCAGGCCAGTACCGATGGCGGAGTCGTCTTGCTCAAGGCGCTGGATGACCGGCTC
>PHGD01000047.1 GCA_011090425.1 Nitrospira sp. LK70 | reverse complement strand
AATCCGGCAAACACCTCATAGTCACGCGGCACAAAGGGTTGGCGCTTCATCGGAAGTCCTCCTTCGCACAATGGCGATTCCATGCACCATCATACTCACGAAAGAGGACTTGTACTGACACCAGACATCCATCATACAGGTCTCTCGTCGGAGGTCCCAGCCCAGACTTCATCTTTTCCCCCACTGCGTGCGGCATATTCCCATTCCGATTCCCTCGGAAGCCGATACCGTTTGCCCGTTGCTTGAGACAGCCACTTGGCGTATGCCGCCGTATCTCCCCACGAGACATTGATCACGGGACGCTTCTCTCGCCCCCATGATTCATCAGTCGGCGATCGGTCACCAGTCAACTCCACGTACCGATCGTACTCTTGAAAGGTCACCTCATACTTGCCCATGGCGAACGGTTTGATCGTCACCGCTCGAACAGGTTGTTCATCCTTGGAGCCTAGACCACGGATATCTACTTGCTGATAGCTTCCTCCCGAGATCGTGACCATTTCCGGCTCCGACACAGACACCAGATGCAATCGGGCCAGCACGATCGACCTCGCATATTGAACCGTTATTCCCTCCTTCCCTAACCAGACAATCATCACGATCCCTAGAATGAGGATCCCGAGCGCCAAGATGAGATACTTTAATCGTTGCTGAGCACTCTCCGCCGCCTTCTGCGCTTGCTCTGCCGCTGCGGCTCGCGCCCGTTCGGCTTCTTCACGTTTAGCCGCTTCCTCCGCGAGGCGCTTCGCCTGTGTCAGCTCGTGTTCGGCCCGCTGCTGCTCCGCCTGCACCGCCCGTTCACGAGCCTCCACACTGTGCCGGATGTAGTCCTTTTCCTCATCGGTCAGCATGTCTGCTTTCTGAGAGACCCAGCGTTGCGCCTCCACCAGCAAGGCACCTCGGAGCAGCGTGCCTTCGTCCTGTGTATTGTGCTGCCATTCATTCACGCGCCCTCTCAGCCGCTCCCGCCACAGCAGAAACTCACGATCCTCATTCAGCCATCCTTGCAACCGTTGCCACTGGCGGATCAGCGCTTCGTGACTGACTTCGACGGTCTCTTCTCCGGCCACCGCGCGATTCGTGACGAGCAGTCGCTCGTCCGCAAGTTTCTTGACGACGTCCATCGCGGCCGAACCGATTTCTGAGAGCGCCGCTCTGCGGCGGGTATCCTCACCGGTTTCGCCTGCTCGGACCACCTGAAGGAAGACGTGTTTGACCGCTTCTTGTTCCGGGGGAGTGAGCTTGGCAAAGACCTCTTCGGCCTTCTTCGCCACGGCTCCCTGCAACCCGCCCATGGCTTCATAGGCCTGGTGCGACAGCTCCGGCCCTTGGCGGTCCTCCCACAAGCGTTTGAGCACGAACTCGAGCAGGGGCAGATGGCCCGGCTCATCACCGACGTCGTCCAGGATCCTGGTCACCAGACCATCGGCAAAGGACAGTTCGACGCGTCGGGCCGGGGCCGTGATGGCCTGCTCCAATTCGGCTCGCGTCATCGGTCCCACATTGACCTGCGCGCCCTGCAGTCGGTCGGAGAGCGGGCGATAGGAAAGCGCCTTTCCGACAAAGTCCCCGCGGAGTGTGAGCATCGCGGTCCATGAGCCTCTCTCGCTGGCATCGAGCATTTCATCGATGAACCGGCGGCCTGTGTGATCATCTTTCGCGACCGTATAGAGTTCCTCGGCTTGATCGATGACGAGCAACAACCGATTCGTTCCCGATTGTTTTTCCAAGATGCGCAGGCCGACGTCGTGCAGGCTGACGTCTTGCTTCGCGAAGGCCTCCGCGAGCTTGTTGATCTTCACTAGGCGATCTGTTTCATCCATCGTTTCCGGCTCAAGGAGCGGAGACACCGATCGCGCAAGAGCCTTCAGCGGTTCATCGCCAGGAAACAGGGTCGCGACTTCCCAGGTCGTTTCCTTCTCCTGCCGTAGCCGCGGGACGAGGCCGGCTCTCACGACCGACGACTTGCCGGAGCCCGATGCCCCCACGACGGCGATGAACCGCTGCTGCCGGATGGCCTCATGGAGATTTCGGATTGCGGCCATCCGCCCAAAAAAGAACGGGGCATCCTCTTCTCGAAAATAGAGAAGGCCGCGGTAAGGACAGAGGGTCGCACGGGTGACTCTGAGACGTTCGGCAAGATCCGGTCCGGGCGCTTCACCTCGGATCGCTCCGGCAAGCAGCGAAAGCAACCCCGGATCATCCGTGCCCTGGCGCAAATCGACCCAGGTATTCTGGCTAAGGAAGCCAAGCACCGGATCCGAGCCCGGCAGCAAGACGGGGATGACAGGAAAGTCCGCGTTGCGCCCCTGCCGATCCAGCGCAAAGTTTGATTCCCGTGTCTGCCATGGTCCCATGTCTCCGGGTCCAATGCACACGGCGACCGCCCGGCACGAAACCAGCGTCTGTTCCAGCACCTGTGGCCAGGGCCTGCCCGGGACGAGATACCAGCGATCGAGGAATGGCTTGAGCCCCTGATCGCGGAGTGATCGCGCGATGCGCTCGACCGGCTCTCGGTCGCGCCAGTGGTAGCTGAGAAAGACATCGAAGTGAGTTGGTGATCGATCAGCCATGCACGTTGACATCATCTGCGATGGAGCTATACAGCCAAAGCCTCCGCAGTGAATGCCTTTCACGCCGTACTGGTAAATGAGCTTTTCATTGACCCAACGGTTTTCCCAACGTGAGCAATGAGAATGCCGGCAGAGGACAGCCCCCTGCGCGTCTGTGCATTCGTGAAGTGGTTGTTCAGCGAATAACTGGAGCAGCGCTTAGTGGAGTGACGTAACCGATGATGAGGGGTGCTCGCCATCCGGTGATGCCCATTTCAGATACGCCATGTATCCGCATAGATACCATAAGTAAGAGCGGTTACGGAAGCAGGCTTGTTCGGCTGTGAAGATGCCAGACAAGTGTTCAGCAAACTTCCAGAGGTTTTACCCTATCGCCTTCGGTCGAGAATGCTCGAAGCCCGCTCAGACACTTCCTTGATTAAGATTCCCATCTTCTGATGCGACCGCTCAAAATCAACCGACCAGTCTTGGTGACGCAACCGTTCGCTGCCGATGCAACAATGGGCAACCGATGTCTCGCGACTGGAGAAGATCGGTGGAAACTCGACAATCACACCGCTTGGGCGACAGGCACTCGTTGAGTCCTGGTTGGCTTGGCTTTCCCGGATGCGATCGCATGAACCCGTTTGAGCGTCTTCGCAGTGTAATAACGGCTTCCACACTGATCACATACGCCGATCAAGACCTGTTCGAGAATCACGAAGCCGGTTTTGTGCTTGAAGGCCTCGCGATCAACTCGCTTGCCCTTTACAATACCGCTGCAAAATTCGCAGCCATATCCGAATTGCTTCTTCATGGTTACGTCTCCGTGACTCTATACACGGTGATGATCAGATAGCGACTGGTTTCGGTGAATCGACCAACAGTTCCGATGAGTGCCTTTTGATCCGGTCCTATCCCATACACGATATGCCGTGTTCCACGAGGATCGTCTTTTTCTGACCTCACAAGTCTACCCTTGAGGATCGATGTTTCTACGCCTACGATGTCCAGGTCATCTTCAGCCATTTCCTCCGAAGCATGAGCCGTCATGTCGTACGCCCCCTTCTTGATTGCCGCTTTGATTCTGGCCAGTAATTGTCTTGGCAACGCACAGTATCCCTTCAGCGATGGCTGCTAGTATAGACGGCCTGTATCCTAGAAAAAAGGTGAGTTCGAGGGCCTTTACTCAGTGCGTTTTGACGATCGTAGATGGGCTGTCTGCTCGCTGAGTTCTTTGACGAGCACTCCCATCTTTGGGTGTGCCGGTTCGAAATCAACCGACCAGCCATAGTGGCGCAACCGTTCGCTTGCAGTGGGACCGATTGAGGCGACAACCAGCTTCTCTAGCGCCGATCGAAATCGTTCCACCTTCCCATCCTGGTCCAATACCCGCATGACATGGTCCACCTGCGCCGCATTGGTGATCAGGATCACATGGACTCGCTCGGCGATGATTTCATCGAGTGCATGACGAACTGGTCCAAGGTCCTCGGGCAGGGCCCATTTATAGATGGGAACTGGGAACACTTCCGCACCTCGCTGTTCCAGCGCGTTCACGAGATCAGGATTGGAGACTCCATATTCCTGAACGGCAACCCGTAATCCCTTCACAGGACGATAGTTATCCAGCGCGGAAACCAGATCGACCCATGTATTTGGTTCCGGCACCGTCACCGTCGGTTGAAGACCGACGGCCTTAAGAGCTGCGACCGGCTTCGGCCCTCGTGCGATGATCGCCATGCCTTTGAGCACCGCGACGACGGACGACCAGGCATAGCGGGTCTTGAGCAGGTCAAACAGCATCGTTGTGCCAATACCAGTCAGGAGAATAAGCAGATCGATCCGCCCAGCCATGAGCCGGACCCCGAACTCCCGCACTGCGGAATTGTCCTCCAGTGGGATTTCGCGTAGAACGGGAGCCACGAGCGGCCTGCCGCCGTAACGCTCGATCAGCCGGGTGATCTCTGTCGCCATCCGGCTTTCGAACGCAGCGACTATTATGCCGTCGAATGTCATGGATACGGTGATCGTACCATAGCCGTTGATCCTTGAGCAGGAGCTGATTTTCCGTTGACGGGTTGCAGTTGGTCTCACTACTATGCATATTTCAGTCAGTTCAACCAACAAGCGCTTAGTATGACTGCTCCACTCCATAGAGGCCTTCGGCATGTAGCCCTGCGCGTCATCGATCTGCCTCGATCGCGACGCTTCTATGAACAGTTACTCGGCTTTCGGGCCGTGTGGGAGCCGGATCAGGATAGTGTGTATTTCAGTTCCGGCGCAGACAACCTGGCGCTCCACCAAGTTCCAAAAGATGAACTCTCCTCGTATCAACCCACGCAGGCCCAATTACTCGATCACCTCGGCGTGATTTTCGACAGTCCGCAAGCCGTCGATCAGATCTACAGAGAGATCCTGCCGAAGATCGAATCTCTGGGTGGACGAATCACCAAAGAACCCAAGCAGCACCGTGACGGGAGTTATTCATTCTATTTTGCTGACCCCGACGGCAACCTGATCCAGGCTCTGTATGAACCGGCGATCAGCAGGTTGAAATTCAGTGCTGAGACATGAACCAGACCTGGACCAGCCTTCCCAAAAATCACTATCTGAGCCTCGCTCCCTGGTGCTGGGTACAGCTGGAGAGTGCCGAACCACCTGGACCCTTCCCATTCGTAGGCGGCGTAGCCCCTGAAGTCGTCACCAGCCTCCACGAGGCTCACAGCCTCCTCTCCAGTGCGATCGATACCGCCATCAGCGATGTCTTTTCAAAACGGGCACCGCTTGACGATCCCGATCGACGGCGACGGTTGGAAGATGCCTATGCGGAGCTGGTCCATGCACGGCCGTATCTTCAACAACACATCCGCTGCGGGCGGCGACCGGACGGGACCTTCCAGTGGGAATTCCCGACCGATCCAGCTAAAGCCGCAACCGTAACCAACGGAGGGCTCCGCATCTTTCACGCAATCAATCACCAGGCGATCCCCATTGGATTCAACGGACGAACGTTGGGTTCCATGGTAGGAAAACTCCTCGGTCTGCTCGACGGAACCCATACCGTGAACGATCTCCGGTCTGCGTTGTCGGCAATGCCGCGTGATTCGCAGATGCTGCTGACCAAGGTGATGGAGTCGCTCTACCAATATGACTGTCTGGCCGCTTCTGCGACGACTTCTATCCGTCGGCACTGGTTCGAGGTCGTACAGGATCAGGACACCGTGCACCTCGGACATGCAGCCCTCCTCTACCGGCAACGGGACAGCGCACTCCTCTTCGACCCATGGCTTCTGCCTTGGTTTGCCGAATCTCCCTCGCCGTCGGTCTGGAGTGGACTGTTCCCGAAACCAGCCGCCGTGTTTCTGACTCACGACCATGATGATCACGTCGATCCCCGCACCTTGCTCCATTTGCCGAAGGACACGCCGATCATCGTGCCCAGTCGGCGGAATCGAACAAGCCTGTTCTTTGACTATCGGTCGCTCCTCGCAGAACTGGGTTTTGACCGAGTCATCGAGCTGGCCCATGGAGAAACCTGGCCATTTGAGGGCGGCACGGTCGTGTCTGTCCCCTTCTACGGAGAGGACCCTTGCGACTTGAACATGCCCAGGAATTGCTATTTAATTTCGGATCGAGGGCACAATGTGCTGATCCATGCGGACAGCGGCCCGACGAACGACGGACGGTCCGCGCTCAAGGACAATGTCATCCAGCAATTGGTCGGGCAATACGGACCGATTCCGCTGTTGTTCGCGTCACAACAGCAGTTGCTTGAAATTCGGAGCCATGCCGCCCATGCTCCACTCTCCCATCCCGGCAAGTGGCTGGATGTCGGCGAGAACGGCTATCTCACGAACGCCTATCTCGCCGAGTTGTGCACGGCTGCCCATGCACGAATGTTCGTTTCCTACGCCACCGGTGGAGCTGACTGGTACCCAGATCACCTGTCGTTCATGTTCAGCCGCCGTAATCCCTGCAGAACCGCGCTCTTAACGGCTCATTGGGAACCACCTGAAAAATTGAAAGACCTTCTTGTTTCGCAGGGATGCCGCTATCATCGTGCCCACGCCTTCGACGTCTATCGAGTTCTGAGTGGAGGGCTGATCGAGGTCGATTCGGCAAGAGATACCCTCGCCCCGCTGACTCTGTATCGGTTGGACCACGACGATCCGCCGTTCATGAAAACAGGCAAGGGACGATAGACCATTTTTCTTTGAGGAGCAGCCATGACCGGGACGCAGTCACCGATTCTTGTCACAGGAGCAGCGGGATTCATCGGATTTCATGTGGCCATGCGCCTGTTGGACCGTGGCGACCAGGTGATCGGCCTGGACAATATCAACGAATACTACGATGTGCGGTTAAAAGAGGCCCGGCTCGCCCAATTGACGCAGCACGAACGATTTCGTTTCATCAAGCTCGATCTCTCCAATCGACAAGGCATGCGCGATCTCTTTGCCGGTGATTCGATAGGGCGCGTGGTTCATCTCGCCGCCCAGGCAGGCGTCCGTTACTCACTGGCCAATCCTCACGCCTACACCGAAAGCAACGTCGAGGGATTCATCAACATTCTGGAAGGCTGCCGGCGGAACACCATCGAGCATTTGGTCTATGCCTCGTCCAGTTCTGTCTATGGGGGGAATACCCATATGCCCTTCTCCATCCATGACAACGTGGACCATCCGGTTTCTCTGTATGCCGCCACCAAGAAAGCCAATGAACTGATGGCGCACTGTTACGCGCATCTCTATCACCTGTCCTGCACCGGTCTTCGATTTTTTACCGTCTACGGGCCTTGGGGGCGTCCTGACATGGCCCTCTTCATCTTTACAAAGGCCATCTTGGAGGGCAAACCGATCGAAGTCTTTAACCAGGGCCGGATGAAACGCGATTTCACCTATGTGGACGACATTGTCGAGGGGGTCATTCGAACGCTTGATCACCCGGCCACGGCCGATCCAACCTGGTCTGGAGATCGGCCGACACCAGGAACCAGCTCGGCTCCGGCGCGGATCTACAATATCGGCAACCATCGGCCGGTTGAACTGCTGCACTTTATCGAGGTCCTGGAGCAGGCGTTAGGCAAGAAGGCGGAGAAAAAACTGATGCCGTTGCAACCGGGGGATGTCCCGGCGACGTACGCCGATATCGACGATCTCACCCGCGATGTCGGATTCAAGCCGACCACACCAATTGAAGTGGGCATCCCTCGTTTCGTGAAGTGGTATCGGGAATTCTATAAAGCCTGATGAGCCTGGCTCGAAAATCTAAAAACAGCCAACGGGGACGAACCCTGTGCCGAACAGCCTCGACAGTGCGATATAGCGCGCATTATCGTAAAAGGAGTAACTTGGCATCCGCTGAGCGCGCCCCGTGACATCTCCTCCATAGGAAGGATCAGATCCGAAGAACATCCCTCCACGGGTCTTCTGCACTAGTTGCATCCATTCCGAGTATAACGAACACACTTCAGTCTGTGCTGAGCCGGAAGACGTGTTGCTCGCACGCCAGTCACGCGCCCAATCCGGCACATTCGGACCTTCCATGCCGGGAGCACGATCCTGGTACGGCGGGACTTCATAATGAGGAGCGGCGGTTGTTGTCGCTCGGGGAGCCGTCGGCATATTCTCCAAATCGGGCACGACAGAAAGCGGCTTGAGCATCATGACATGGCAACCGGCCCTCTCTTTATTGGTATACATGGAACTGCCGTCAGCTTGAGGACATTCCCAAGTCGTGCCCGATCCAGGCTGGGTATCCGAGAATGCCGGACCAGCGGAAAAGACCGCAAGCATTGCCGTGAGGAAGGGAAGCATCTGCGTCGGCCGCATGGGGCACCTCCAGATCCGGTGGCGAAGGCACTCATTGCCTAACCACTCATGGTCATTCCTATGAAACTGTGCCCACAGCCTACGCAATACTTTATTCTTTGGTCTATGCCTCTTTAGGGGGGAAACCACTGCTGGAGCAGTTTCGAGCTCGCCGTTCATTCCATCGTCGTACCTCATGTTGCTCGATCGACATCCTCCTCACGCGATCAGATGTCTCCCTCGTTTTACCTACATTGCACATCCCCCTTACCGTTTCCTAAAATGGTCCCATCATTCATTGGACAAGAAACTCGACAACCCCTTGAACCAGGAGAGCTCCTCATGGCAACCGTAGGACAACTCATGACCCGTGACCTCAGTGTGGTTCCAGGAGAGACGACGATCCGAGAAGCGGCGGCACGCATGCACGGCAGTCACATCGGCTCATTGTTAGTGAAAACCGACGAGACTTTTTCGGGAATCATCACGGAAACCGACATCGTCCGGGCTGTCGCCGAACGAATCGACGTAACGGACACCGCCGTTTCGCAGTTGATGTCGAAGCCGATTATGTCGGTGGAAAAGAACCTATCACCGCATTACGCGCGTGACCTCATGGCAGACAAACACATCCGCCATCTGGCGGTCACCGATGCAGGCACGATCGTGGGTATTCTTTCCGCTCGCGATCTCCTCGCCTATTTTAAAACGGTCGCTCACGAGGCCCTCTGACCATCACGCACCACGCTACGCAACGGCGGATCCGAGCTTGTCGAGCACTCCTTGAGTTGACACGAGATGACGAGTCAACCCAAGACGCTTCGGCTCCATACCCATCGCCAGGCCAAGCAGTTGAGGCAAATGCCATATCGGAAGATCAATGTCGGCTTGCTGCTGGCCGCCTGCCCTCGACTGCATCCCATCCAGGTTGAGGTGGCACAACGGACAGGGAGTCACCAAGATATCGGCACCATTGCGTTTCGCATCCAACGTGTGGCTCGCAACCATGCGTAAGGAATTCTTTTCATTGATCGTCAGAAGCGGAAACCCGCAGCATCGAGTTTTCCCGGGAAAGTCCACGACCTCCAATCCCAACCAGCTCATGATGAGTTCCAACGATTTCGCCCGATCCGGTTGGTCCTGAAACCCCAACGCTTCAGATGGACGTTGCAAATAACATCCATAGAACGGAGCCGCCCGAAGCTCCGTCAATGGTCGTCGCACCCGTTGCCGAATGCCCTGTTCCCCCAACTCTTCGAGTAAGATCCAGACAAAATGACGGATCTGCGTCGTCCCTCGATAGGTTAAGCCTTCCTCGTTCAATATCTCGTTGACGGCGGCCAGATAGGAAGGATCCGCCGTGAGGCGGTGGTTGGCTTGGCTCATGACACCCTGGCAGGTGCTGCAAATCGTCATGATCGGCAACCCGGCTTGTTCCGCCAAGGCAAAGGTCCGGGCATTCAGCATATCTCCCAACTTCCGGTCTTTCTCTTGCAGAACGCCCGCTCCGGTGCACGACGCCGTGGTCATTTCTTCCAGTTCCAAACCAAGCTGCGGATAGACCTCCATCACCGACTGATAGAGCTCCGGACATCCCCCTTTGGACACACACCCTGGGAAAAATGCGAATTTCACGGTCGTTCCTCCATCCGTTGAAAGAGCCTCCGAAACTTCTCCACGCCGGGAATGGCCCGATGCAACGGGCCGGATTTGGGGACTTTCCCTCTCACGAATGCCCGGAGGGCCATGGGAAGGAGAGACAGCAGTCGAGACAAGTTCTGAAGACCAAACGTTCGAGCCGCCAACATGGGTTCATCCAACCGTCCCTTCCGGTAAATGAGGTCCGCGAACACTTCAGCATGTCGAGACCCGCATGTTGAAGGGACACCCGCCTGTATCCCTCGGCTCCTGAGCGACATAATGCGATCCATGGCCCCAACGCCCTTGGGACACACTTCAATACATTCCATACAGCGGGTGCAGTCCCACATGCCGCCTGGCTCGTTGAGAGCCAACAACCTGGAGCGGCCGGCGCCATCACGGGGATCGGCCACGAATCGGTACGCTTTTGCCAACGCGGCCGGGCCGAGAAACCGTTCATCCGCCTCCAGTGCGGCACAGTCCGACACACAGGCTCCGCACATAATGCACCCCATCACGCCCGTGAGGTGGTTCATCGACTCGGATGAAGCGAGGTACTCAGCTTCCGGTTCCTGGCCGGCTGGCTGGAGCCACGGTTGCACCTGTCGTACTTTATCCCAAAACCCAGCCATATCGGTGACCAAGTCTTTGATCACGGGCATGTTATTCATGGGCTCCACCTGCACGACTCCCCGTTCTGAAGCCATCGCCTGGACTTTGGTTTTACAGGCTAAGGCCGCATGGCCATTGATGCGCATGCTGCAGGAACCGCAAATCGCTCCTCGACAGGAACATCGGAGTGTTAAGGATTCATCGAGTGTTTCTCGAATATGCATGAGCGCATCCAACACCGTATCCGCTCGCTCCGTATCCAGCTTATACTCCTGGAAATACGGCATGGAGGGTGAGGTCTCTGGATTAAAGCGCCGAATGCGAAATATCGTAATCATGCACTAATAGATCCGTACTTTGGGCTCCCATCGGGTGAGGCGCACCGGCAAATATTCTACCCGTGAGGAACCATCCGGTTGGTGATAGACCAAAATGTGTTTCAACCACTGCTCATCATCCCGATAGAGATAATCCGTCCGAAAATGTGCGCCTCGGCTCTCCCGACGGAGTAAGGCGCCACACACAATCGTTTCAGCACAGTCCAACATGAACCCAAGCTCTAAGGCACGGATGAGGCTGGTATTGAACACCCGACCTTTATCCTGCACGCCCACACGCGAGTACCGATCGCGCAGAGATTCCAACGTCCCTTTCGCCGCCATGATGCCTTCCTGGTCGCGAAAGACCCCTAGGTGAGTATGCATCGCGACACCCATTTCGTGCCGAATGGTTGCAACCGAGTCCCTGTTGGCATGACGTGACAGCAATGCGGAAACAGCCTGCTGCTCCATCCCCACGGTCGAATCAGGAACGTGAGGCGTTGGAACCTCCCGCGCATATTCCGCGGCGCATCGCCCGGCCCGTCGGCCGAACACGACGGTGTCCAATAATGAATTCGCGCCAAGCCGATTACCCCCATGAA
Organism: Nitrospira sp. LK70; assembly: GCA_011090425.1. GTDB lineage: Bacteria > Nitrospirota > Nitrospiria > Nitrospirales > Nitrospiraceae > Nitrospira_D. Next base: position 27,581 of record PHGD01000047.1, on the reverse strand, counting down.
GGCTCAGACAAGCCGTCTCCCCGGCGGCAAACAGCCCTGGGACACCAGCCCATGCGCCGTGCATCTCCCAGCATCGCCCATCCACATCGGTCTTGATGCCGCCCATCTGGTAATGCATGCCTGGCCGGATTGGAACGGGCTCTTTCGTTAAATCAATTCCTGCAAAGGACTGTACTTCGTCAGAAATCTGCCGGAGCCGTTCGTGGATAAGCTGTCGACCCAAATGACGACAATCCAGCAGGACACACCCGTCCACCCCTCGACCTTCGTTGATTTCGGTTTGTTCGGCCCGCGACACTACATCGCGTGAAGCCAACTCCATCATATTCGGGGCATACCGTTTCATAAACCGTTCGCCGTCACGATTCAATAAATACGCGCCCTCTCCACGAGCGGCTTCTGTAATCAACAGCCCTTTTCCCTTTAAGGTTGTCGGGTGATACTGCACCATTTCCATATCCATCAAAGCGGCGCCCGCGCGATAGGCGATCGCCATGCCGTCACCCGTACAAATCAACGCATTGGTACTCGGCTCAAACACGCGCCCCAATCCCCCGGAAGCGATGATGACGGCTTTCGCCTTCACCAAGGCAAATTGACTCGTTCGAATTTCAAACCCTACTAGGCCTGCGCAACGGCCATCAGCATCCTTCACCAATGAGGTCACGAACCATTCCTCGAAAACCGGTACGCGCGCTTTGATGAGTTGCTCAAAGAGGACGTGAAGCATCGCTTGTCCGGTAAAATCCGACACGAAAAAGGTCCGTGCCCGCTTTTGCCCGCCAAACCGACGTGTGCCGAGCCGGCCCTCTTCATTCCGATTAAAAATGACACCCATGTGCTCCAACGTAAGAATCTCGCGTCCGGCTTCCTGAGCGAGGATTTCAACCGCGTCCTGATCCGCTAAGTAATCGCTCCCCTTGACGGTCTCGAAGGCATGTTCCTCCCACTCATCCCCACGGTCCGTCATCGCGGCATTGATGCCGCCTTGCGCCGCATTGGAATGACTTCGAACCGGATGGACCTTCGTCATGATCGCCACGCGAGCGCCTGCCTCATGCGCGGCCAGAGCCGCGCGCATCCCCGCCAACCCCGCACCCATCACCAGCACATCGTATTCGTTAGCAGTCGTCATGTCAGTGACACACATCCATTCGAATCAGGCAGATGACCGCACGTCAAAAAGGACAAGAGAGAAAACATCTCATCGCCATATGAGAAATTGTAACCGGAGGTCTTCATTATATCTATATCTTTGGTCTTTCACGCTCTTGTGTAAGTTGGTTGGAGATCCAAGCCTCTGAACTTGAAGTATCTGGCGATCTTGAATTGCTCGACGTTGCGGAAGCCCTGCGCCGTTTTCTTCAGCCATTCGATCGTCGTCTTGACGGCTCTTACTCCCGCATTGGTGGTGCCGTGCAGCAGATAAGTCAGCCCGGTGACGCGGTGGCGCTGGATCCGCTTCGCCACCTCAGTGCTTGATCTCAGCCAGCTATGGATGGCGCCCCTGAACCAGCGGGCAAAGAAATTATGGGCTGCCTCTCGATAGGCATGATCCCAGAGCTGGAGGAAACGCTCCTTGAGGGCCCAATCCCCCTCCTTCAGAGTGCCTCGCTCGGGTCCTCCTTTTCGAAGGGCAGAACTTAGCACAATCGAGGTCAACTACCCCACACGACTTCCTGAAGTGCACCTCTTAGACATGCTACCACAACCAGCTTGAATGATTGAACCCAAAGGTAATAAATATAGGCGTCTGCGCCTGCAAGTTCTCACCACGTCAGCTCAACTATCCGAGGCAGCCCTCGATGGGAAATAGTAAGATCGACCGTACTCCTCAGGAGGACTTCTCTCTTTATCGCTCTCAGATCTCCATCAAGCGTCCCAGACAAGGAAACGCCGTGTCGTTAGGTTTAGAATCCTTTAGGACAAGCTCGGAAGGAGCAATGGAATGCACCTCCGGTGTTTAGCCCGGATGGCAAGACAGTTCTGGCGCTCTACTGCGTAGCTCGCCCGGGGTAATCCTTCCGAAAGAGAATAGGAGCACAGGCTAACCAAGCCGACATCTGCCTTTACCTTGTCCCTGCCAGAAACCTCAGGTATCCTGCCTATCTCCCGGACATTACAGTTACCTTGCTGATTCATTGATCGGCTCGAAAGCACAGGGTTATGAAGATAATCACGTGCATAATTGAGGCATCGGGACATCCAACGACCCAGCAATCGACATGACGGATTACAGCGTACTCGGGAATTTGGTGCTCATTTACACCGTATCTATCGCGGTGGTGTTTCTGTTTCATCAATTCCGACTGCCGTCTATCGCCGGCTTTCTCGTCGCCGGGGCTTTGATCGGTCCTCATGGACTCAACCTGATCTCCGACATCGCAACAGTGCACGTGCTGGCGGAAATCGGGATTGTGCTGCTTCTGTTTACCATCGGTATCGAATTTTCTCTGATGCAACTGACCTCGCTTCGTCGGCTGCTCTTGATTGCCGCTCCGATCCAAGTCGGGGGGGTCATCGCAATCTCATGGCTCGGCGGCATACTGGCAGGATTACCGACACCTCAGGCGATCTTTTGGGGTTTTCTGCTGTCCCTCAGCAGCACTGCGATTGTCTTGAAAGCGTTGGCCGCCAGTGGAGACAGCGATTCACCCCACGGGCGAGCCACCATCGGGATCTTGATCTTCCAGGACTTGGCCGTCGTCCCGATGATCTTGCTGACGCCTATTCTGGCCAGCCACGGCGACGGGACGCTGACACCAGCGCTGCTCTCGTTGATGAAATCGATGGTGGTGGTCGTATGCATTGTTGCAGCCGCGTGGTATGTGGTTCCGAAATTACTCGACCACATCGTTCGTAGCCGAAGCCGTGAACTCTTCCTGTTGACCATCATTGTTATGTGTCTCGGCATTGCGTGGCTGACGTCTCTCGGCGGGCTGTCCCTGGCCTTAGGAGCCTTCATCGCCGGGCTCGTGATTTCCGAATCGGAGTACAGTCACCAGGCCATCGCCGACGTGTTGCCGTTTCGAGACAGTTTCAATAGCCTGTTTTTTGTCTCCATCGGCATCTTGATGGATTGGCGCATCCTGCTCGAGTATCCACTCGTCGTGACCGGTGTGTTACTCGTCGTACTGCTCCTAAAGTTCAGCGCTGGAACGGGAGCCGTGTTGGCGGTCTCCGTGCCTCCTCGCTCGGCCGTCATGACTGGAATTGCCCTCGCCCAGGTAGGTGAATTCAGTTTTATCCTGGCACAGGTCGGCTTGGACAATCAGCTCTTGTCGGGGCCGCCATACCAAATCTTCCTCGCGGTCTCGGTCTGCTCCATGATCATCACGCCGTTCTTAATGCAGGTATCCCCGCATCTCGCCCGGCGTGTTGAGGCCGTGCAGCGACTGCACCATTGGTTTCCCGGGCAGACGACAGCCCATGTACTCGAGGCAGAGGGGAGGCATCTACGCATCAAAGACCATGTGATTATCGTGGGGTATGGGCTCAACGGACGCAACCTGGCCCGTGTACTGGGTGAGACGGAAGTGCCCTACATCGCGTTGGATTTGGAGGGAGATACGGTGCGCCGAGAAGCGGCTCACGGCTTGCCGCTCTACTATGGAGATGCGACAAACCCGACTGTCTTGAGGCACGTGAAAATCGAAGATGCGCGTGTTCTGGTCATCGCCATCTCCGATCCATTCATGACTCGGCGAGCCGTGCAGGCGGCTCGAGGCTTGAACCCTAAGATCCACATCGTGGTACGAACCCGTTACTTGCGGGAATTGGAAGAACTCCATCAGCTAGGCGCCGATGACGTCGTGCCGGAAGAATTCGAAACGTCGATTGAAATCTTTGCACTCGTCCTCCGCACCTACAACATGCCGCACGATTTCATCACGCGAAAGGCTGAACAGGTGCGTCGAGAAGGGTATGCGCTGCTCCGCCGCAGCGAGGTCCCCGAACTGGCTCATCACCTTCGCGGCGGAACCCTCGCTGATGTCGAAGTAGAGACCTGTCGAATCGAAGAGGATTCACCGGCGGCTGGAAAAACGATCATTCAACTGGCGTTGCGGCCGCGAATCGGAACGTCCATCATCGCCCTGACCAGAAACGGCGTCACGGAATCCAACCCCTCGGAGAAAACCAAACTCCTTGTCGGCGACATTGTGGTACTGCTGGGAACGCGCGATCAGATCAGACGAGCCATGGGGTTTATCCTGGCAAATCAGGGCAAAGACTAGCGTGAGGATGTTGCAAAAGCCCTCCAACCTCATTCTCACGGGACACTGCAGCCTCACTATCTCGGCAGCGCTCACGAACGTGCCGCGCCTTATTCGACGCACCGTAAACCTCAAGGCCTCACCGTCCCACCGGGTAAGAGCTGCCAAAGTAGCTCGTGGCGAGTGGGTGGAATGACTACGCCTCGGCCTCTAAGCCATCGGTGATCAACAACTCGAGCCTGTCCGCAAAACCGACCGTGTGTGCAAGACCCTCAGCGTATCGTCATCGCTTGGTAGGCTTCATCCAGTGTGCCTACTTGAATGAGCTGGACTCTCTTGCGAGAGGCAACATCCGTCGCGTCTACCCAATCCGGGGTGAGCGGTTGATCCCGAGAGACGATGATTGTTCGGTAATGCGCGTTGGCGGCAGCCTCAATTTTCACGGGCAACCCTCCTACCACATCTACACGACCATCCGGAGTGATCTGGCCTGATAGGGCAACCTCCGATCTGATCACATCTCCTCGGTAGGCTGCCATAATCGCCACCGCAACGGCAGCGCTGGCGCTCATCCCGTCGGTCAAAGACGTCACAGAGCGATTTTTGATCGTGATCAACCAATCATGACCGCTGTCACCCACAGTATGGGTCACGGCACGCAGGGCTCGGCGGGCACCTTCCTTCCACTCTTCGCCGACGACGGATCCTCCTCCCAAGTTGATTTCATTGAACTCAACGGTAGGGCCGCTATGCCCAGCCACGTGATCAAGCTGAACTAAGATGTAGTTCACAACACCGGGAAGATCCTCACCCAGTACGCCCAACGTCGGGACGGAGACGATTTTGGAGCTTCCGGCATACGACGGTATCGTAGGCATGACCGCCACCGTCAGCATAAACAACAGCCGAAAGAGCGCAGTCAGCTTCGCCACCGGAGCATCACTCGTTCTTTGACCGGATGATCAAAAGGCCGGCCTGTTTGCACGGCTGCCGGATGGGCCGCTCTCAGCATGGAGTACCAGTTCTCCGGTATATCGGCATCGCCGAGAAACATCGACGAGGGTCTGTGGTGAAGTCCTACCGCCAGGCGGGTCATCGTCCACTGATCCTAGCCGAGAAACATTTTCGCCAGCGTCCCTTCCAGTCGAACTGCCAACCATGATACGAACATTCCACTCGTTCACCGTTGAACCGGCCGAATGGCAGGAGCATACCACGGTGCGGACAGATATCACGCATCGCCACGAGTCCACCCGCTCGATCGTGACAGAGAACGATCGGCAACCCGAGCACCTGCGGCCTCTTCATCGTGCTCGGGCCCAGGGTATGACCGGGCACGGCCGGGTACCAGAAGCCAACGGGGGGACGACTCTTCGAAGGTGCAACCTCGGGCAATGGCTGTTCGATGACGAGGGTCTTTCGATAGGGAGAAAACTCGCGAGACAGGTTCGTCCGATGAATTGTGACTATATCGAGAAGATGGCGATTGATCAAGCAATGTCAACACGGTTGCGCGGTTACCCGGTTCCTTGACACCCCCAAGGATCACATACTATTCTGTCCATGCGCAGAAGTTGAGCGTGTGATGAGGTGAGATCATGATTGCCACACAACAGATCGAGCCGACGACGACGTTGGCACAACTGCAAGAATCCAAGCCCGAGAGAGTCACGATCGTATTGCTGAGTGGTGATCTCGATCGGGCGATGGCGGCCTTTATCATAGCCACAGGCGCTGCTGCGATGGGTATGCGTGTGACCATGTTTTTTACGTTTTGGGGATTGAACACGATTCGGAGACGGGGAGCTACGAGTTCGGCCAAAGATTGGCTTCGACGGATGTTCGGGCTGCTCAACAAGGGTGGCGCCGACGCACTGCCGTTGTCCCGATTCCACTTCGCGGGGTTGGGAACGAAGATGATGCAGACGGTGATGAAGCAAAACCGGATGCCGGGCGTGCCTGAGTTGATGCAAACGGCCCTCGATCTGGGGGTGCGGTTCATCGCATGCACGACGACGATGGGCCTCATGGGCATTACCAAGAATACGTTGATCGACGGCATCGATCAGTTCGCAGGCGTGACTACGTATCTGGCGGAGGCCAAACAGGGCAATGTCAATCTGTTCATTTGAACCGTCTACTTGAAACGAGGGTGGTTTCATGATGCAGGCCGATGTCAAACTGGACACCGTGGGATACTTTTGCCCAATGCCGATTATTCTCACATCCAAGAAAATCAAAGAATTGGCGTTGGGACAGGTGCTGGAAGTCGTCTCCGACGACGAGGGTATCAAGAAAGACATGCCGGCTTGGTGTGAAACCACGGGGCATCAAATGATGGGCTTGGAGGAGGAACAAGCAAAGTCGGGCCCCATCTATAAGGCGTTTGTGAAGAAGGCGAAATAGCTAGACTCCTTCAAGAGAACGACGGTTAAGCCAGCAGCCGGAGGAACGGTCATCGGTCCTCCGGCTTTTTCGTTTGCACAGGCAAGGACCTATGGATGGAATCGTCGAATGCGTGGCGAATTTCAGTGAAGGCCGGGATCAGGCGATTGTTCAGGCTCTGATTGATGCTGTAGCTTCGACAGCCGGCGTGGTTCTCCTGGACCACTCGATGGATACCGACCACCACAGGTCGGTGTTGACGTTTTGTGGAGGCCAGGACGCGACCATTGAAGCTGCGTTTCGTGCCGTTCGGATCGCAACTGAACTCATCGACCTGCGTTCACATGTCGGAGTACACCCCCGCATAGGAGCAACAGATGTTGTGCCATTTATCCCGATCAGGGATACGACAATGCAAGACTGTGTCCAGCTTGCCAAACGACTAGGAGGACGAGTTGGGCGTGAACTGGGGATCCCCGTTTTCTTATACGAACGTGCCGCAGCTCGTGCCGACCATGGCCCCTTGGAGGCGGTCAGGCGAGGAGGGGTTGAGGGGTTGGCTTTCCGGATGGCCTCCGATCCTGACTGGACTCCCGACTTTGGCCCGTCTCGACTACATCCGAGCGCAGGAGCGATCGCGATCGGGGCTCGGCCTGCACTGATCGCCTACAACGTGAACCTCCGTTCGACGGAAGTGGATAAAGCCAGGTCTATCGCCAGGGCTGTGCGCCAATCGAGCGGAGGGTTGCCCCATCTGAAGGCAATCGGCGTAGAGTTGGCCAGCCGTGGCATGGTGCAGGTCGCAATGAATCTGACGGACTACGAAGTGACACCGCTGCTAACCGCGTTTCAGGCGGTCAAGACTGAAGCCGCGAAACGTGGCATAACAGTAGCGAGTAGTGAACTAATCGGATTAGTTCCGGAGGCGGCACTGGATCAGGCTGCAGCAGCGTCGCTGCAGCTCGATCGATTCAACTCAGACCAAGTACTCGAAACGAAAATTGCCGAGGCTGCGCTTGCCAAGAAAGAACCGGTAGAAACGCTATCAGGTTTCCTTAGCGCCCTCGCCTCGGCCAAACCAACTCCTGCCGGTGGCAGCACGGCGGCATTTGTAGGTGCCCTGGCAGCTTCCTTGGGAGTGATGGGGGCACGCCTTGGTGGATCATCGGACAGAGCACAGCGTTTACTTGAGTTAAGTCGGCAGCTTCATCGGCTTGTTCAGACAGATACAGATGTTTACACCGAGCTGATGGACGCCTATAGGATACCCAAAGAACATTCTGATCGCCCTCATGCGATTTCGATTGCGCTCCAACGAGCTACAGAAGTGCCGTTAGAAATCGCGGAGTTGTCCTGCGAGGTTGCGCAGTCGCTCCACCTGTTGCACGAGGGAGCTAAGCCGACGATTCAATCAGACCTGGCGGTGGGTCAGATCATAGCCATTGCAGCGGCTCAAGCAGGCCTTGTTACGGTGCGCACGAACATAAATGCCCAACGAAATCAGCAGCTTATAACAACCATGCAATTCAGGATTTCCAAGGCCATGGAAAGTCTTGAGGAACTCAAGGGCTTGTGTTAGACTCCGGCGCCTAATTATTGGAAACCGTAAGCAGCAGGCCGACCTGGCCTGAGAAAGTCGGAAACCAATCGGATGGAAATCAAGGTTTTTAACAACAACGTCGAGAAAGCCCTCAAGGTCGCTAAGAAAAAGCTGGCAGGCGAGGGTCTGTTCCGCGAGTTAAAGCGCCGTCGCTTCTATGAGAAGCCCAGTGTGAGGAAGAAAGCCAAGCAACGCGAAGCTCAGCGACGCCGACAGAAGTGGCTATCGAAGCGGAGGCCTGACTAGACCTACTGTTAGAGGTCTTCGTTCGTCCCACCATCCTTCTTCCCGTCCGTGACCGTATCCTCCCATGCGTCACGAGCAAATCCATGCAGCCATCCGCATCCTCAAGCGTGAGATTCGTCGTTGGCAAGAGCCGGTCGTTGGCGTCGTAGCTAAGGAATCGGATCGCGATCCCTTTCTCATCCTCATTTCCACCCTGCTCAGTTTGAGAACCAAGGATAGGACAACAAGGGAAGCGGGCGACCGACTTTTTGTCATGGCTCGCACACCGGAAGCCATGCTGAAGCTGTCGCTGAAGAGGCTCGAACGGATTATTTATCCGGTCGGCTTTTACCGGATAAAGGCCAAAGCCATTCACCAGATCTCCAGCAAGTTGCTCGACGAGTATGGCGGGATGGTACCGGACTCCATCGATGAACTGGTCACCTTACCCGGAGTAGGACGAAAAACCGCGAACCTGGTTGTGACTATCGGATACGGCAAGCCTGGGATCTGTGTCGATATTCATGTCCATCGGATCAGCAATCGATGGGGCTATATCAAGACGAAGACACCAGAAGAATCTGAACAGGCCCTTCGGCTCACGCTACCCAAGCAATACTGGATCATCTACAACGACCTCCTCGTTCCCTATGGGCAGAACCTCTGTCTTCCGGTCTCGCCTCTGTGCAGCACATGCAAGTTGACCGAATTGTGTGATCGAGTGGGAGTAACGAGAAGTCGTTAGACGAGAACGGTAAGATGTGAACCGTACGATCGGACAGGGGAACAATCTATCACTTTTCACCTGCCTCAGATAAAGAGCTTTGTTTCGGCGTCAGCAGTTAATGAAAGGATGGCGGGCAGGCCCAACACCTCGTCGACGTTCTGTTCGACCGCAGAACTGTCTACACCCATATATTCCAATCCGGCGCTGCAGGCAATCATCCGCAGCTTCCCGACATGCTTGGCATCTTGGAACATCTCCGAGATCTTCGGCACCTTTTTCTCTTTAAGCAGCCGGGCAACTTCCGCAGCCGATTCGGCATATTCTGGGGGGAAATCGATCTGATCGATCCTCCCTTCCGCGAGTTTTTTGATCGTCCAGAACAACAGGACGATGATCACGTCTTTGCCCATCGCCGCAGCTGTCATACCGAGCGTCGCGACCTGGTGCAGCTTATCGTAGGTGGCGTTGTGGGCAAAGATGACGAACTTCGGTTTAGTCGACATACCTACTTCTTCTGCGCGCGTGCTCTCACGCTGTTGACGGAGTCTCTGATCGGGGCTCGACTTCGTTGGAGATTATTGGGCCGTCATGCGTCTCGCTTTCATCGACAAAGATTCATACCGAGGCTCCATAACGAATGATTATAACGATCGAAGACGACTGCGTAAACACGAGACCTCGGCCCGATCTATCTTGAGAGGTACAGAAGCCCATGCTAGGATGCCGACCGATGGATGGGCTTCTTTCCGCGATTCAGCAGTATATCTCGACCGAAACCCTCGTTACGCTGACGGTGCTCTCGGTTGTTTTCTTCGTCGGATCATTGATTGCGATCCCGTTCATCCTCGTCCGGCTTCCGGCAGATTTCTTCGACACCCGTGTCCCGCGGAATTGGATGGAAAACCATCACCCTGTGCTTCGGTTGCTCGGCCATATCGTCAAGAACGCCGTCGGAGCCATCTTTTTGTTCGCCGGATTCTTGATGTTGTTTTTGCCGGGTCAAGGCATTCTCACGATGTTGATCGGCGTGACGATGCTGGACTTTCCCGGCAAGCGCAAGTTGGAAGCAAAAATGATCGGTCACCCGGCTGTCCTGAGTGCCATCAACAACATGCGCCAGAAGTTTGGAACGCCGCCGCTGATCATCGCCTCCGACTCATGAAGCGAGAACCGTCGGGAGAAGCCGACAATCCCTTTCTGACTGCTGATAGTTGAACGCTATAGGCTGTGCGTATGTCTGACTCGACGGACCAGCGCAAAACCCTCTACCTCATCGACGGCAGCGCCTACATCTATCGCGCCTTCTTCGCTCTGCCGACTCTCAATAATTCCAAAGGCCTGCAGACGAATGCGGTCTACGGATTCATGACCACGCTCCTCAAGATCATCCGCGAACACAAACCGGATGGTCTGGCCGTCGCCTTCGACGAAAAGGGCCCGACCATCAGACACGAGGAATTCAAGGAATATAAAGCGCAGCGTCCACCGATGCCGGACGGAATGAAGGCGCAGATTCCCTATATTCATCGTGTGGTGCAGGCACTGAATATTCCCGCAGTCAGGCAGGCCGGGTACGAAGCTGACGATCTGATCGGCACCTTGGCCCGCCAGGCGGAGCAGGCCGGCTATGACATCGTCATCGTCACCGGCGATAAAGACATGCTCCAGCTAGTGACGCCCCATGTGCGGATTTACGATCCCGTGAAAGACAAGTGGTCAGGCGAAGCGGAATGTGTCGCCAAGTTCGGCGTCGAGCCGGCGCGAGTCATCGAAGTCATGGGTCTGATGGGCGACAGCAGCGACAACATACCAGGCGTGAAAGGGGTCGGCGAGAAAACCGCGATGAAGTTGATCACACAATTCGGGACGATCGATGAACTGCTCCAACGCCTCGACGAGGTCGCACCGGCTCGCGTCAAGACGCTCCTCACCGAACAGGCGGACAATGCACGGCTCAGCCGAAGACTGGCGACCATCGATACCCAGAGTCCTGTGCAATTCCATCCGGAGTCCTGCCAGCTCAAGCCGCCCCATGACGACCAGCTGTCCGATCTGCTGCGCGAGCTGGAATTCACCTCCCTCCTCAAGAGTCTCCAACCCTCGCCGAAGCAGCCGGAGGCGAAGCTCCAAGCGACCGTCATCATCGAGGACGAAACGACCGCCAGGCGATTCGTCGACGGTGTACCGAAATCCGGTCCACTCGGTGTGCACTGTTTGCTGACCGGTCGGCCAGGTATTCACGCCGACGTCCTAGGCCTGACCCTTTCCATCGGCGAGCAGACAGGCTTTATTCCGATCGATGTGCACACGTTCCTGCGGCCGATCATACCCGTCTTGCATGACGTGCACAGGCCGAAGATCGTGCACGACCTCAAGGCCACCCTGTTGGCCTTTCACCGCATCGGCGTCACCTTGGCCCCGCCGTACATGGACACGATGATCGCGGACTATTTGCTCAACCCCAACCGCCGTGACCACAGCCTCGACACAATCATGCTGGAGCGATTAGGAAAACGGCTGGGATCGGAAAAGCAGGAGAAGCTCCAACCGCAGTCCCTCTTCGAAGTGGGCACCGGTTCGCGCGAAGCGGCAACGGAAGCCGCTGCTGCCCTGGTCGAACTCGAACCGATCATGAGAGGGCAATTGACGGAGCAAGGCAGCTTGAAACTCTTCACCGAGGTTGAGATGCCGCTCGTCCCGGTCCTGGTGGACATCGAGCGGAACGGGTTCTTGCTCGATGTCGAACGGCTGCGCGAATTGAGTAAGGAGCTCGAACGGGAGTTAGACCGCATGATGGAAACCATCGCCAGATCGGCCGGCGACGAATTCAACATCAATTCACCAAGACAACTGGCGACGGTCCTATTCGAAAAGCTCGGCCTAAAACCCCTGCGCAAGACCAAGACCGGTTACTCCACCGATGAAGATACGCTCACACAACTTGCGGCCCAACATGAGCTACCAGCACAGATTCTGAGTTACCGAAGCCTCAGCAAACTCAAGTCGACTTACGTGGATGCTCTTCCGGAACTGGTGCATCCGGAGACCAAACGGCTCCACACGTCGCTGAACCAGACTGTCGCGGCAACCGGACGCCTCTCATCCACCGACCCAAACCTCCAAAACATCCCCGTGAAAGGCGACTATGGTCTCCGCATCCGTGAAGCGTTTATCGTCCCCAAGGGCCACCAGCTCCTCTGCGCGGACTACAGCCAGATCGAGCCGCGTATTCTCGCCCATCTCTCGCAAGATCCTCGTCTGCTGTCCGTGTTTACCAGGGGGGAGGACATTCATATGGCCACAGCCATGGAAATATTCGGCCTGCCCTCCGGTCAGATCACCAGAGACATGCGCCGCGCCGCCAAGACAGTCGTCTTCGGCATCGTCTACGGAATCAGTCCCTTCGGTCTCTCCCAAAATCTGGGCGTGCCCCAACCGGAGGCAAAGAAGTACATCGACACCTTCTTTGAGCGGTTCCCGGCGGTGCGCGCGCTCATGGATCGAAATATCGCCGAAGGACGAGAGAATGGCTACACCACCACAATCCTTGGTCGTAGCCGGCCGATTCCAGAGCTACAAAGCAGCGATCCGGCACAACGAGGCTTCGGCGAACGCATGGCGGTGAACAGCCCCATCCAGGGCTCCGCGGCGGACTTGATCAAGGTTGCCATGATCAACGTTCACAATACCCTCCACGATGAACTGCCCCACGTGAAGATGATCCTCCAAGTTCACGATGAACTGATCTTCGAAGTGCCGGATCATGACCTGGAAGAAGCAAGGCGGCTGGTGAAGCAAGAAATGGAAGGTGTCGGCAAGCAGTTGGGCTTATCAGTGCCGCTCGAGGTTGATCTCGGCTGCGGTAAAAACTGGCGGGTGGCGCATTCCTAACTCACATCACATGCGAGGTGATTTATGATGACCATACGAATTTCAGTTGCTTGGACAATAGCAGCCGTCAGTCTTGTGGCCCTCGGACTCATGTTGCTCCTTGGCCAACCATTCACCGCGAAAGCACAAGAGTCGAAACGGTTTCAGTACAAAATCATTGAAGTTCTTCCCGATACTGGGAACATGCAGACCAGGCTGAACGAGTTCGGCGCAAACGGATGGGAACTGGTGGCAGTCTCGATGGGCAGCATGACGGAACCGAGGCTCATCTTTAAGAAGTGACGCCTGCGGCGGCTGGCCGCGACGAGGGCCTGCTGTCTGGCGTGCCTCATGAGCCACCTGCTTGAGAGCGGCCTCGGCCAGCTTGAGTACCGTCTCGACCTCGGCTTGCAACCGGGCCCCCTCCGTGACCATCCGGCCATAGCCCATCGTCTTGTGCTTCGATGCATTCGCCTTGACCTTGGTGCCATCCAAGGCGATGTGGCCCAACTTGACCAAGCCTGCCGCTGGCAGACTTTCAACCCCTGGACAAACAGATCGGCCCAGACGGCCAGATGCTACTTCCGGAAGTCGCTGCGCGTCTGGAAATCCGACCGCTGATTCGCTACCAGCATCCGAAAGGCCAGATCCCCTTCCAGCTTCCTCTACAATCTGCCATGAGATTGAAATCCTCAATGCTCGCCGCCGACACTTGCAACAAGACCACGCAGCCAGTAAGAACAGAGGTAGGGGATGTCGCCGTCGGCAGAACTGACGCATGGTGCAAATCTTAACCTACAACTCCAGCGAGGTGATATATGTTGACCATACGAATTTCAGTTGCTTGGACAATAGCAGCCGTCACTCTTGTGGTCCTCGGACTCATGGTGCTCCTTGGCCAACCATTCGCGGTAACGGCTCAGGAGCCGAAGCGCTATCAATACCAAATTATCGAGGTGCTGCCGGACACGGAGGACATGCGGGCCGCGTTGAATGAATTCGGCGCCAATGGGTGGGAATTGGTAACAGTTGCGACGGCGAACATGACGAACCCGAGGCTGATCTTTAAGAAGTGACGGCGCGCAATCTGTGAAGCACAAACGGGAGATTGCGGGTGATTCCCGACAGCCGTGAGCCTCCCTCTGTCTGTCTGATCCTGAGTGGCATCAGTTGAGAATGAGGGCGGGAAAGGCCTCCGCTTTGACTTCTCCCACCCGTCGTCAAGGAATTCTACTTCCGCAGACAAATTCCCAGACTGATTGAGCCAACGTTCCTTGTGGGATAGGTGCCCAGTCCGATTCCCCTGACGTCTTATACAGCACTTCTCCGGACCCCATATTCCCCGAGAAATATTCCAAGGTCAGCAGCCGAAAGTGTCCTTTGATACAGTCGTGTTCTTCTTGGGCACGAGAAGATAAGTATTTCCTGAAACCTCGTGTCTGAGCAGTCTTCAGATCATCCATGACCCACACGCTCACCCATGCACCGCTCCGGGTGACGGTCTTTGGATCAACATAGACCTTCGCCCTCTCGTTACCGTCGACGAACTCCCACCCAGGGAACACCGAGGTCGCATGCCACACCTGAAGCACGATCAACGCGAGGAGAGCACTAGAAAATACGCGGAAGAAGTCACCAGCACGCATGGGATACCGAACCAGGAATATTTTGAAGAGGGCCCAACCGATTTTACTCCCGATACTTCGTAGGACGAGCGCTTTGACGGAAAGGCCTCCTATGGTTGCTTTTGCTCGCCCAACTTTCTTGTCAAGCAATCGTTGAATGCCATTCGACGATGATAGGGAGTCCAAAACCAGTTGTATCGCTTCAGCATGTCCAACTGGTCCACGTATTCATTGCAACGCTTCGTCTCGACCTCCCCGGCTGCCAGAGGCGCCGTCATGACCCAAGCCCCAACGCCCAGGACAAACAGAAAAAGTAGGCCGCTGACAACGGGCACCACTATGCTTTTTATATTCATGAATCCCTCTATAGGTTCGTTCGCGACTGATACACGAGCCACAGTGACTGGTGCCGGAGACCGGGATCGAACCGGTACAGGCCTTTTGAGCCCGAGGGATTTTAAGTCCCTTGCGTCTGCCTATTCCGCCACTCCGGCGAGAGGCGGATTCTACCATAGCGGCTACGGACCACAGTCACTTTTCTCGCCACCTCTTCCCTACCCGTTCACCCTGCTCAAGATGGGGTGCCGTTCAACTGAAATAGAACACCGGTAGCTCAAACAAGACCTTCAGGAAATTCTTCCAGCAATCTCGTTCTCGATGCGCTACAACATGCGGCGGACAGACTCCCATCGTTCCGACCCTGCACGTCACCCGGCTTCCCGATTCTGCTCATCACAATGTATGAATGCGAGCTGGATCTGTTCGTCTCGCCCGTGAGCGGAACCGTTCCCGGTGTCAGTCCGACAGGCCTGTGGTTTCCTCCTCTCTATTTCCATCAAGAG
The DNA here is from genome assembly GCA_011090425.1 of Nitrospira sp. LK70. Classification (GTDB taxonomy): domain Bacteria; phylum Nitrospirota; class Nitrospiria; order Nitrospirales; family Nitrospiraceae; genus Nitrospira_D. The sequence continues at coordinate 12,093 of PHGD01000047.1, read as the reverse complement.
GGTACCGGAACCATCATCCAAAATCCCGAAGTAAGAGAACAGCCATGGTACGAATTTCGAACGTAGAATGGAAAACTGCTTGCGCTCGCGGCCGTCCAGGAAGGCTTTACGGGATTGACTGTCGCCGTTCGGAGAAGAATGCGCCGGATTCATACGAAGAAACGGTGCTGAAGCGGCTTGCGAGCCAACCGGCCTCGACGATGCCGCTTACCGAATGGATCGACGGGGGAAGGCTCCTCAGCACCCTGATGCCGCCCGACTATACTGAGAATTGTCTCGCCTGCCAGGAGGACCCCAAAGGGATCCTGGACAGTTCTGGTTATCCGAAAGAAGATGATCGAGTAGGAGGACTGGCCGGGATCATCAGCATTCAGATCCCCTCGGACCATCGGTACCAGGCAGCCCGTGCCGACGGAGGAGAGCGACGGGGTGACCTGCTACCGATGATCTTCGAGAAGCTTAGTTCAACACCGCAGTCAGTTGTGGCCGTTCTTGCTCACAGCCCTTCTCTTTCCCGGCCTTACGGTCCAGCGCTCCCTCCACTCCCGACTTGATCGCCTTGCCCCATCGGCTGGTCTGCACTTGCGCCTTGCGGGCATAGCGGCTGATACTTCGGCGAGTTTCCACACCGGTCTGTGGAGCGAAGAGGAGCCCGAGTCCTGCTCCGATGACCGCCCCACCGGCGATAAGTGCTGCTGCCTTGGCGACCTGATTCTCCTGCTCCGACATGGTGAACCTCCTCGTGATGGTGAATGAGCCGGAAGATCGTTTAAGGACCCTTTCTATGTCGAGATGTTTGAGCATGCTCTGTGCCAGGATAAGAATGTTCGGAGAGGGCGCGATTTCCGCGAAAAACCGTAGGGGGCGTTTTTTGGCAATTAGGAGTGACTAATTTTTGGTCTCTTTTTCTCGACAGGCTGGGACACAGTCGTTTCAGAAAACCAACACTTTCGATTCATCCATGCTGGTGAATCAGCCATGGAGGCCGATTTACCAGGGTCGAACTTTAAGCGTTTCTAACCTTTGTCGCGCTTGCATTGACACAGGAGCCCCCGTATGATCCAGCGGCAAGTTTTGCCGTAGGTCGCTAAGGGTACTGTGTATGATCAATATTCGCGTTCCTTTCAAGCTATGAGCGCCATCTCGCGAAGGACTGGACTGAAAGCACAGTGATGGGTCCAGCAGCCGCCATCCCCTACCCAAACATCGACCCAGTGCTTGTGGCGCTGGGTCCCATCCAGCTCCGCTGGTATGGGTTGATGTACCTGATCGGCCTAACCGCGGCTTACTTCCTTATCCAACATAAAGTCGCTCGAAAAGAACTGGCGATCAGGAAGGACCAGATCTATGATATGGTCGTCTACGCTGCTTTCGGCGTATTTCTCGGTGGGCGCATCGGCTACACACTCTTTTACAATTTTTCCTACTACATCCAAAACCCACTGAAACTCCTCGCGGTCTGGGAAGGCGGCATGTCCTTCCACGGTGGGCTCCTCGGAACCATCATTGCCCTGATCTGGTTCAGCCGAAGGCAAGGAATTCCTGCCTATACCATCGCAGACTTGGCCGCCTGCGTCACACCGATCGGCTTAGGGTTCGGTCGGATCGGAAACTTCATCAACGGTGAACTCTTCGGTCGGTCAACCGACGTGGGTTGGTGCATGGTCTTTCCCGCGGGGGGCCCTGCTTGCCGCCATCCCTCTCAATTGTATGAGGCAACATTGGAAGGCCTTGTCTTATTCACGGCATTATGGTGGATCGATCGACGTCCGACCCCGGCCGGCACGGTCTTTTGGAGTTTCATCACCGGTTACGGGATCAGCCGACTGATCGTAGAATTCTTCCGTGAACCGGATCTGCACTTGGGATTTATCTTGGGACCGATCACCATGGGTCAAATTCTGTCCTTGCCCATGGTGTTGGTTGGGGCCAGCATGCTTATCTGGGGCTATCAAAAAGCGAGGCTGACGGCTGCGCACTCCTAACAGTCATGAGTGCTGAGTGAAGGGTTTCCCACGCTTTCAACTCAGTACTCACATCTCAACACTTTGTCAGTACGGCATCTCGTCATCGTCCAGGCCCACGTGGTGGCCCAACTCGTGCACCACCGTGTCGTACACTTCCTGAACCACTTCTTCCGAACTCTTACACAATCGGAGGATCGGTCCGCGATAGATGGAAATCTGCGGAGGCGCTTCCCCGCCTGGCCTGAAAAATGAGTCAGCCGCCAACGACTGGCCTTGGTACAGCCCAAGCAAATCGTCCGCTCTGTCCAGTTCAAGGTCTTCGAGCACGTCCTGAGACGGTTCCTCCTCCACCAGGACAGCGATCGATTCCATCAGTTTGGCATAGGGAGGCGGCAGGTCTGCGATCGCCTGCTGAACCAGCTTGGCAAAGGCCTCAGCTGAGATGTGCTCGCGCCTGGCCATTTCCATTCTCCCCTATCTCTTATAATTCTACTACCGTCGCACATCGCAGAAACAGACAGTGAAAACGCGGCTTGATTCCCAGTCCCTGCTCTACAGCAGCCTTATAGATCTCACTCTGTGTGCGGTACTGCTCGGCCCGAGCCGACGCTTGATCCGGCGATACCATGTCCGTCTTATAGTCGGTTATCCAGAGCTCTCCATCAAGCCGGTAGATGAGGTCAATGACTCCTTCCATGACTTGCCTGTCCTCCCACGGCATGATGAACGGAACTTCACGGCCGAGGATCTGGGATGAGCGGAGACGTGCATAGGCCTCAGATCGACCGAACGTCACCAGGAGATCGTTCATGGAGTCAGCGACCGCTCCAGCTCTAGGTTGTTCGTCTGGTCCAAGGACAGATCGAAGGGCTGAATCAACATGAGAAAGTAACCCGGAAGGGTCCTGTGAAAAATCCCATCGCTCGAGCAGGTGGTGCGCCACCACTCCGGCCAATCGTCCGATCTCCATATCCTGTCGAACAGGGGTCGTCTCACGTATGACCACCCCTCGCTTACCCAGCCTCGTGGGCGTCAGATGATGTGGGGTCTCACGAATCTCGGTCCATCGAGCGGCCCTTGCTTCCCACAGCGAGGCAATCTCCTCTGGATCGATCAATGACGCGCTACCTACGCTTTCAGAACGTCGACGTGGCGACTTTCGTTTCGGTGCCGCAACGGCGCGATGAGGAATCCTACATCCGCCGACCTTCAAGGCCTCGGTCGAGGCTGTTCCGATCTCCCCCGTACCGATGTTCTGCAATAGGTCGAAAACCGTTTCACCGACGGAGCGGCTCGTCATCCCTCCCGATAACAACAACAATTCCTTAGCCCTGGTCATCCCCACATAGAGCACCCGTCGCCGTTCCGCCTCTTCTCGAAGCCGCAGCTTGTGTTGGACCAGCAGCGAGCCGAGGGATCGATGACGGTCCAGAGAAAGCCCATAGGTTCCACTCGACCAATCGTACGAGACCTGCGGCACGCTCCGCTCCCGCCCGCTCCCCTGGTGGAGGCCCGGCAGCACCACAACGGGAAATTCCAAGCCTTTGGCTTTATGAATCGTCAAGACGTGCACGGCCTCGAGCGACTCCTCAGCGAGAGGGCTCTCCGATTCGTCCGGTTGTTCTTCAAGCCTGGCGATCATAAGCTCCACAAATCCACTCAAGGTCATGTGGGGCCGGTCGGCTAATGAGGCAGCCGTCTGTTTGACCTTCATGAGATTCGCTACGGCCTGTTCGCCATGCAGCGATGCGGCTGCCAAATCCAGAATCGGCAATCGGTCAAACATCAGTTCGATGGCCTCAACCAATGGCAGCACAGCGATGGCCCGATGGAGCCAAGCCAGGTGCTCGTACAGTCGCCGAACTGCTGCGGCACAGGTATGGGGCCATCCCTCCAGGCGCTTCGCATCGAGATAATTGAAACACCCTGCCTGCTTGAGCTCATAGAGTTCCCCATCAGCTAGCCCCCCAAGCGGTGAACGAAGGAGGCCGGTCAAGGCGATCTCGTCATGAGGATGATCCAAGACCCGCAGCAAATTGACGAGGTCGATCACCTCTTGACGGCGATAGAAATGCTTTTCCCCTTCAATGATGTACGGAATGTCGTGCCGACGCAGGGCATCGAGGTAGGCATCGGCTTGCGTAAGCTTTCTAAACAGCAACGCCACGTGGCCGGGTTTCATGGAAGGACGATTCAGGACCTCGTCAGTCAGCCAGCGAACCAGCACTTCGCTCTCGGCCCTCGTCGCTCCCGCCGCATCGAATGTCTCTTGTTCACCGTCCGGGATTGTCACGCTGAGACGAACGCCCGGCTCGATCGAGGCCGATCGTCGCTGAGGGCGCACCTCCAGGCGGACATTCGCCGGCTGGACCAGCGGCTTCCGTTCGAACAGCCGATCGAAGACCTCATTCACCGGCTCCAAGACTGCCGCATCGCTTCGGAAATTCGTCGTCAACGTCTCGATCGCTCCACCATCAGCCGTGACTTTTTCCACGACTCGGTCGAAGGCTTCGATGTCGGCACGGCGAAAGGCATAGATCGATTGTTTGGGATCTCCGACAATGAAGAGTTTCCCCGGTTCGAGCCGCATCGCCTGCCAGTCAGGCGCCTGGCTGCCCTGCTGCTCCGAGACGGCAAGGATGATTTCGTACTGCACGGGGTCCGTGTCCTGAAATTCATCGACCAGCACGGCTCGATAGTCCCGTTTGATCCGTTCACGGACAGACGGATGTTCGAAGAGGAGCGCCCGCGCCCGTGCCAGCAACCCATCAAACGAAATCCAGCCTTGCCGAGCAAAGGTTTCGCGTATGTTCCGCACAAGCGGGATGAGGAGGTTCAGGAGATCGTTCAAGAATGCATGATCGACCGACAGAAGCTGTTGCGCCGTCTGGATGAACAAAGCGGCCTCTTTGAAATCGCCCTTTTCCCATCCGGCCACAGCGCTTCCGAGATCCTTGCCGAGCCATTCTCCTTCTGCCGTCGTCAAGTCTTGCCGACCTGGCAATCCTTTTGCGGCCACAAGCCGCATCAGAGACGCCGTCGCAACGAGCATATGCTCGACCTTACGGCGCTTCGGCCGATCATAGGTTTTCATGAGCTGATTCGCCCGGTCTTCCATGTGTTGGATCCAATGCAAGATGGCCGGCGTCACTGCCGTCGATTCGACTTGCTCTTGCAGGGTAGTGAGATCAATTAATTCGCTGCACAAGGACCGGGCCAACGCGCTGACCGCTTCGAGAGTGGTCGGCGACAAGACCGATCGCCACAGATGATGCTGTTGTCCGGCTCGGCTCAATTCATGATCGAGCCAGCAATCCCACGCGGCGGTGAACTGCTCTTCAAACCGCAAGCCGTCGTCTTCTTTGAAATCAGGATCGACTCCGCTCTCCAGCGGATGGAGTCTTAATAGGTGCGCGGCGAAACTGTGCAGGGTACCGATCTGAGCCTTTTCAATGTCGTTGAGTGCCGCCTGAGCACGAGCGGCGATCTCGCCGATGCTCAGTCTATATCTTGCTTGAAGATCGCTGCATGAGACAGCCCCCCCATCGCTTGATCGTATCGAATCGGCCTCCGGGCAGGCGAGAACGGCGAGCCGCTCGCGCAACCGTACTTTCATTTCGGTCGCCGCCTTGTTGGTGAACGTCAGGGCGACGACCTGCGTAATCATGACCGGATTGGGCTCTTTCATGAGCAGATACACGAGACGATTCACAAGGTCGTCTTGCCTGTCCCTGCTCCTGCTACGACGACCACGTTGCGATCGATGCGATCCGATACCAGGAGATCGTTATTCATCGTCAATCTTCTGCAGGCGAAGCATCTTCAGGGTTTTGGGTTCTGCCGCACGATGGGCCCTCCACCAAGTCGGAGCATGTTCCCTCCGACAGACCACGCGAAATTCACATCCTTCGCAATAGCCATCCGGAAGAATGAAAAATCGTCCGGCACGGATACCATCCACCAACGTTCTAATCGTGTTCTGGATGACTGTGCCGGTATCGGATGACCATGACACCGCCTCAAACGTCGAGCGACAGATTGACGTTGACCACCGAGGGGCGAGAAACAGAAACTGCACCTGGCTCGCTGTGGACTGTCCTGAAACGGTGAGGCAACTATAGAGTGGTGGTTGCAGCCGATACCCACGGACTGCCGATTGAGCCAGATTACGGTCTTCCGGTTTCATGGATGAGCCGACCTTGAACTTGTAGTCAACCACACGTAATGCGCCGGTGGTTCGATTCCGATCAAGCCGATCGATGCGACCACGGATCTTCAACGACCCATCATCGAGGACGCCGGGAACCGTTCCTGTTCCATCCACTTCAAAGGCAATAGGTATACACGGGTGTTCTGCTTGCTTACCCTCTTCCTCTTTCGCCGCCTCGGACACAAGCCTCACAACCAGTTCCTTCCCCAACTCCCACAGCAGATAGTGGCCTGTCCGATATTGTGACTCCAAGCTCGCCGCCGCTTGCTCCACCGACACACGGATCGCCTGCTCCACCGTCTTGCCCGTCACTGGTTCGGTCGGCCATCCTTCCTTCACAAGCCGTTCATAGGCACCTCGTAATGCAGCGTGGCAGAGCGTACCGACCAGCGCTGCATCCGGTTCCTGTGAAATCGCAACGCGGCTCGGCTCGAGTCGCAGCACATCGGCGGCAAAATATTGGAAGGGACAGCGCGCATACCGTTCGAGCGGCGTCGGGGCGAGGCCCCGTTCCATAACCCTCGTCCAATGGGACTCGACCATCCCTGTTATCCCATCGAAGAGATTCAACATTGCGCCATCCTCTTCGATTCGATCGAGCGCCGATGCCGCATGGCGGTACGTATCCGCGTCACGCCCGAGCGCCTGTACCAGCTCGGTCGGGTCTTCCCCACTGATCGCCAACCACTGACTCAGTTCAGCCGGCGACAGGAACCGTTTGATCGTCGGCCGTTGCGAGACTCGATCCGTCAGGCGACGGGGCACTACATCACTCGGTTGCTGATCTTGGCGGAACCGCCGGCGAGCTTCTCCGAGATAGGGAGACAGGGCCAGCATGCGCCCCGATTCATCGGCCCGCTGATAGGATAGGTACAGGCGCTGAGAGGCAGCCTGACAACAGAGGTGGAAGAGCAACGCCTCTTCTCCATACGCGGTCAACTTTTCGTCGATCTTAAATCCGAGCGTGGCGTCGAGCACCAGCCGATGGCGATCACGCAAGAATGCATCCTCTCGGATAAAACGCGGAAAGACTTTTTCGTTCAGGCCGAGGACGAATAGGGCTTTGAACGGCACCCCACGAATCGCCATGACGTCGTATACCATCACTCCCTGTGGTGAGCCATCCGGCAAAGGCTTCGGCGTCCTCTCGAAGGTATGCGTCAGCAATTCGACAAATTCGGCCCAAGTCAGCTCCTCATTGAGCGACTCCAATTCCAGAAGGGTGCTCCAAATGCGATCGATGGCTTCCCACGTCACGGCTTGGCGCGTAAGCTGCATAGCTTCGGTGCTCGATTCCACTGACTCAGGCCGACGCAGACGCCGATCAACGAGAGCCCGACAAGCCGTGACCATCCGGCCGATCGTGCCTCGTGATGGAAGGGCCGAACAGTCCTGTGTGAGCTGTGAGACCACCTGCCAAAGCAGACTGATCACCTCAGGCGCAATCGCCATAGAATCAACGAGACTCTCCTCGCCTTCCAGGACCAGCGAAGCTTGGCTCGCTTGCTCCAACCGTTTCCACTCCTCGACTCCATGAGTGATGTGCAGGGTTTGAACGAGCAGCTTCCACTGTTCGGATCGGTATGACTCCGACAGCTCGTCGCGCAAATCAGTGACATAGAGCGGAGACGTCACGACATCGAGGACCGACGCGCGATAGAAATCGTTCAACGGCAGGGAGGCCAACTGCAACACGAGTTTACAGATCGGTTCTTGAATCAATGGCTGCGAGGCGGTCGTCCGAAAGGGGATGCGATGTCGACCGAAGATCGATTGGAGATGCAGACTGTAAGGATCGAGCGTCCTGGCAGTGACGCCGACCTCCTCGAATCGATACCCGTTGGTTTCAACCAAATCGAGAATCGTGCGGCACGTTGTCGCCAATTCTTCTTCTGCCCCGATCACACTCCGAATAGTGAGCTGGACGGGAGGTTCGGCCGCGGTGGAGGATTTCTGCTCCAATCGGATCATCGCCTCGTCTGACCTCACCAGCGGCTGGATGCAGCGATCGAAAAAGCGCCGGGCGAATCCACAGACCGGAACGTCCTCCAGCGGAAAAAATAATGTCGTGTCCTTCGCTCGGCTGATCGCTTCAAAGAGCGACAGCTGCACCTGAGTCAGGTCGTAGAACCCATAATAGAACACTTCCCTCAATGGTTGGAGGAACGAGGCAGTCGGGGCAAAGTGGATCAGCGCCTCGGCCAGATCGTCTTGCGTTCCGACCCCAAGCGTCTTGCCCGCTTGCTTCACTGCCGCAAAGAGTGAAACCAGTGCGCTGAGCCATTCCTGATCATCTTCTCCAAAACAGCCTTCACCTAGGCCTTGGAGCGCCTGTACTGGATCGACATCGGCATCCTTCAAATCGCGAATCGTCGCCCAAAGCGCGCTCCATGTCCCAGAGGATTGCCTGAGCCGTTGTAAGGGAGCCTGGCTGGAAAATTTGCTGCGAACAATGTGACGGACCAATTGTTCGAAGAACAGCTCGTCAACGATCCGGGGCAACCGTTGGCCGACAGGTACTTCTCCGGCCAGTCGGAGAGCCAATTGATGGAAGGTCAAGACATGTAGGTTCAGGAAAGACAGCCGGTGTTCGATTCCAAGCAAAGTGCGAACACGGTCGGCTAGTGGCTTGGAGGGAACGAAGATCGCGATGGACGCAAGGAAATCCCTTGCCTTGATACACGTGAGACGCTCGACAAGAGCAGATTCTAAATCGGGATGAAACCGACCGGAAACGACCCGCAACATGGCGAGTCATTGTACGCTACCCTGTCTCCGGTCCCAAGAGCTCTCCGTTGCAGTCCACACAGGCCCAATCGCCGTCGATAAAAGACATGGGATCGCCGCAGATTGGACAGTCGGGTGGAGGACCCTTGTCAAGAAGTGGAAGATCAGGTAGCTCAATATCGTCTTCGTCCATGATCTCGCTCATCCTTCGGTACTGGTAAAGATTGAATCTTTGGTGCGCCAACATTCACGACGAGGAGGATAATTTCTACCAGTGCCTATCCTTCCCGTTGTTTGATCTTCAACTGAATGGCCTTTTCCGCACTTTCGCGGCTCGGCACCCCGACGAAGGTCAATCGTCCATCGATAATCGTTGCAGGGACTGCTCTGACAGAATGGCGGTCGGCCAGTTCCTGACCGTCTTTCGTCGTAATATCAACTTCCCGATAGGAGAAGCTGTATTTGACCCTCAATTGCTTCCACAGGCTCTTGGCAGAGGGACAGGCTCCACAACTGGGCGACACAAGTAACGTGATGTTCGGCATGGTGTTCCCTGAAACAGGTTCCTCATGTTTCTGATGTTCGGATCTTAGCACCGGGTAAAAAGCCTGCGCAAGGACGATGCCAAGATCAGCTCCAATCGCCGAGTCGCGTCATTATATAATTCAAGGTGGAAAGGTTTGGAAGGGAGGCGTATGGTTATGGACATCACCCATGATCAATCGCACCGCTCATACGCTCCCGTGGCTGGCCGTCATGTTGCTGCTCTGCAATCCGGCAGCTCACGCTGAAGAAGGTCGAAGTGATTCACCCGGACTGCGTGTATTGACCTACAACCTGCTGCACGATGGACCATGGTCTGGATTTTTCGAGAGCGGGACTCATCTCGCTGAACGACTCGACATGACAATCCAGGAACTGCAGCAGCTGCAACCTGACGTGATCGCTCTTCAGGAAGCGTCGGACAGTCGGAAGCATGGCAACGTCCCGCAACGAATCGCCGATGCGCTCGGGTACCAGATGGTGTTCGCTCCCGCGACCGAACATATCTTCGGAATCAGCCTCTTGGATCGGCTGATCGCCGCAGCCATCGGCTTCAGGGAGGGACCGGCCATTTTGAGCCGATATCCAATCGCCGCCTCGGAGGTCTACGATCTGCCCCGCTGCCAACATCGCCTTGATCCTCGCATTCTACTCCGGGCTGAAATCACTACACCGAACGGACCGGTTCAGGTCTTTTCCGCCCACACCTCGAAAGGAGACGAATGCCAGCTCCAGCGAGTCGGAGAGTTGTTCCGTGAACATCGAGGAAAGGGCCAAGCCATCCTCATGGGGGACTTGAACACGGGAGAGCAATCTCCTGTTCTCACCGGATGGCAGAAAGAGGCCGGTTTCATCGATGTCTTCCGGGTCGCGAATCCGGGAGTATCCGGGGGCACCGTCTGGCAAAACATCTATGTTGAATGGCCCACTGCCGATCGGCGCGTCGATTTTATTTTCCTGTTTGATGGAGGTAACGAAAAGAGTCCTATCGTGCGCTCAAGCCGTCTGACATTCGACCATCCCGGTCACCTCCCGAACGGTGACGCACTCTGGCCATCGGACCATCGCGGCGTGTTGGCGGATATTGAGTTTGTCCCTATCGATCGGCCACGGATAAGCCGGCTGTCCGACACCGACACTCGGTAAAAAAGGTTCCAAACCCACATCCTCTTGCCATTGCACAATTCAAGTTCCACCCTTCACTCTGTTGCGGCGGCGCGCCCTTGACCTCTCCAACGAGCAGGCGCATCCTTCAAGTATGCATTCATCGAGCGCGGGACCGGCCGCCTTGCTGGCCTTTTTTCTTCCATTGTCGCCAAGCGCAGAATGGTCTCCACCGCAGCTAAATTTGTCTCAGCGCGTATCCACAGACCACACACTCAGCGGCGAGGAACTGCTCCGAATCGGCGAGACGCACGAGTTTCAACAGCATTTTCCTGAAACGCTCACCTACTACCAACTCGCCTTGTCGAGCTTTCGCGAAAAGAAACAGGCGCGAGGCATTGCCGTCGCGTTGGTGAAGATCGCTCAGGTCTACGAACGCCAAGGCAAATTCCGAGATGCCGACGTCGCGTTGCGAGAAGCCGTTCCCATTCTGGCTCGGCCCTCCGATCGACTCACCCATGCACGTGCTCTCTTGGTGGCTGGGCGCGTCTCGGCTCGATTGGGATATCTGGAAGAGGCGCGGGCGTCGCTCAGTCGAGCCGTCACATTGTTTGATCGTGCCAAAGATCAGGCTGGACGGAATGACGCACTGATTCAATTGGGGTTGCTCCAAGTGGGTGACGGATCGAGCGGGCAAGGTCTGTCGGCGCTCCAGCAGGTCCGGCATCAGGCAGCCGAGCGCCGGGATCGCCGGCAGGAACTGGCCGCTGTCCTGGCGCTGGGCACGGCCTCGTGGTTGTTGGACCAAGCCCCCGAAGCGCGCCGGTATTACGAAGAGGGACTCCAACTTGCCGAACAGGAGCGAGACCGGCAGGTTGAAGCCCTGCTGCGACTCAGGCTCGCTTATCTCTATGCGGAAGATGACGGGCTGACCGACGCTGTCGAGTCAGCGAAGCGCGCGCTCATTCTCTCTCAATCTCTGCGTGATGCCGCCGGGGAAGCGGCGGCTTTGTCACTGCTGTGCCACCTCTACCGGCAGACAGGACAAGCTGCCCGGGCGGATGAGGCCGAGCAGCACGCGCTGTTGCTCTACAGCCACCGCCAAATCCTCGTCCATGGCGGCCGGTAGCCGTACACCACCCGCTTCCGTTCACCCTTCACCTCTTCTCTTGGCGATCCTTCAGACACTGCTGCTCCACCGGGACAAATTCTCATAGATCGTTCTGCACGCGCTACGATGCCGCCGCAAGCCGGCCGCTCCGAGTCTGCGTGAAATGCTTTGCTGCGAGGACTGGGCACGACGCCCGGCGCAACACGGCTTCAGCCACGCTGCCCTTCACGAGATGAGAGAGCCCGCGACGGCCGTGCGTTCCCATGACAACGAGGTCGCAGTCGGAGCCGTCAATAAACTCAAGAATGGAATCGGCCGGCAGGCCGCCACGAATGACCGTGCACACCGACACCCCTCGCGACTGAATCCGGTCAGCCACAAGCTTGAGCTGCGAGGCAACACGATGATGGTTCTGTTCCGCTGCGTGCCCG